>NZ_JBIAHN010000003.1:0-516701 GCF_042870555.1 Streptomyces sp. NPDC006487
GACCGCACCCCACACACACGCACCAAATACCGAACAAGCACCCCACCCAACACACCCGTCGCACCCGTCACCAACACCGTCCCCCCACCAAAGGAGGGGCGTTCGCCGGCAGTCGGGGTCAAGGGCGCAAGTCGCGGTACCAGCAGTCGTTCCCCGCGCACGGCCACCTGCGGTTCCCCGGAAGCAGCCACCTGAGCCAGGAACTTGCCGGGTGCATCGGCGGAGCCTTCGACATCGATCAGGGTGAACCGGCCGGGGTTCTCCGTCTGCGCCGAGCGCACCAGACCCCACACCGCCGCCAGAGCCGGATCGGGAACCTCCCCCGCTCCCACCGCGACCGCACCCCGCGTCACCACCACCAACCGCGAACCGGCAAACCGCCCCTCCCCCAACCACCCCTGCACCAGACCCAACACCTCACCGAGAACGACATGCGCCCTCGCGGCCACATCGCGGTCCCCCTCCGGCGGAGCGGGCAGTCGGAGCAGCACCGTGCCGGGAACTCCGTCCGGCAGCTCCGCCAAGTCCGAAAGCGCTGCTCCGTCGCCCAGTTCCGTCCACGAGGGCGCCTCCGGGGCACCGGACTCCGGGAGTTCGGACCACTCGACCCGCAGCAGGCCGTCCCGCCCGCCCCGTGCTGCGGCGGCCGCATCGCGAACGGCGCTCTCCGACAGCGGGCGCAGGACGAGCTTGTCGACGGACGCGACCGGCGCGCCCGCCCCGTCCACAGCGGTGAGGGCCACCGTGTCACCGCCGGTCGCGGTGAGCCGGACCCGCAGGACCGCGGCGCCCACGGCGTGCACGCGGGCCCCCTCCCATGAGAACGGCACGCCCCCCGGTCCGTGCCCGCCCGCCACCGCGGGCAGCAGGGCCTGGAGCGCGGCGTCCAGCAGGGCGGGGTGCACGGCATAGCCGGCCGCGCCGGCGCGCTGCTCGTCGGCCAGCCCCACCTCCGCGTACAGGTCCCCGTCGGTCCGCCAGAGGCGGCGCAGCCCCTGGAACACCGGTCCGTAGCCGTAGCCCGCCGCATCGAGCCTCTCGTACACGCCGCTCAGGTCGATCTCCTGCGCGCCCGTGGGCGGCCACACCGCGAGGGGGCCGGAAGCGGGCGTGCGGGCGGTCTCCGGCGCGAGCAGACCGGTGGCGCAGGTGGTCCAGATGCGACCGGCCTCGTCCTTTCCGTCGTCCTGTCGTGCGTAGATCGCCAGGGGCCGGCGGCCGTCCGCATCCGGTTCGGCCACGACGATCTGCACCTGTACGCCGCCGCGCTCCGGTATCACCAGCGGCGCCGACAACGTCAGCTCCGCCACGTCGGGGCAGCCGGCCTCCTCGCCCGCCCGGACGGCCAGTTCCAGCAGACCGGTGCCGGGGAACACGGCCACGCCGTGCAGGGCGTGGTCCGCGAGCCACGGATGGGTGGCCAGGGACAGCCGGCCGGTCAGCAGGTACGTGTCGCGGTCGGCGACGGCGACGGTGGCGCCCACCAGCGGATGGCCGGCGTCACTCAGTCCGAGGCCGGAGGCGTCGGCCGGCTCGGCCGCCGCCGTCAGCCAGTAGCGGTCGCGGCGGAAGGCGTAGGTGGGCAGGTCCACTCGGCGCCCGCCGGGGAAGACGGTGGTCAGGTCGAGCCGCCCGCCGTCGAGGTGGATGCGGGCCAGTGCGGCGGTGACGGTGAGCTTCTCCGGCCGCGCCGAGCGCAGGACGGGGATCAGGCCGGCTCCGTCCTGGGTGAGGCACTCCTGCGCCATGGCGGTGAGCACTCCGTCGGGGCCGAGTTCCACGTACGTGGTGACGCCGGCCTCTTCCAGGAACCGCATGCCGTCGAGGAAGCGGACGGCCTCGCGGATGTGACGGGTCCAGTAGTCGGGCGAGCGCAGTTCGCCGGCCGTGGCGAGCACCCCCGTGACGTCGGAGACCACGGGGATGCTCGGTTCGTGGAAGGTGACCCCGGCGAGGGCCGCCCGGAATTCGTCCAGGACGTCGTCCATGTGCGGGGAATGGAAGGCGTGGCTGACCGGCAGGCGTTTGGCCTTCCTGTCGCGCGAGTGCCACAGTGCGACGACGGCTTCCACGCTCTCGGCGTCGCCCGAGACCACGGTCGAGCGGGGTCCGTTGACCGCGGCGACGGCGATCGTGTCGCCGTACGCGGTCAGCGTCTCGCGCACCTCGTCCTCGGCGGCCTCCAGGGCGGCCATCGTCCCGCCCTTGCGTGCGGCCTGCATGAGGCGGCCGCGTGCGGCGACTACGGCGCAGGCGTCGGCCAGGTCCCACACCCCGGCCAGGTGTGCCGCGACGACTTCGCCGATCGAGTGACCGAGGAAGTAGTCGGGGGCCACGCCGTGGTGTTCGAGGAGCCGGTACAGGGCCGTCTCGACGGCGAACAGTGCGGCCTGGGTGAAGACCGTCCGGTCCAGCAGCGCCGCGTCCGCGGAGCCCTCCGGGGCGAACAGGACGTCCTTCAGCGGTCGGGACAGGGCGGAGTCGAGGTGGTCGCACACGGCGTCCAGCGCGGCGGCGAACACCGGGGACGTCTCGTACAGCTCCCGGCCCATGCCGAGGCGCTGGCTGCCCTGCCCTGTCAGGAGGAACGCGGTGCGTCCTCGCCCCGGCACGGCGGTGTCCGCGCCGCCGCGCGGTCCGACCGCCCGCTGCACGGCCGGCGTCTCGGCGCCGTCGGCGAGGGCCTTCAGGCCGGTCAGCAGTTCGTCGCGGGTGGCGCCGACGACCGCGGCACGGTGGCCGAGTGCGGCTCGGGTGGTGGCCAGGGAGTATCCGACGTGCACCGGGTCGGCGTCGGGCCGTGTCTCCAGGTGGGCATGGAGCCGTCCCGCCTGCGCCCGCAGCGCCGTCTCGTCCCGGCCCGAGACGAACCAGGGAACGGGGTGCGTGACCGTGACCTCGTCAGCCGTGGGCTCCGGCCCGTTGTCTCCGTGCTCGTTGTCTCCGTGCTCGTTGCCTCCGTGCTCGTTGCCTCCGTGCTCGATGTCTCCCTGTTCGATGATCACGTGGGCGTTGGTCCCGCTGATGCCGAAGGACGACACGCCGGCCCGGCGCGGACGGTCCGACCGCGGCCACTCCCTGGCCTCCGCCAGCAACCGCACCGCACCCGCATCCCAGTCGACGTGCGACGACGGCTCCTCCGCATGCAACGTCCGCGGCATCACACCACGCCGCATCGCCTCCACCATCTTGATCACACCACCGACACCCGCAGCCGCCTGCGCATGCCCGATGTTCGACTTCAGCGAACCCAGCCACAACGGCCCACCCTCCGGCCGGTCCTGGCCGTAGGTCGCCAGCAGCGCCTGCGCCTCGATCGGGTCGCCCAGGGTCGTCCCGGTACCGTGCGCCTCCACCACATCCACGTCGGCCGGATTCAGCCCGCCGTTCACCAGCGCCTGCCGGATCACCCGCTCCTGCGCCGGACCATTGGGAGCCGTCAAACCGTTCGACGCCCCGTCCTGATTCACCGCCGAACCACGCAACACCGCCAACACCCGGTGCCCGTGCCGACGCGCATCCGACAACCGCTCCACCAACAACAGCCCCGCACCCTCCGACCAACCCGTACCGTCCGCCGAAGCCGAGAACGACTTGCAGCGACCGTCCGGGGAGAGGCCACGCTGCCGGGAGAACTCGATGAACACGTTCGGTCCGGACATGACCGTGACGCCGCCGGCGAGGGCCAGGTCGCACTCGCCCTGCCGCAGCGCGCTCGCCGCCAGGTGCAGGGCCACCAGCGAAGACGAGCAGGCCGTGTCCACCGTCACCGCCGGGCCTTCCAGCCCGTACGTGTAGGCCAGGCGTCCCGAGACGACGCTGGAGAGGTTGCCCGCGAGCAGGAAGCCCTCGAACTCGCCGGGTGTCCTGGGCAGCCGGGACGCGTAGTCGTCGTACATGGCACCGGTGAAGACACCGGTGCTGGAGCCACGCAGGACGGCGGGGTCGATGCCTGCGTTCTCGAAGGTCTCCCATGCGGTCTGCAACAGCAGGCGCTGTTGCGGGTCCGTCGCCACGGCCTCCCGCGGAGACATCCCGAAGAACTCCGGATCGAACTCATCCGCGTCGTACAGAAACCCCCCACGCCGCGTATACGACGTACCCACACGATCCGGATCCGGATCGTAAAGCGACTCCACATCCCAACCCCGGTTCCCCGGAAACTCACCCACCGCATCCACACCATCAGCCACCAGCCGCCACAACTCCTCCGGCGACCCCACACCCCCCGGATACCGACACGCCATCCCCACGATCGCGATCGGCTCATCCACCGCGACACCGGCCGGCGCCCGCACCTCGGCGGGGGCCGGACCCGCGAGCTGTCCGAGCAGGTGGCCGGCCAGGGCGAGCGGCGACGGGTGGTCGAACACGGTCGTGGCGGGCAGCCGCAGCCCGGTGCGGGCGCTCAGGCGGTTGCGCAGTTCGACTCCCCCGAGGGAATCGAGGCCGATGTCCTTGAACGCCCGGTCGGGGGCGACTTCGGTCCCGCCGGTGTACCCGAGCACCTCGGCGGCCGCGGTGCGGACCAGGTCGAGAACCGCGGCCTGCCTCTCATCGGCGGGAAGTTGGGCCATGCGCAGCGCCCACGAGGGGTCCGGGCCGGCCGAGCCGTCCCGCGCCGTGACGGTGCGGCGCGCGGGAGGCGCGGACGCGGGGCCGGCGAGGTCCCGCAGAACCGCGGGCACCGGATCCGGACCGGTGTCCGGCGCGACCGGGTTCAGCAGCGCCGGTACGAGCAGCGCGTCGCGCCCCTCGGCGAGCGCGCGGTCGAACAGCGCGAGGCCGTGGGCGGGCGTGAGCGGCGCGAAGCCGGCACGGGCCCAGCGGGCGAGGTCGGCCGGGCGGAGCGAGCCGCCCATTCCGTGGGTGGCGTCCCACAGGCCCCAGGCGAGGGAGACCGCCGGCAGGCCCCGGGCGCGGCGGTGGGCGGCCAGGGCGTCGAGTCCGGAGTTGGCCGCGGCGTAGTTGGCCTGGCCGGGAGTGCCGATGAGCCCGGAGACGGAGGAGAACAGGACGAGGACGGCTTTCGGATGAGCCTTGGTCAGCTCGTGGAGATGCCAGGCCGCGTCCGTCTTCGGCCGCATCACCGCGCGCAGCCGCTCCTCGGTGAGGGTTTCGGCGGGTGCGTCGTCGAGCACGCCCGCGGTGTGGACGACGGCGGTCAGCGGGTGCTCCGCGGGGACGTGCGCCAGCAGGGAGACGACGGCCTCGCGGTCGGCGGCGTCGGCGGCGACGACGGTCACCTCGGCGCCGAGCCCGGTCAGTTCCTCGACGAGGTCGCGGGCGCCCGGCGCGCTCGGGCCGCGCCGGCTGCTCAGCAGCAGCCGGCGTACCCCGTGACCGGTCACCAGATGCCGGGCCAGCAGGGCACCGAGTCCGCCGGTGCCGCCCGTGATGAGGACGGTCCCCTCGGGGTCGATGCGGGTCGGTGTCGCCGCGCGGGCGTCGGGACGGCTTCCGTCCGCAGTCGGCCCGGGCGGGCCGGCGTGGGCCAGGCGCGGCACGTGGAGCCGGCCGTCGCGGACGGCTGCCTGTGGTTCGCCGAGGGCCAGCGCTGCCATGAGGGACTTGTCGTCGGCCGGGTCGTCGAGGTCGACCAGGGTGACCCGTCCGGGGTGCTCGGACTGCACGGAGCGGATCAGTCCCCACACGGGTGCGGCCGACAGGCCGAGCACGTCCTCGCCGGGCAGGACCGCGACGGCGCGTGTGGTGACCACGGCGAGGCGGACGTCGGCGAGCGGATGATCGGCCAGCCAGCGCTGCACGAGCCCGAGGGTCCGTACGGTGGTGTCCGCCGTCGGGACGGTTCCGGTGTCCTGGCCGGGTGCGGCGAGGCGTACGACGACCACGTCGGCGCCGTCGTCCGCGGCAGCCGCCGGTGTGCTGCCGGACGCCTCGGACCAGGTGACGCCCGCCTGCGGGGCGGCGACGGTGGGCCAGAGCAGGGTGTACAGCGGCTCTCGGTCTCCGGCCGGCCCGGCGAACACGTCCCGGGCGACCGGGCGCAGGGCCAGCGACGCGACGTCGGCGACGGGTTCGCCGGCCGTGTCGGCGAGGGTCAGCGCGGCGGTGCCGGTCTGCGTGTCCACGGCGATGCGCACCCGCAGTTCGGTTGCCCCGACGGCGTGCACGGTCAGGCCGGTCCATGCGAAGGGCAGCCGGATCCCCGTCGGGTCGGTGCCGTCCGCCATGTCCAGCACGAGGGGGTGGAGGACGGCGTCGAAGAGGGCCGGATGGATCGCGAACGCGGCCGCGTCGGGGAGCTGGTCGTCGGGGAGCCGTACCTCCGCGTACAGGTCGCCGTCGGCGCCGCGCCACAGCGCGCGCAGGCACTGGAAGGCCGGTCCGTACGCGTACCCGGCGGCGGCGAGCCGGCCGTAGACGTCCGTGAGCGGCTCGGGGCGGGCTCCGGCGGGCGGCCAGGCGCGCAGGGCCCCCGGCGGATCGGCGGGCGGGGGTGTCGTCCCGAAGGAGCCCGAGGCGTGGCGGGTCCACTCGTGCGGCGCGTCGTCGCCGGTGTCGGGCCGGGCGTGGACGGTGAAGTGGCGGGTGCCGGAGGCGTCCGGCGCCCCGACCGTGATCTGCAGCTGGGCGGCCCGGCGGTCGGTCAGGGGAAGTGGTGCCTCCAGGGTGAGCTCCTCCACGTACGGAGCTCTCGTGCGGTCCGCGGCCGCGACGGCCAGCTCCAGGAAGACGGTGGCGGGGGCGACGACGGTGCCGCCGATCGCGTGGCCGCGCAGCCAGGGGCGGTCGTTCAGCGACAGCCTGCCGGTGAGCACGGACTCGTCGCGCCCGGCCATGTCGACCGCGGCGCCGAGCAGCGGATGCCCGACGGCGTCCAGGCCGAGGCGGCGGGGGTCGCCGGCCGGCTGCGGGGACAGCCAGTAGTGCGCGCGCTGGAAGGCGTACGTCGGCAGGTCGACGGCGGTGGCGCCGGGGAAGAAGGCGGCGGTGTCCAGTCGGCTGCCGGCCGCGTAGGCCGTGCCGAGCCCGCGGACGAGGGTGTCCTGCTCGGGCCGGCCCCGGCGCAGCAGCGGGACGACGGTGGCCTGACCGCCCGGGAGGCAACGGGCGGTCAGGGCGGTCAGGACGGCGTCGGGGCCGCACTCGACGAACACGGTGGCGCCCTCGTCGTGGAGGGTGTCCACGGCATCGGCGAAGCGCACCGCCTCGCGGATCTGTCGCGTCCAGTAGTCCGGCGAGCGCAGTTCGTCCTCACGGGCGAGCCTGCCGGTCAGCGTCGACACCAGGGGGATGCCGGGCGTGTGGTAGGTGAGGGCGGCGGCCGCCTCACGGAATTCCGCCAGTACCTCGTCCATGTGCGGCGAGTGGAAGGCGTGGCTCACGGAGAGCCTGCGGTGCCGGCGGCCGCGGGCCGCCCAGTGGGCCGCGACCGCTTCCACGGCGTCCGCGTCGCCGGAGATCACCACGGCGTCCGGGGCGTTGACCGCGGCGATGGTGACCTCTCCCGCGCGGCCCGCCAGCGCGGCCGTCATCTCCTCCTCGCCGGCCTGGACGGCCACCATGGCACCGCCCGCCCGGGCGGCCTGCATCAGCCGGCCGCGGGCGGCTACCAGCCGTGCCGCGTCCGCCATCGACCACAGGCCCGCGACATGTGCGGCGGCGAGCTCGCCGATCGAGTGGCCGGCGACCGCGTCCGCCGTCAGGCCGTGGTGTTCGAGCAGCCGGTACAGGGCGACCTCGAAGGCGAACAGGGCGGGCTGTGCGTAGCCGGTCCGGTGCAGCAGCGCGGCGTCCTGATCCGCCTCGGCGGCGAACATCACCGTGCGCAGCGGCCGTTCGAGGTACGGGTCCAGTTCGGCGCAGACGGCGTCGAGTGCCCGCGCGAAGACGGGGAACGCCGCATACAGCTCGCGTCCCATGCCGAGGCGCTGTGCGCCCTGCCCGGTGAACAGCACGGCCGTGGTCGCGGGTCCGGTTGCACTGCCGCGCACCAGGCCGGGGTGGTCCTCGCCGGCCGCGAGGGCGTCGAGCCCGGCCAGCAGGTCGTCGGTGCGGGCGCCGGTGATGACGGCCCGCTCCTCGAAGGCGGTGCGGGTCGTCGCGAGCGAGACGCCGATGTCGGCCGGGGCCGTCCCGGGGTGGTCGCGCAGGTGGTCGCGGAGCCTCTGCCCCTGGGCGCGCAGCGCGCCGGGGTCACGGCCGGACAGCACCCACGGTCCGTGCGGCCCCGTCGCGCCGGACGCCGGGGGAACCTGCCCGGAGTCGTGGACGGGGTGGTGGACGGGGTCCGCGCCGAGGTCGGGATCTCCCTGCTCGATGATGACGTGCGCGTTGGTGCCGCTGATTCCGAACGAGGACACGGCCGCACGGCGGGGGTGGCCGGTGGCCGGCCACGGGCGGGCCTCGGTGAGCAGTTCCGCGGCGCCGGACGTCCAGTCGACATGGGGGGTGGGCGCGTCCACGTGCAGGGTGCGCGGCAGGACTCCGTACCGCATCGCCTGCACCATCTTCATCAGCCCGGCCACGCCGGCGGCGGCCTGCGTGTGCCCGATGTTCGACTTCAGCGAGCCGAGGAACACCGGCTCGCCGCCTTCCCGGCCCTGCCCGTACGTGGCCAGGACGGCCTCGGCCTCGATCGGGTCGCCGAGGGTCGTGCCGGTCCCGTGGGCCTCGACGGCGTCGACGTCCCCGGCACCGAGGCGGGCGTCGGCGAGCGCCTGACGGATCACCCGCTCCTGCGCCGGGCCGTTCGGGGCGGTCAGACCGTTCGACGCGCCGTCCTGGTTGACGGCGGTACCGCGGACGATGCCGAGGACACGGTGCCCGTGGCGCCGGGCGTCCGACAGCCTCTCCACCACGAGCAGCCCGACGCCTTCGGCCCAGGACGTGCCGTCGGCGCCCGCCGCGAACGACTTGCTCCGGCCGTCGGCGGCCAGTCCGCGCTGGCGGGAGAACTCGACGAACATTCCCGGAGCGGACATCACCGCCACGCCGCCCGCGAGGGCCAGCGTGGACTCTCCCGTGCGCAGCGAGCGCACCGCCATGTGCAGCGCCACCAGGGAGGACGAGCAGGCGGTGTCCACGGTGACCGCAGGGCCGGTCAGCCCGAGCTGGTACGCGATGCGGCCGGACATCACGCTGGCGGTGCTGCCGGTCAGGACGTGGCCCTCCACGCCGTGGCCGGTGTCGTCCATGCGGGGGCCGTAGTCGAGCGCGGTGCCGCCGACGAACACGCCGGTGCGGCTGCCCCGCAGGGAGCGGGGTTCCAGGCCGGCGCGCTCGACGGCCTCCCACGCGGTCTCCAGCAGCAGCCGCTGCTGCGGGTCCATGCCCAGGGCCTCCCGCGGCGAGATGCCGAAGAACGCCGCGTCGAACTCGCCGGCGTCGTGCAGGAATCCGCCGTGGTCCACGTAGCTGCCGCCCGGGCGGTCGGGGTCGGGGTGGTACAGGTCCGGGTCCCAGCCGCGGTCGGTGGGGAAGGCCGAGATGGCGTCCACTCCGTCGGCGACCAGCTTCCAGAGGTCCTCCGGAGAGCCGACGCCCCCCGGGTAACGGCAGGCCATGCCGACGATCGCGATCGGTTCACCGTCGTCGCACGCGGCCGTGACGGCGGTCTCCGTGTCATCGTCGGCGGGCGCGCCCAGCAGCCGGTCGAGGAGGTGGTCGACGACGGCTCCGGGGGTGGGCCGGTCGAACAGCAGCCCGGTGGGCAGCCCCAGCCCGGTGGCGGCGGACAGGGCGTTGCGCAGCTCCACCGCCATCAGCGAGTCGAAGCCCAGGTCCTTGAAGGTGGCGTCGAAGTCGCGCCACTGATCCGGCTCGTGGCCCAGGACCGCGGCGACGTGCGCGCGCACGGTGTCGGTCAGCGTCCGCCGACGCTCGGTCCCGGACAGCGCGGCCAGGCGCTCTCCCAGCCCGCCCGCCGAGACCGTGCCGTGCGCGGCCGTGCCGGCGTGCCCGGCCGGGGCATCGCCGGGCAGTGGGGCCGGGCGCGGGGACGCGCCGTCGAGCCAGTGGCGGGTGCGCTGGAACGCGTAGGCGGGCAGGTCGACGCGGTGTGCTCCGGTGCCCTCGTAGGCCGTCGTGAAGTCGATCCGCCCGCCGCGGACGAACACGGTGGAGAGCGCGGCCGCCAGGGTCTTCGCCTCGGGGCGGTCCGCCCTGAGGACCGGCACGGCGACCGCCGCCTCCTGGTTGCGCACCGACGCGTCCACCATCGCCGCGCACACGCCGTCGGGACCGAGTTCGAGGTAGGTGGTGACGCCCTCGGCTTCCAGGGTGCGTACCGCGTCCAGGAACCGCACCGGACGGCGCACCTGCTCCACCCAGTAGTCAGGGGAAGCCAGTTCACCGATCGAGGTGACACGGCCGGTGACCGTGGAGACGAACGGCACCCCCGGCTCACGGAAGTCCAGCGCCCCGACCACCTCACGGAACCGCGCCAGCATCGGGTCCATCAGCGGGGAATGGAACGCGTGGGAGACCTGGAGCCGCTTGGTCCTGCGACCCCGCGACGCCAGCTCCGCCGCGACCTCCGCCACAGCCTCCTCGACACCTGAAACAACCACGGCAGAAGGCCCGTTGACAGCAGCGATACCCACCTCATGGCCACGGCCCGCCAGCAGCACGGCGACCTCGTCCTCCGTCGCCTCCACCGCCACCATCGCACCACCGGCCGGCAGCTCCTGCATCAACCGGCCCCGGGCCACGACCAACCGTGCGGCGTCGGCGGCCGAGAGCGCGCCCGTGACGTGGGCGGCGGCGATCTCGCCGATGGAGTGGCCCGCGACGAAGTCCGGGCGCATCCCCCACGACTCGGCGAGCCGGTACAGGGCCACCTCGACGGCGAACAGGGCGGGCTGCGTGAAACCCGTCTCGTCCAGCCCCTCACCCGAGACGATCACCTCGCGCAGCGGCCGGGGAAGCAGAGGATCCAGCTCGGCGCACACCTCATCGAACGCCGCCGCGAACCTCGGGTACGCCGCGTACAGCTCCTGACCCATGGCGACGCGCTGACTGCCCTGACCCGTGAACACGACGCCGAGGCGGCCCGGCGCCGCGCGGCCGGTCACGACGCGCGGCGACGGCTGCCCGTCGGCCAGGGCGCGCAGGCCCTGCAGCAGCCCGTCCCGGTCCTCGGCGAGGACCACCGCACGATCGGCGAACGCCGTCCGGGTCGCTGCCAGGGACCATCCGAGGGAGTGGGGTTCCGGTGCGTCCGGGCTGCTCGCGGCGTCGTGCAGGCGCGCGGCCTGGGCGCGCAGGGCTTCCTCGCCGCGCCCGGAGACCACCCATGCCAGGACGGGGGCGGATGCCGCCGGTGCCGCCGCCGGGGCGGCGGGGGCGCTTGGGTCGCTCTGGGGTGTTTCGGCGACCACGACGTGGCAGTTGGTGCCTCCCATGCCGAAGGAGCTGACTCCCGCGATCAGTTGTCGGTCGGGGTGCGGCCAGGGGGTGGGCTCGCACAGGACCGACAGGCCCAGCTCGGCGAGCGGGATCGCGGGGTTGGGGCGGGTGAAGTTGCGGCTGGGCGGCAACAGCCGCCGTTCCAGACCGAGGAGCACCTTCAGCAGTCCGACCATGCCGGCTGCTCCTTCCAGGTGCCCGACGTTGGTCTTGGCCGAGCCGATCAGCAGCGGATCCGCGCTGTCGCGCCCGGTGCCGAGCACCGCACCCAGAGCGGCGGCCTCGATGGGGTCGCCGACCGGGGTGCCGGTGCCGTGTGCCTCCACGTACTGCACGGTGCGCGGGTCCACCCCGGCGCGCTCGTACGCCTCGCGGATCACCTGCTCCTGCGCGGTGCCGCTGGGCACGGTCAGGCCCGGGGTGGCCCCGTCGTTGTTGACCGCGCTGGCGAGGATGACCCCGTGGATCCGGTCGCCATCGGCCAGCGCCCGCCGCAGCGGCTTGAGGACGACCACGCCGGCGCCCTCACCGGGCACGAAGCCATTGGCGCGGGCGTCGAAGGCGTAGCTCTCGCCGTCCGGGGACAGCGCCCCGAACCGTTCCTCGGTGAGGGCGGTCTCGGTGAGGATGTTCAGGTTCACGCCGGCGGCGATCGCGGTGTCCGTTTCGCCGGTGCGCAGGCTTTCGCAGGCCAGGTGTACGGCGACCAGCGACGAGGACTGGGCGGTGTCCACGGTCAAACTCGGCCCGCGCAGATCCAGGAAGTACGAGACCCGGTTGGCGATGATTCCGCGGTTCAGGCCGGTCATCGCGTGCGGGGTGATCGCCTCGGCACCTTGCTGGTAGAGCAGGTTGGCGTAGTCGTCGCGGAGCGCGCCCACGAACACTCCGGTACGGCTGCCGCGCAGGGTGTCCGGCACGATGCCCGCGTCTTCGAGTGCCTCCCAGGCGAGTTCCAGGACGAGGCGCTGCTGAGGGTCCATCACGGCCGCCTCGCGCGGCGATATACCGAAGAAGGCCGCATCGAATTCACCGACTCCGTCGAGGAATCCACCGCGTCGCCCGTGCATTCCCTCACTGAGGGCGCTCTCGCCGTTGCGGAGCAGCTTCCAGAAGTCCTCCGGGCCGGAAGCCATCGGAAGTCGGCACGACCATCCGACGACAGCGATTTCGTTCATTCCGACTCCCTGGAGAGGATGTGCAGACCGGCCCTGCGAAAAGGTGATCTCCAGTCTGCCGAAGATCGTTCCGCATCCGGTAACACGCCGGTAATCCTCGGATACGCATGGGAAAGGTGAGCAGGGCATTGCCCATGAATGAGAAGACGGTGATGGGCGGCCGTTATGTTCGATCGGCGCTCGCATACCGGCTTCGAGACCAGAGAAAGTGAGAGCGATCACCCTATGTCCAGCACCATCGAGGAACTCGCCCGCACAGCGGAGGAGCACGGCAACCTCTACGTCCAGAGGTTCAACGCCGGCGATGTGGAAGCCCTCAGGGGCATGTACACCGAGGATGCCGTCTCCGTCTGGGAGCCAGGCAACCCGCTCACCGGAAAGGCGCGCGAGGACGCGCTGGTCGAGTTCCTCACGCAGAAGCCGCGGATGACCGCGACGCTCCGGGAGAAGCACGTCACCGGAAACACGGCCCTGCTGGTGGTCGATTGGGCCATCGACATCCCGGCGCCCGAGGGCGACGAACACCTTGAGGGAACGGGCCTCGATGTTCTGCGGCTCGGCCCGGACGGCACGTGGCGCTTCGCCATCGACAATCCGCACGGCTCCGGAAACTGACCCTTCCACGACTGAATGGCCATGCCACGGACGTACTCCGCTGCATGGCCATTCAGCTGTACCCATCCGGTGGCGCGACCGCCGATACGGACAGGCCGGGGATGCCGGCCACGAGGAACGCCCCCGGCAGCCGCACCTGCCGGGGGCGTTTCCGCTGCGTGCGCGCGAGGGAACGCGCCTGCACGGCCGGGTGGTTCAGAAGGCGGTCTTCGACCGCGTGAACACGGGGAGCGATGCGTGCCCGTTGGATACGAACGACTCCAACGGCCGCAAGTGGTGCGCGGGTTCGGCGAGCGTCAGGTCCGGGAACCGTTCGAACAGGGCGGGGAGTGCGACCATGGCCTCCAGCCTGGCGAGCGGCGCGCCGACGCAGTGGTGCACGCCGTGCCCGAAGGACATGTGGTCGCCGCGCGTCGGCCGCGTGATGTCGAACGTCTCCGCGTTCTCCCCGTGGATCTTCGGATCGCGGCCGACGGCCGCGAAGTTGATGAGGATCGCGTCGCCCTTCGTGATGGTCGCCTCGTCGAGCGCAATGTCCTCGACGGCATACCGCAGGGGCAGACTGCCCAGCGGCGAATGGGCCCGCAGGGTCTCCTCCACGACGTCTTCCCAGCCGGCGCGGCCGGTGCGCACCAGCTCCAGCTGCCCGGGGTGGGTCAGCAGCGCGCCGACGGCCTGGTCCAGCAGGTTCACCGTGGTCTCGTGGCCCGCCGTGTACATGAGGAACAGGGTGTCGATCAGTTCCACCTCCGACAGGCCCGCACCGCCGTCCTGGTCGTCGCGCGCCGCGATCAGGTCACTGGCGAGGTCGTCGCCGGGGTGGGCTCGCTTGTCCGCGATGAACCCCTCCGCAAGCGCGTAGAGGGCGAGTTGGTTCGCCCGCGCCTCCTCCTCCGACGAGCCGGTCTGGAAGATGGCCGCCATCATGTCCGTCAGCTGTGCGCGGACGTCGTCCGGGATGCCGAGCAGCTCGGAGATCACCTGGGTGGGCAGTGGGTAGGCGAACGCCTCCCGCAGGTCGAGGGGTTCGTCACCCGGCGCGGCGGCGATGCGGTCGAGCAGGTCCTCGGTGATGGCCTCGATGCGCGGGCGCAGGGCGGCCGTGCGGCGGGCGGTGAAGGCCTTGGCGACCAGCTTGCGCAGCCGGGCGTGTTCGCTGCCGTAGGCGGTGATCATGTTGCGGTCCTGGACCCAGATGGACAGCGGCCAGGACCGGGCCAGCTCGCCCTCGCCGTTCTCCCAGGCGGGCCAGTGCCGGTAGGCGTCGCGCGAGACCCGCGGATCGGTGAGCAACTGCTTGACGAGGGCCTGGTCGGTCACGGACCAGGCGGGCACGCCGCCGGGCAGCTCCACCCGAGTGGCCGGTCCCCTGCTGCGCAGCACGGCGGCTTCCCCGTGGATGTCGCGCCCCGTGGGATCGATGGCGAACGGGCAGGTTTCATTGGTCACGGTCGTCTCCCATGGAACAGGCATGCCCCAACTCACTGGGGGTACGGGAAACAGCAGCTTAGAGAAGCCCCGTAATCCGCCGCTCACGGCGTGGTCTTCAGCGCGAACCACTTACCTTGAGGTAACCACTGACCTGAATGTTCGTACTTGTGACCACGCGCTTTATGGGTGACGCTGTGATGGCGACCGGAAAGCGCGCTTTGGGTGACGGCTTTCCGTGTGGACCAGTTGAGAGGAATTCATGAGTACGTACGCGGGCAAGAAAGCGGTTATCACCGGCGGCACCATCGGAATGGGCCTTGCCACAGCCAAGGCTCTGGTCGAGGCCGGGGGTGAAGCACTTGTCACGGGCCGGAACGAGAAGAACCTCGCTGCCGCCCAGGCCGAACTCGGGACCAAGGGACACGCCGTACGCTCCGACACGGGGCTCCTGAGCGACATCGACGCGCTGGGTGGCATCGTCGAGGAGAAGCTGGGTCAGATCGACCTGCTGTTCATCAACGCCGGCTTCGCGCAGCTCGGTCCTTTCGGCCATGTGACCGAGGAGCTGTTCGACTCGACGTTCAATGTGAACGCGAAGGGCGCGTTCTTCACCGCCCAGCGTCTCGCCCCGCTGGTCAAGGACGGTGGCTCGATCGTCTTCACCACCTCCATCGCCAACGACTCGGGCAACCCCGGCATGGGCCCCTACGCCGGTGCCAAGGCTGCCGTCCGGGCGTTCACCAAGGTCATCGCGGCCGAGCTGCTGCCCCGGAACATCCGGGTCAATGCCGTCAGCCCCGGTTTCATCCACACCCCGACCGCCGGCATCACCGGTGCCAGCCCGGAGATGCTCCAGGCGTTCGAGAAGGTCGGTGACGAGATCACCCCGATGCGCCGCCACGGTTCGTCCGAGGAGATCGCGCGCGCTGTGCTGTTCCTCGCCTTCGACGCCACCTTCACCACCGGTGAAGAGCTGAACGTGGACGGCGGCCTCGGCCAGCGCATCAACCGGGCGCCGGGCCAGTAGGGTCTGCCGCTCCGATCTCGTACCACGCGTGTGCCCGGACGAATTCACTGTCGTCCGGGCACACTCGTGTCCGTTCCCGCTGTTCGGCGCCGATGGTTCCACTTCGGCGGCCGATTCCTGCCGCCCACCGGCCGAGGACGACCGGTTACCGCACCATGACTGGGTGGCGCCGTCTCTCTGCCAGGCTGCCGCTGTTGCCCCTGACGGACAAGGAGACAGCGATGACGACGCATGAAATCGATGTGGCATCCCTGCGGGACGCCGTGCGCGCAGTAGTCCCCAAGCTCAAGGAAAACGGTCTGGAGGCGGAGGACCGGCGCTGGCTCCCGGACGAGAATCTGGAGCTCCTGGAAAAGGCCGGCGTATTTCGCATGGCCACTCCGAAGGCCTTCGGCGGACTGGAGTTCTCGCTCGCGGACCAGGCCGCGGTCCTGGCCGAGATCGCCCGTGGTGACGTGTCCACCAGCTGGATCGCCGGCGTATGGGTTTCCAGCGCCTGGATGATCACGCTGTTCCCGGAGGAGATCCAGAAGGAGGTCTTCGCCACCCCCGACGTACGGATATCCGGAGGGTTCACTCCGTCCGGCGTCCTCACCCCGGCCGAGGGCGGCTTCGTCCTCAACGGCTCCTGGAAGTTCAACTCCGGCTGCCGCGGCGCCCAGTGGAACGTCGCCACCTCAATCGTCCAGCACCCGGACGGGAGGGTCGAAGAAGCGATCGCGATGGTCCCGATGGAGGACTTCACCCTCGCGGACGACTGGCACACCTCGTCCGTCGCCGCGACCGGCAGCTGCACTTCGGCGGCCGCCGACGTGTTCGTGCCGGCCCACCGGGTCGTGCCGACCGACCCGGCCGCCTTCGAGGCCGCCCTGGCGGACCTCCCGGAGGACTGGCAGCCCACGGGCCGCGAGTACGGCCTCTACAGCTACATCATCTCCCAGGGAGTGGCCACCCTCATCGGTGGCGCCCGCGGGGCGCTGGATGCCTTCCTTGACCGGCTTCCCGGCCGGGGAATCACCTACACCTCCTGGACGGACCAGAGGCAGCACCCGCTCACCCAGATCCAGGTCGCCACGGCGGATGCGAAGGTCAGCGCGGCCGAGGCCCTCATGCACCGTACGTACGAGGTCCTCCAGCAGCGCGCCGACACCGGTGAGCAGCCCACGCTGGAGGAGAAGGCCGCGGTGCGCGGCCACAGCGCCTACGCGGTGCAGCTGGCCAAGGAGGCGGTGGACATCCTCTACAACGCCAGCGGCGCCACCGCCATCCAGCGCCAGGTCCCCATCCAGCGGTTCCACCGCGACATCCAGGGCCTGGCCCTGCACGGCATGATCCTGCTCTCCGCCAGCCTGGAGGTCCACGGCCGCGTCCTGCTCGGACTCGACCCCGACACCCCGCTGCTCTAGTCCGAAAAGCTCCTCGGGCGTTGTGCCCCAGAGGATGAATCATCGAAGGAAGCAACGTGATCCAAGACAGACGTCTGCCCTCCCCTGCGGTGCAACGGCCTTTGCCGCGACGGACGTTGATCAAGGCAGGCGGCCTCGCCGCCCTGGCAGCGGCAGCAGCGGCCGCACCGGCCTTAGCCTCGGACATACCCGCCGGACCCCAGGCAATCGAGGAGGCCCACGACGTCATCGTCATCGGCGCCGGCTACGCCGGTGCCACGGCCGCCCGCGAGCTGCGGGCGAAGGGGCTGCGCCCGCTGATCCTCGAAGCGCGCGACCGCGTCGGGGGCCGTACGTGGACCTCCACCTTCCAGGGACAGCAGGTCGAGCTGGGTGCCCAGTGGATCGGTCCGACCCAGCCCCTGGTCCACGACGAACTGAACCGCTACGGCATCAGCACGTACTCCGGTACTCCGCCGACCCGTTACATCATGCCGTCCGGCTCCGGCTCCGGCTTCCAGACGTTCCCTCCCGAGGAGGTGGACACGCGCTACACCGCCCTGATGAACCGGCTCTTCGAGGGGGCCCAGGAGCTCTTCCCGTACCCGACCGATCCGCTGTACCGGGCGGACCTGCTCGCGACCGCCGACCGGCTCTCCCTGCGCGACCGGCTGAACCAGCTGCGCTTGCCGCCCGAGGACGAGCGCTGGCTCAGCGGTACGACCGCGAGCTACTCGGGCGGATCGAGCGACATCGGGGCCTACACCGCCCTGGCTCAGTGGTGGTCCCTGGCGGGCAACAACGTGGCCGGGTACGAGGCCGTCATGTCCCGGCGCATCACGGGCGGCATGACCGCTCTGCTCCGGGCCATGCTGACCGAGTCGGCCGCGACCGTACGTCTGAACTCCCCCGTGGTCTCGGTCTGCGACGACGGCACCCGGGTCAGGGTCACGGTCAAGTCCGGCCAGGTGTTCACGGCGCAGGCGGCCGTGGTCGCCGTACCGGTGAACGTGTGGAAGAACATCTCCTTCAGGCCCGGTCTGCCGACCGTGCACACGCAGGCCACGACCGAGGGCGTCGGCGTTCCGTACAGCAACAAACTGTGGATGCGCGTCACGGGCCTCGCCGATCGGGTGGCCGCGCGCGGGGCCGAAGGCAGCCGGTTCACCACGCTGCTCTCCCAGAACCCGCTCACCGACGGCCAGCTCATGGTCGGCTTCAACAGCCAGCCGCCCCTGGACGGCACGGACGTCGCCGCGGTCCAGAACGCCGTCCGCCTGATGGTGCCCGAGGCGACCGTCGTGAGCGTCCTGGCGCACGACTGGGGCAAGGACCCGTACGCCCTGGGCGGCTGGGCGCTGCGGCGCCCCGGGCAGCTCACCAGGCAGCTGCCCGCCATCCAGCAGCCCCTGGGCCGGGTGTCGTTCGCGAGCGGTGACATCGCCACGGGCTGGGTCGGCTTCGTGGAGGGGGCCATCGAGTCGGGGCTGCGCGCCGCGCGGCAAGCGCTCAAGGTGACGAGAACCCCGGCGCGATCCGCCGCCTGACCGGTACGAAGAGAGCCGGCGCCTCCTCCGCGGGGGCGCCGGCTCTCTTCGTGTCTCGTCAGCGATGTCAGCGATGTCAGCGTTCGGCAGTCGCACCCGCGTGGAATCCGCCGTCGAAGAAGAGCAGCCCCTGCCGGGCGGGGCCCTCGGAGGAATGCAGAACCGAGCCGATGAATATCGAGTGGTCGCCGGAGTCGTAGGCGTCGGCGAGTTCGCACTCCAGCCAGGCGAGCGCTCCCGCGATGAGGGGAGCGCCGGTGTACGGGCCCGGCCGCCAGTCGACGCTCGCGAACTGGGACGGTCCCAGCGGCCGCGTCTTGTCCGCGAAGTAGCGGGCCAGCCCCTCCTGGTCCGCTCCCATGATGGAGACGGCGAACCGCCGCTCATTCATGATCGCCTTGTGCATGACCGCGCTGTGGGCCACGCAGCACAGGATCTGCGGGGGTGCCAGCGACACCGAGCTGAAGGCGTTGGCGGTCATGCCGTGGACGTGCTCGCCCCCCACGGTGAGGGTGACGACACCGGTGGTGAACCGGCCCATTGCCCCGCGCAGTGCCGCAGCGGCCACACTGTGCGTCGAGGCCTCGTGATCGGACATGGGATCTCCCGTCGTTCGCGAGTCCGCGGCCGGCGTCTTCGCCCGAGATACTGAACAGATTCCACGTCAACATATCCATGCGGCACGAGGCGCCCTCCATCAGCAGGTCATCCGCCGCTAACCTTCGCAGGGCCCTCCTGTATTTACCGCGGCGTGACCGCATATTGGCACCCTTCGAGCACTCCGCCCGTAGGGTCGGAGCGATATGCCGACGCCATCGGCGTACCGATATCACGGTGTCCGGAAACTCATGAGGGAAAAGGGGCCAAGATGGGCGCGCCTTCGTCCGAAAACGAACTCGCGGAACCGCAGATGCTGCAGTTCCTGTCATTCCTGGGGATCGACGTGGAGTATGTCCGCGGTGAGGGCAATACGCTCTATTTCCGCGACGGCAGCGGCCTGGAAACAGCGGTGCTCGACTATGCCGGGGGGTACGGCGCCCTGATACTGGGCCACAACCACCCCGAGATCGTGGCAGCCGCGAAGGAGTTCCTCGACTCCGGGGCGCCGGTGCTCGCGCAGGCCTCCCGGCAGACGCAGGGGAGCCGGGTCGCCGCGGCACTGAACCACATCGTCCAGCGGGAGTTCGGCGAGGGGGAGCCGTACTACGCACTGTTCTCCAACAGCGGCGCCGAGTCCGTGGAAGTCGCCCTGAAGCACGCGGTGTTCGAACGCGGCATGAAGATCGCCGAGCTGGAGGCGGAGATCTCCGCGCACCTGACCGCGGCCCGGGCCGCGGTGGCGGCCGGCGAGGCCAGGGTGGCGGACAGCGCCGCGCGTGCCGTTGCTCCCGGCGTCGGCGGGCGGAGGGCGGAGATGTTCGAGGAGCTGACGGCGCACGTGCGGCGGCACAATGCCGAGAAGGCCGCTCGCCCGCCGGTGTTCCTGACGCTGGAGGGCGGGTTCCACGGCAAGCTGGCGGGCAGCGTCCAGCTGACGCACAACGCCTCGTTCCGGCTGCCGTTCGCGTCCATGGCCGCGCAGGCCCGCTTCCTCCCCTTCGACCAGCCGCAGGCCGTCTCCAAGCTGGCCGAGGAGGAGCGGGAGAACGTGCTCGACGTGGTCGTCGAGGACGGCGAGGTCCGGATCGTCGAGCGTCCCTTCCCGGTCTTCGCGGCGTTCGTCCTGGAGGTGATCCAGGGCGAGGGCGGGATCCGGGTGGTCACCGAGGAGATGGCGCGGGCCGTCCGGGAGACGTGCGACTCCGTCGACTGCCCTGTCGTCGTGGACGAGATCCAGAGCGGGATGGGTCGCACCGGCGCCTTCTTCGCCAGCTCGCTCATCGGTCTGAAGGCCGACTACTACACACTCGCCAAGGGCCTGGGCGGAGGCATCGCCAAGGCCGCGGTGACGCTGGTACGCGGCAGCAGGTACCGCGCAGACTTCGAGCTGGTCCACAGTTCGACCTTCGCCAAGGACACCTTCTCGAACACGCTCGCCCTGAAGACGCTGGAGCTCGTCGAGTCGGGCGACGGCGAGGTGTACCGCCTGGCCAGGACCTGGGGCGACCGGCTGCTCACGCTGTTCGGCACGCTGCGGCAGGAGTACCCCGACGTGGTCCGGGACGTCCGCGGCAAGGGCCTGATGCTGGGGCTCGAATTCCACGACCAGGCCGGCTCGGCAGTCGCCGGTATCCGGGACGCGGCCGCCGGCGGCATCTTCGGATACGTCATCTCCGGCTATCTGTTCCGCACGCACCGCATTCGAACGTTTCCCACGGCGAGCGCCGTCAACACCCTCCGTTTCGAGCCGTCCGTCCTCATCACCGACACCGAAGTCGAAAGGCTGGAGACGGCCTTGCGCGCACTGTGCTCGGTCCTGCGGGACCAGGACGAGCAAGCCCTGTTCGCGCCGTGAACCGTGCCTCTGTTTTCGGCCAGTTGACGGCTTGCTATCCCTGGCCCACGCCTGCGTGACCAATTCTCTGCGTTAGTCTGGCGACTCCGATTACACGTGCACGGAGCGCTGGAGACGGAGGGTGTGAAGATGAGCGTGAGGTCACGACCGGTCTTCTGCGGCCTTGACGCCGCGATGGAAGTCATCAGCGGCAAGTGGAAGGTTCTCATTCTCTGGGCCCTTCACCAGCAGTCGCACCGGTTCGGCGCATTGAAACGGCTCGTGCCGGGAGTGAGCGAGAAGGTCCTGATCCAGCAGTTGCGCGAGCTGGAGGCCGACGGCATCGTCCTGCGGACCATGCACGACGAGCCCCGATTGCGGGTCGTGTATTCGCTGACGCCCCAGGGTGAGGCGCTTCACGTGGCGCTCCTGCCGCTCGGCTCGTGGGGCCGGGAATATCTCCCCCGGGGGGAAGACCTCCCGGCCGAGGCTGCCGGGGCCTGACGGTCCGCGCACTGCCCGGAGGCCCGGTCCGCTGACCGGGCCTCCGGTTTCGGTCAGCCGGCCGCCCGGCACGGCTGGCCGACGCGGGCCAGTCGGGTCCCGCGGATGGAGAGCACCGAGCGCAGGTACCTGCGTCGCTCGTCCTGCCGGTCCCCGAGGCCGATCCGCAGCGCCCTGCGGAACCACTTCGCCCCGTCCTTCGCCTCTGCCTTCGGATCGTCGGGCAGCAGACAGTCGAGGAGCTCGTCCACGGCGGCGTCCGACAGCGGGTCCAGGGTGAGCGTGGTGACATGGCGCTTGCCTCCTCCCCACTCCGGGCGCAGCTGGAGCAGTTCCGGCCTGGCCATGGCCACGACGAGGAGCGGCACGTCGGAAATGTCCGCCAGCCCCGCCACGAAGTCCAGCACCGTCTCGTCGGCAAGGTGCAGATCGTCGATGAGCAGGACGAGCGGCCGGTCGAGCGCGGTGGTCTCGAGGAACCTGCGCCAGGGCTCCAAATCCTCCCCCACGCCCGGGGAGTCGGGGTCGGTGTACTGGCCGAGGCACTCCAGCAGCCGGGCCGCCCGGTCCGGGTCGTCGATCAGCCGGTGGACGGCGCGGGTGATCTTTTGCCGGCGTACCGAAGGCGGGTCGGCGGGCTCGACCTGACACAGTGCCCACACCAGTTGCCGCTGAATTTCGAAGACGCCTCCGGCGGCGGGGTCCTGGCAACGGCCCAGGCTCAGCTGGGCGACGTTCGCGCGGGCGCCGACGATGCGCCCGAACTCGGCGAGGAAGCGCGTCTTCCCGATGCCGGGGTCACCGAGGGCCGTGACCACGTGCGGTGTCACTCGGTGCCAGGCCCGCTCCAGCAGTCCGGTCAGCACCGACAGTTCGGATTCCCGCTCCACCGTGGGCAGCCTGAGGCCGCCCACGTACTCGGGTCGTATGCCCTGAACCGTCCAGTCCACAGCACCGTCCCCGTCCGGCGCCTTGCGGAAGTCGATCATGGCCTCGGTCGCCGTACGCGTGGTGTCGCAGGCGCGGATCTCACGAGCCCGCGCGCGCGAGAGCAGCGAGTCACAGGTGTTGAGCAGTTTGCCGTTGATGGACGAAGGCTGTCCGCGGTCGTCGGGCTGGTAGCGCAGTACGGCCTCGCCGGTGGTGACCGCGGCCCGCAAGGACAGGGCTTCCCGAAGGCCGGGCGGCGCCGTGGAGAGGAAGGCCGACCGCAACCCGTCCTGGGTCGCGAGTGCGGCGAGCACCGCCCGCTCCGCGTGCTCTGCCCCCTCCTCACCTGTGTCGAACACTGCCATCAGGATCGATCCGATGGCCGCGGTGACCCGGCCGCCGAAGTACTCGATGGTCTGGTGGATCCACCGCGAGGCGCGTTCCAGCAGATCGTCGACGGCCTCGACGTCGCCCTCCGCACCACTCGTGCCGAGCTCGGTACGCATCAGCAGCACGCTGACCTTCCGGCGGGTGGCCGCCGCGGCTTCCGGCCCGGGCCGGAGCTGCGGGGACCGCGCGCCGTCCCGCGCCGGGAGCGGCTCCGCCACGGCCACCGGCTCGCGGTCCGGCACGGGCACCCTGGGCGGGAACACGACGGCCGGCTCGGGCACGCCCCGCGCGGGGGCGTGGGGCCAGGAGGCGTCGCCGCCCGCCGCTGCGGCCGGTGGCGGTGAGGCGGGAAGCGGCAGGGCGGGGAGCAGCGGGGAGGGGAGCAGCGGGGAGGGGAGCGGCGGGGCCGGCGTCCGGTCGCCGTTCGAGGCCGTGACGCGTTCTCCGCGCGCCTCCCATTCCCCGGTCCCCACGGGCGCGTTCAGCCGCTGGTCATGGTTCAGGATGCCCCACTGGAGTGCCTGGAGTTCGCGGCCGGGTTCCAGTCCGAGGTCCTCCGCCAACACCGACCGCACCCGGCTGTAGACGTTCAGCGCGTCCGCCTGGCGGCCGCTGCGGTACAGGGCGAGCATCAACTGGCCGCTCGACCGCTCCCGCAGGGCGGTGTCCTCGACCACGGACTCCAACTCGCCCAGCACCGCGTGGTGGCGGCCGAGGGCGAGCTCGGCGTCGAAGCAGTCCTCCATGGCGTTCAGCCGAGCGTTCTGCACCGCGGACAACTCGGGCCAGGCGATGCCCGATTCGACCAGGTCCGCCAGGACTGGGCCCCGCCACAGGTCCAGTGCTTCCCGTAACAGGACGGCAGCACTCTCCGGCCGGCCCGCGATGAGCGCTTCGCGCCCCCGCTCGGCCATGGCCTGGAAGCGGTACAGGTCGACGTCGTCGGGGGCGACGGTGAGTTTGTAGCCGGGAGGCTGGGTCACCAGGGGTGGCGGCCCTCCTTCGGGGCCGGACGGGGCGAGGGCTCTGCGCAGGCCCCAGACGGCGTTCTGCAAGATCTTGCGCGCCGACATCGGCGCATCGTCGACGGCCCACAGGGCCTCGAGCAGTTGGCTGGTGGACACGACCCGGTTGGCCTGCAGGAGCAGGTAGCCGAGCGTCGCCCGCTGCTTGGTGCCTCCCAGACCGAGAGGATTCCCGTCGTCCAAAGCCTCGAGAGGCCCCAGGATACGAAATTGCACAGCTCCCCCTATTCGCTGACCCAACACACCGGCCGAGCGGACCCTCCCACGCCGGCGCGTCATGGCAGCGTGAGCGTCCTCTGTCGCCGGAAACGTTCCTCGGAGTAAAGGAGGGAACGCCTCACCGTTTCGACCGCGCTTCTTCATTGAATGAGCGGAAAACGGTCCGGACACTGTGCCCGGCGGACTCTTTCGGCCACCTGTGGTAATTTTCAGCCGATTCCGGCCGCGCTAGAAAACGGCGCCTGCTCGGGGTGTCTACGGGGCCCAAAGAGCCGGAATGGCAGATTCCGTCTGGATGGCCCGGGGATGCGCGGTCTGCCGTCGACGTTCACCACTCGGATGGTGCACCCATCTCGCACGTTCGACACTCCCTCCCCGCTAGTCACACAAGCAACCATATGCCACTTGCCGACCTGGAGGTAAGTGCTGACTTGAAGGTAACTACTTACCACGAGGTAAGCGATACGAGGCCTCCGGCGGGCCGGCCGCGCACGCCCATCGCCGGGTAATCGGTAACTCACCAGCGCGCCTGGAATGCGAGGTTACCCTACCGTGACCATCCCGGGATCGCATTCTGCGACGCTTCCCGAAGCCGCAGTTTCTGCCAACCGGCACATCGCGGAGAGATGGGGAGCAGATTTTCCATGAGCAATCTCATCAATTTCGATATCTCCGAGGATCCGGACAAGCTTAACGAGCTGTTCGTCCGCATCTTCAACTCCGGTGACGGAGCGCTTTACGACTCCATGTACACCGAAGACGCGATCTCCAACATCTCCGGTGCTCCTTTGTCGGGAACGGCGCGCACCGCGTTCTTCAAGGAGTTCCTGGCCTCCGGCCCGAAGATCGACTCCAAGGTGCTGCAGACGTACACGACCGGTGACACTTCGCTGCTGATCGTGGACTACTCGCTCGACATCCCCACCCCCGACGGGCAGTCCGTGCACATGCACGGCACGTGCACCGACGTGCTGATCCGCAACGAAGCCGGCGAGTGGCGCCTGGCCGTCGACCGCCCGGTCCCCGAGGAGCAGCACGCCGCTTAGGGCCTGCCGCCGACCGACCGCCTCTGCGCTCGGGTCGGTCTACCCGCGCGCAGAGGCGCTTTCTTCTCCCGGGACCTGCGGTGATGCCCAAGGCCGCCCCGCGGAGGGTGAACCACCGGCCGACAAGGAGATCTGACCGTGAGCAGCACCACTGGACCACGTCTCGACGGGGACGTCCGCACCCTTCCCGATGCCCTGCGGCTACGGAGCCGGAAGCAGCCCGACGAAACCGCGTACGTCTTCCTGCGCGACGGCGAGGAACCGCACGAGACGCTCACCTATCGCGAACTGCACGAGGACGCCGGCCTGCGGGCGGCGGCCTTCGCGGCCCTGGGGCTCTGCGGCCGCAGCGCCGTACTGCTGTACCCCTCGGGCCTGGAGTTCGTACGCACGCTCCTCGGGTGCATGTACGGGCGCGTGGCGGGTGCCCCCGTGCAGGTGCCACGGCGCGGCGAAGAGGTCCAGCGGCTGCGGCGCATCGCGGACGACGCGGGCACCTCGACCGTGCTGACCACCACCGAGGTCATCCGCGACCTCCAGGAGCGTTTCGGCGGGTCGCCCGCCCTGGCCGGGCTCACACTGCTGGCCACCGACACCCTCGCGTGCGATCCGGCCGCGGCCACACCGGTGCCCCCGGGCCCCGAGGACATGGCGCTGCTGCAGTACACGTCCGGCTCCACCGGGGACCCGAAGGGAGTCGTGGTCAGCCACGCCAACTTCCTGGCGAACGTGGTCGAGACGGACGAGCTGTGGCCGTGCGAGCCCGACGGCACGGTCGTGAACTGGCTGCCGCTCTTCCACGACATGGGCATGCTCTTCGGGGTCGTCCTTCCCCTGTGGGCGGGCATCCCCTCCTACCTGATGAGCCCGGACGCGTTCATCCGCCGCCCGGCCCGCTGGCTGGAGGCCATCGCCCGGTTCGGCGGAACGCACGCCGCCGCACCCAGCTTCGCCTACGAGCTGTGCGCGCGGGCCGCCGCGGCGGGAAGGACGGATGCCGTGGGCGACCTGTCCCGCTGGCGGGTGGCCGCCAACGGCGCCGAGCCCGTGCGCTGGGACACGGTCAGGGCCTTCACCGCCGCGTTCGCGCCGTACGGATTCGACCCGCGCGCCATGTGCCCCGGATACGGCCTGGCGGAGAACACCCTCAAGGCCACCGGCAGCCGTCAGGACCGGGAGCCTTCCGTCCTGTGGCTGTCCGCCGAAACCCTGCGCGACGGCGCCGCGGAACCGGTCGACGAGCAGGCCGACGGAGCCGTGCCCCTGGTCGGCAGCGGGGGCACGGTCGGACGTACCCGGGTCCGGATCGTGGACCCGGTGACCCTGCGGGGCCTTCCCGAGGGCCGGGTCGGCGAGATCTGGATCTCCGGACCCTGCGTCGCGGGCGGCTACCTGGGACGCCCCGAGGCGAGCGCGGAGACCTTCCGGGCACGTGCCACGGACGACGGAGAGCCGGGCGGCGCCCATCTGCGCACCGGCGACCTCGGCTTCCTGCACCAGGGCGAGCTCTACGTCACCGGACGGCTGAAGGACGTCATCATCCGCAAGGGCCGCAACCACTACCCGCAGGACATAGAGCTGGCCGCCGAACGCGCCGTGCCGGGGCTGCACCCGAACTGCGCGGCCGCCTTCTCCTGGGACGACGGCCGGCGCGAGCGGCTCGTCGTGGTCGTCGAGACCGACGGCCGGCTCCTCAAATCCCCCGGCGCCGAGACGCTCTCCCGCCGCGTTCTCGACGCCGTGCGGGAGGCACATCGGATCACCCCGGACGACGTCCTCGTCGTCCGGCGCGGGACGCTGCCGAAGACCTCCAGCGGCAAGGTGCAGCGCCGGGCGTGCAAGAAGCGCTACGAGAACGGCGAACTGAGCACCGTGGCCGCGGCGACGGCCTCCCCGTCGGGGGAGGCGTGATGGCCCGGCTCCGCACGCCCGAGCGCAGCCCGGGGTCCCGCATCCTCGGCGTCGGCGTGTACCGGCCGACACGGGTCGTGGACAACGACGAGATCTGTGCCGGCATCGATTCCAGCGACGCATGGATCCGCCGCCGGTCCGGCATCGTCACCCGACGCTTCGCCGGCCCCGACGAGACGGTCATCACCATGGCGGCCGAGGCCGCCCGCAAAGCGATGGCCCAGTCGGGCACCCACCCGGACGACGTCGGCATGGTGCTGCTGGCCACCATGTCGTTCCTGGAGCAGGCCCCGGCCGCGGCGCCCCGCGTCGCCCACCTGCTGGGCGCCCGCGCCGCCGGCAGCCTTGACATCGGCGCCGCCTGTTCGGGCTTCTGCTACGCCCTGGGCCTGGCCGACTCGCTGGTCCGCTCCGGCGACGCCCGCGCCGTCGTCGTGGTCGGCTCGGAGAAGATGAGCGACATCGTCGATCCGCGAGACCGCGGCACCGCCTTCCTGTTCGGCGACGGCGCGGGGGCGGTCGTGGTGGGCCCCTCCGACACACCCGGCATCGGCCCGGTGGTGTGGGGCGCCGACGGCGAACGCCATCACATGATCGCCCATGACCGCACGTGGCTGGACGCCCGGAACCCGCACGCCACCCCCTGGCCGACGCTGCGGATGACAGGTCCGGAGGTGTTCCGCTGGGCGACCCGCGTCGTGCCGGAGATCTCCCGGCAGGCACTGGCGAAGGCGGGCGTGGAGGTCGCCGATCTCGCCGCTTTCGTTCCCCACCAGGCCAACGCCCGGATCGTCGACGCCGCCGCGAGAACACTTGGCCTCGCCCCGCACACCGCCGTGGCGAAGGACGTCGTCACGGCCGGCAACACCTCCGCCGCTTCGATTCCCCTGGCCATCGACGAGCTGCTGTCCCAGGGCAGGGTGTCCAGTGGTGGGCTGGCCCTGCTCGTCGGCTTCGGCGCGGGACTGGCGCACGCCGCCCAGGTGGTGACGCTGCCGTGAAGCGGCCCGGATGCTGAGTCGGCTGCTGCCCGGAGGGGTCGCCGTCGTCGAATGCCGCTCCGACCCTCCGCAGGCGGAGCTGTACCCGCAGGAGGCAGCTCTCGTCCGCAACGCGGTGGAGAAGAGACGCAAGGAGTTCACGACGGTGCGGCACTGCGCCCGGAGGGCGCTGAGCCGGCTGGGCCTGCCGCACGCACCCGTCCTGCCCGACCGGCACGGTGCACCGTGCTGGCCCCCGATGCTGGTCGGCAGCCTCACCCACTGCGACGGCTATCGCGCCGCCGCACTCGCCCACGCGACGGAGCTGAGGATGCTCGGAATCGACGCCGAGCCGCACGTGCCGCTCCCCGACGGCGTGCTGGACGCCATCGCCCGGCCGGCGGAGCGCAGTTGGATACGCTCCGCCCCGCCGGGGACGCACTGGGACCGACTCCTGTTCAGCGCGAAGGAGTCCGTGTACAAGGCGTGGTACCCGTACACCGGGCAGCGACTGGAATTCACGGAAGCGGAAGTCCGGTTCCATCCTTCCGGCGTCTTCACGGCCCGGCTGATGCCGCGCCGCTCGGCCCCGGCCCCCGACCGGGGGCAGGCGCCGGATCTGTCGGGCCGCTGGCTGGTCGGGGACGGGCTGGCCTTCACCGCGATCGCGGTGGCGGGCTCAGTCGACGCCCAGCAGGCGCCGTAGGTCTTCGGGACGGGACGCGAAATCCGCGCCGGCGGCCTGGTGGACGATGACTCCCTTCTGCATGACCGCCACGCTCCCGGCGACGGAGAGGGCGAGTCCCAGGTTCTGCTCGACGAGGACGACCGACATGCCCTGCGCGCCCACCTCACGGATCACCTCGCCCACTTGGGCGACGATCACCGGAGCGAGGCCGTCGGACGGCTCGTCGAGGAGCAGCAGGCGCGGATTGCCCAGCAGGGCCCTGGCGATCGCGAGCATCTGCTGCTCTCCGCCGGAGAGCTGGTCACCGCGGTGGCCGAGCCGCTCCCCCAGCCGCGGCAGCAGGTCCAGGACGCGGGTCCTGGTCCAGGGGCCGCGCGCCGGGCGCCGGGTGGCGATCGTCAGGTGCTCGTCCACGGTCAGCGGGGCGAAGACCCTGCGCCCCTGGGGAACGACGCCGACCCCCGCCCGCGCGATCACGTCGACACGGGCGCCGGCGAGCTCGCGGCCGTCGAGGGCGACGCTGCCTTCGTAGGGGCGGACGAGTCCCATGACCGTCGATATGAGGGTGGTCTTCCCGACTCCGTTCCGCCCGAGGAGGGCAACGGTCCCGCCCGCCTCGAGGTCCAGGTCCACACCGCCGAGGACGACGCCCCCGGCATAGCCGGAGTGCAGCCCGCGAATGCTCAGGAACGGGTTCACGAGGTGACCTCCATGGTGCCCAGGTAGGCGGTCTGGACTTCGGTGGAGGCGCGCACCTCGTCCGGGGAGCCCGTCTTGAGGTGTCTGCCGAGGTGCATGACCGTCACCGTGTCGGCGAGTTCGAAGACCATGTCGAGGTCGTGCTCGATGAGGAGTACGGTCACCTCCCCCGGCAGGGCGGCGATCAATTCGGTGAGCCGCGCCGTCTCCGCCGGCGACATGCCGGCGGCCGGTTCGTCCAGGAGGAGGAGCCGGGGTTCGGTCCCCAGCGCCACCGCGACCTCCAGCTGTCGCCGCTCGCCGTGCGAGAGTTCGGCGGCCGGGAGGTCGTGCCGGGTGGGCAGGCCCACCCGGTCGAGGAGTTCGTGCGCCCGCGCGATCGCCGCGGCCCTCGAACCGGTGCGGCGCACCACGGCGAGCAGCACGTTCTCCAGAACGGTTTCGCGCAGGAAGAGGCTGGAGTGCTGGAAGGTCGCCGCGACGCCGAGCCCGACCCGGCGGTGTACGGGCAGCCGGGTCACGTCCTGTCCGTCGACGAGGATGGTCCCGGCGGTGGTCGGCAAGGTGCCCGAGATCAGGCCGAACAGGGTGGACTTGCCCGCGCCGTTCGGTCCGATGACGGCGTGCCGGGCGCCGGGCCGGACCGTCAGGTCCACCTCGTCCAGCGCTCGGAAGGATCCGAAGTGCCGCGATACCCCGCGCAGTTCCAGTAGACCGTGGGCCTGCTCCTGGTCCTGGTCCTGGTCTTGGTCTTGGTCTGTCACGCCGTCCTCTTTCGGATGAGCCTGTGCGGGATCCGTACGCCGGCCAGTCCTCGGGGCAGCGCGTAGACGGCGGTGACGAAGAGCAGTCCGAGCAGCAGCGGCCCGCGTCCGGCGACGGCTTCGAGGTTTCCGAGGTAGTCGCGGGTGAGCCAGACGAGCGCGGCTCCGGCGCAGGCTCCCGGCATCGAGCCGGAGCCTCCGATGACGACGGCCAGCAGGGCCAGTGCGGCGATCTCGAAGCCGGCGTCGCCGGGCGAGACGAACCGCTGTACCGACACCCACAGGGCCCCGGCGGCGCCGGCCAGCGCCGCGGCGCCGCAGTAGACGGTCAGGGCGTAGCGCTGGGTGGGGTAGCCGATCGCCCGCATGCGGGGCTCGTTGTCGCGGATGCCGCGCAGGGCGAGCGCGAACGCGGTCGAGCCGAAGCGGGAGACCGCCGCGAAGAGAAGCAGGAACACGGCCAGGACGTAGAAGTAGACCAGCCCGTCGAGCTCCAGGGCGGGCATGCCGGGCAGGGGTACGACGGGCGGGATGCCCGACATCCCGTCGGTGCCGTTCGTCAGCGACTTCCAGTTGACGGCGGCGCTGTAGACGATTTCACCGATGGCCAGGGTGAGCATCAGGAAGACCACGCCCCGGGCCCTCACGGCCAGCCATCCCGTGGGCACCGCCACCAGCGCGGAGACACTCGCGGCGACGAGGAGTTGGAGCGCTCCGACGTCGGTGATCCGGGTCGCCGTGACGGCCGCCGCATAGGCGCCGACACCGAAGTAGGCGGACTGGCCGAGGGTCGGCAGCCCGGTCAGACCGGTGAGCAGGTTCACGCTGAGCACGAGGAGGGCGAACACCAGGATCCGCGACAGCGTGCCGATCGCGTACGGACCGAGCACGAAGGGGGCCAGGGCGAGGGCGCCGGCCACGGCGGCTGCCGACAGCCGGCGCCGGGTCGTGGTGCCCGCGGTGGCCGCGGTTGCGGACGGGCTCATGCGCGCACCGCCGACGCGACCAGGCCGTGCGGGCGGACCACGAGGACGAGCAGCATGGTGCCGAAGAGGAGGAAGGGTGCGTACTCCGGGAGCAGCGCCACCCCGAGGGTCTGCACCTGGCCGATCAGGAGTGCTCCGGCGAGTGCGCCGCGCACCGATCCGAGTCCCCCCACGACCACGACGACGAGCGAGAGGACGAGGACGGTCTCGTCGACGCCCGGCCCGGGGCCGAGGATCGGCGCTCCGAGGACTCCGCCGACGGCCGCCAGGGCGGCGCCGGACGCGAAGACCCCGTAGAGCACCTTGCGGATGTCGACACCGAGCGCGCGGACCATGTCCCGGTCGGCGACGGTGGCCCGTACGAGGGCTCCCAGCGAGCTGCGCTCGAAGACGAGGTACACGAGGAGCGCGAGGCCGGCCGCGACGGCGATGAACACCAGCCGGTAGACGGGATAGGCGTGGCCGAGGAGGCCGACCGTCCCGCGCAGGGCCTCGGGCGGGTCCGTGGGCAGTACGTCCGAGCCGAAGGCCGCGGAGAGGAGGTCGGCCACGATGAAGGTGATGCCGAGCGTCAGCACGGCTTGGTCCAGGTGCCCGCGGCGGGCCAGGGGCTGGGTGAGGAAGGTCAGCGCGGCCCCGCCCACGGTGCCCACCAGGGCGCCGGCCAGAAGTGCGAGGAGGAGACCCGTCAGGGTCCCGTCGGACAGGGAGTAGGCGACGTAGGCCCCGGCCAGGTAGAGCGTGCCGTGCGCGAGGTTGAGCACGTCCATCATGCCGAAGACCAGGGAGAGTCCGACCGCGATCGTGAACAGCAGCAGACCGAAGGCGACCCCGTCGATGACGCTGACGAAGTTGCCGTCCAACCATCCGGACATGTCAGCCGCCCAGTCTTCCGAGCTCGGAACTGACGGTGTTGGCCCCCTGCTTGACCTCGCGCAGGTACCAGGGCTGGACGGGCGTCCCGCCGCTGTTGAACCGCCAGGTTCCGCGCGGGCTGTCGATGTCCCCCACCTGGGCAATGGCCGCGTTGACCGATTCGGAGGTCACCGTGGAACCGTTGGAACCGGCCGCCTTGATCGCCTTGTCGAGGACCTGCGCCGCGTCCCAGGACGCCATCGCGTACGTGGTCGGGGACGTGCCGTGGGCGGCCGTGTACGCCGGCGCGAACTGCTTGTTGGCGGCATTGTCCAGGTCGGCGCTGTAGTTGAGCGCCGTGAGGATGCCGTTGGCCGCGTCTCCCTGCCCCTTGAGGACGCCGCCTTCGGTGAGGAAGCCGGGTGCGTAGAGCGGGATCTTGCCGGCCAGTCCGAAGTCCCGGTACTGCTTGACGAAGTCGACGGCGGCACCGCCGGCGTAGAAACAGAAGACGGCCTTCGCGCCGGACTTCTCGATCTGCGCGAGGTACGGCTGGAAGTTCTTGGTCCCCGGGAACGGCGTGTAGACCTCCTCCCCCGCCGGCTTGCCGCCCGCCGGGAGGAAGGTGGACTTGAAGCCCTCCACCTCGTCCTTGCCCGCCTGGTATCCCGCGGCGATCAGGAAGACGGGACCGCCGGCCCGCTCGGCCACGTGCTTGCCGAGCGCCTTGCCCGGTTCGTCGTTGACGTACGAGGTGCGCCAGATGTACTTGGTCCCGGTCAGTGTCGTGGGTGAGGCGTTCGAGCCGACGAGCGGGACCTTGCCGGTCTCGAACAGGTCCTTGACCCCGTTGATGGTGGCCGAGCTCACCACCCCGCTCACGGCGAGCACCCGGTCCTGCTTGACCAGCTTCTCCGCCGCCGCCTTGCCCGAGTCCGCCGTCTCCCCCTCGTCCGCGACGACGATCTCCACCTCACGGCCGCCGAGCCTGCCGCCGTGCTGCGCGACGTAGAGCTCGAAGCCCTGCTTCATGTCGTCGCCCAGCGACTTGTAGGTCCCCGACTGCGGGACGAGGAGCCCGATCTTCAGGGGGCCGCTCCGCTCGTCCTCACCGGTCCCGAGGCTCGCACCACCACATGCCGTGGCCAGCAAGAGCGCCGTCGATGCGGCGACCAGACCAACGGGACGAAACCGACCTGCCATGGGAACTCCGTACGTAGTCAACCGGCCCTGGAGGGCGGGATGTTGCTGATGTGGGCCGCCTTGGGGAGTCCCAGGCGCGAAGGGTCCGGCTCTCAGGGGTGACCTGACCGCCGACCGAAGTGACACGTGTCTATCGCGCTTTTGCGACGGCCGTCAATACTTCGCAAGATATGCGCCCGCACCCGCCCCGCACCCCTTGACCCGCACCCCGGACATGGAGCAATACTGACCCCCGTCAAATTCTCGCTATACATCTTTCCGGCGACGGGCCCACGATCAGTCAGGGAGTGAAGCACCATGACCGACGATCCATCACGGCGCAAAGTCCTCAAGAACAGCGGAGTGTTGGCAGGCGGCGCACTGCTCTTCGGGGTGTCGGGCGGGGGCACGGCGCAGGCCGCCCCGCACACGGCCGAATCCTCACCCGTCGTGGAACTGCCCTCGGGCCGACTGCGCGGAAGCACGGAAGGGGGTCTCGCCGTGTTCAAGGGCGTGCCCTACGCGGCGCCGCCGGTCGGCGCCCTCCGATGGCGGCCGGCCCAGCCCCACCCCGGCTGGCAGGGCACGCGCGACGCGACCGCCTTCGGACCGAGCGCCCCGCAGCCCTACCGGGAGGGAGGCGACCAGGTGCTCGGCACCCACGGCTCGCCCCCCTTCGACGAGGACTGCCTCACCCTCAACGTCTGGACCCCCGGAACCGACGACGCCAAGCGGCCGGTCATGGTGTGGATCCACGGCGGCGGCTTCATCTCCGGATCCGGCTCGATGCCGGGTTACTCCGGCGAGACCTTCTCGCGCGACGGCGACCTCGTCGTCGTGACCATCAACTACCGACTCGGGCCCCTGGGTTACCTCTACTTCGGTGAGGACGGCGCCGGGGGGAACTTCTGGCTCACCGACCAACTCGCCGCACTGCGCTGGGTGCGGGACAACATCGCCGCGTTCGGCGGCGATCCCGACGACATCACCCTCGCCGGCCAGTCCGGCGGCGCGCTGTCGGTCGCGGCGCTGGCCGGTGCCCGCGCCGGCCAGCGACCGGGGCGCCCGCTGTTCCGGCGGGCCATCCTGCAGAGCCCGCCGCTCGGGCTGAAGATCCCCACACGCGCCGAATCCCTCGATCGCACCGCCGCCTTCCTGGACATCCTGGGGGCAAAGAACGTGACGGAACTGCGGGCCGTGCCCTGGCCGCGGCTGATCGCCGCCACCTTCGAGATGTTCGGGCGCACCGGACGGTGGGGTTACTGGTCGACCCCGTTCCTGCCGGTGCTCGACGGGGTCACGCTGGACCGCGACCCCTCCGACCTGCTGCTCGGCGGCGCCGGGGCGGACATCGACGTCCTGATCGGCTGGACCAGGGAGGAGGCCAACTTCGCCTTCGCGCTGAGCGAGCCGTACGCCGCCGCGACCAGGGAGCAGGTGGTCGCCAGGGCGCGGGACACCTTCGGGAACCGGGCGGAGCAGGCGTACACCGCGTACGCGCAGGCCCGGCCGGGCGCCCGCCCCGTGGACGTACTGATGGACCTGATCACCGACGAGCTGTTCCGCATGCCCGCCGTGGCTTTGGCCGAACGGCGGGCGGCCCGTGGGCGCCCGGTCTGGGCGTACCAGTTCAACCTGCCGACGCCCGCGCACGGCGGTCGACTCGCGGCCGCGCACTGCCTGGAGCTGCCGTTCGTGTTCGACAACTTCGACAAGTGGGCGCAGGCGCCGTTCCTGGCGGGGCTGAACCCCCGGGTCCGTGACGGTCTCGCCTCGACGATGCACACGGCCTGGATCTCCTTCATCCGCACCGGCGACCCCCATCACGACCCCGCGCCGCAGTGGGGTCGTTACCACCAGGACACCCGGACGACGATGGCCTTCGACTCGGTCACCACCGCAGTCGATGACCTCGCGGGCTACTGGCGGCGCTTGCACCATCCGGCAGGGCGCTGACCGCCGGTCCCCGGGGGTCAGCGGCGTGCGGCCGGTGACCCCCCGCACGCGGCGCGGGACCGGGGCGGCGAGCATCCCGTCGAGCCTCCGGCCGGGGACCAGGCTCGTAGCCCCGGGCAACGGTGGTGTCCACCAGGTGAGTTACCCGTCGGAATCCTTAGGTCCGCACACATGATTCCGGTAGCTTTCCGTCACGTCGCCGCCACACCCGGGGCACAGGGCCCCACGGGACTTGCGGCGCGAAGGACCCGACTCCTGTTGACGACATTGACCGAAGTCTTCACAGTCCGGCCGTACACCCCGCACTGCCAGGTGATTCACACCGAAGGCGATCACGCCGTGATCGGCATCTCGCCCGGAAACAGCTACTTCTCCGCCCAGCGCGTCATCGACCTCGCCCAGTGGGGCATGCGCAACTTCGCGCAGGTCGACCTGATCTACACCGACCTGCACGTGGCCGAGATGTACGAGGCCCTCGGCTACGACGCCGACGAAGCCCGGCGCAAGGCGGTGAAGAACCTGCGGGGCGTCCGCGCCAAAGTCAACAACGCCGCGGCCGAGGCCGACCCCACCGGCGTCCGTCTACGCGCACGCCCCATGTCGGCCCTCACCGACATCCCCGCCTACCGCAGGCTCCACAGCCACCTGTACAAGCTGCTCGACACCGACCCGGAATTCCGCAGCACCTGCAATTCCCTGGTCGACGCGTTCCTCTCCTCCAAGGTGCTGGGCGGCAAGACCGCCACCACCCGGCAGCGCGAGGTCTGCCTGGAGTACGTCTGTGCCGAGGCGCCGCTCTTCCTGGACACCCCCGCCATCCTCGGGGTGCCGTCCTCCCTCAACTGCTACCACCAGCTCCTGCCGATGGCGGAACTGCTCTACTCACGCGGCTCCGGCCTGCGCGCCTCGCGCAACCAGGGACACGCCGTCATCACCCCCGCCGAAGGAGCACCCGATGTCCACTGAGACCCTTCTCGACTTCCCGTTCTCCGCGCGCGGCGACCAGCTCCCCCACGAGGTGGAGGAGCTGCGTGACCAGCCGGTCAAGCGGGTCCGCACGATCGCCGGTGACGAAGCCTGGCTCGTCTCCTCCTACGAGCTGTGCAAGCAGGTCCTCGAAGATCCAAGGTTCAGCCTGAAGGACACCTCCGCTCCCGGAGTGCCCCGCCAGTACGCGCTGACGATCCCGCCCGAGGTCGTCAACAACATGGGCAACATCACCGGGGCCGGCCTGCGCAAGGCCGTCCTCAAGGCGATCAACCCCAAGACCGACGGCCTCACGGACTGGATGCGCGCCGAGGCCTCCACCCTCGTCGACGGCCTCCTCACCCACGGGGCTCCGGTCGACCTGCGCGGCCAGTTCACCAACCCGTACGCCGAGAACCTGCACTGCCGCATCCTCGGCATCCCGCAGGCCGACGCCCCGCGCCTGGCGTCCAGTCTCGACATCGCGTTCATGAACTCGGCCTGTCCCGTCACCGGTGCCAAGCTCAACTGGGACCGCGACATCGCGTATATGGTCGAGCGCCTCGACGACCCGGCCACCACCGGGCTCGTCTCCGAGCTGGCGGCCCTGCGCCCGGACCCCCAGTACGCCCACCTCACCGACGAGATGCTCGCCACGGTGGGGGTCACCCTGTTCGGCGCCGGCGTCATCTCCACCATGGGCTTCCTGACGATGGCGGTCTTCTCCCTCCTCCAGAACCCCGACGTGTGGGAGCAGTTGCGGAAGTCGCCGGAGAAGATCCCCGGCGCGGTGGACGAACTCCTGCGGGTCAACCTCTCGATCGGCGACGGCCTGCCCAGGCTCGCCCTCGAGGACCTCACCCTCGGGGACGTCGAGGTGAAGAAGGGGGAGCTCCTCCTCGTCCTGGTCGAGGCCGCCAACACCGACCCGGCCGTGTTCAGCGACCCCCATGTCGTGGACATCGACCGGGAGAACGCGGCCACCCACCTCTCCTTCGGCGGCGGACAGCACTACTGCCCCGCCACCGCGCTGGGCAAGCGGCACACCGAGATCGCCATCGAGGTGCTCCTGGAGAAGATGCCCCGTCTCCAGCTCGCCGTGCCGGTCGACCAGCTCGTCTGGCGCACCCGGTTCATGAAGCGCCTGCCGGAGCGGCTCCCCGTCCTCTGGTAGCCGGGCAGGGGGCCGGGGGCCCGCCCGGACCTCGCGGGCGGGCCCCCGGCCCGGCACACGTCGGGGCGGCCGGCGCGTCAGTCCTCGGTTCCACCCAGGTCGGGACGGTCGCGCAGCTCCACCGTGCGGGTGGCCGAGGCGTGCAGTTCGAGGACGGTGAACTCGTTGCGCCCCGCCCGCAGCACCGGAGCGGGGACGTACAAGGTGGCCTGGGGGCCACGGGACCAGTACCGGCCCAGGGCGAAGCCGTTGATCCAGACGCTGCCCTTGGTCCAGCCGGGCAGGGCGAGGAAGCCGTCGGCCGGCTCCTCCACGTGCGCGTACCCACGGTGGAAGGCGGGGCCCACCGGCGGCGCCGCCGGGTCGAAGGCCCGGAAGGGCACGTCGGCGAGGCCGGGGGGATCGTCCAGGGGCAGGGCCCGGCTCGTCCACCGCTCCGGGGCCCGGCCGTTGACGAGGACCCGGCCGAGGAGTCCCTTGCGGTCGTGGATGCCCGGCCCGTAGTTGACCCGCCCCTGGTTCTCCACGAGCAGGGACAGCCTGGCTCCGGGGCGGGGGACGGTGAAGGCGAGGGCGCGCTCGTGACTCTCGCGTGCGAGCACCCCGACGGGCTGCCCGTCCACGAAGACCTGCGCGCGGTCGCGCACGTCCTCGACGTACAGGACGGCCGGACCGCCGGCCGCCAGCAGGGTCTCGTACAGGACGAAGCCGAAGCCCTCGCCGAGTTGTTCCATCGTGAGCGGCCGGTCCCCCTTCACGGGCCGGCCGAGCAGGTCGGCGTGATCCAACAGCGCAGCGGAGTGGGTGAGTTCGACCCGTCCGCAGGCGACCTTCGGGCCGGGGGCGGGCACCGGACCGTCGGGGACGGGGCCGTACTTCGCGAGGACCTCGCGGAAGGCGGTGTACTTGGCCGTGGGATCGCCGGCCTCGTCCAGGAGGGCGTCGTAGTCGTACGAGGTGATCGTGGGGCGGTACGTCCCCTTGTCGTTCGCGCCGTTGGTGAAGCCGAAGTTCGTTCCGCCGTGGAACATGTAGATGTTCACGGAAGCACCGGCGGCGAGCAGCCGGTCGAGGTCGCTCGCGGCGTCCTCGGCGTCGCGCACCGCATGGGGTCCGCCCCAGCGATCGAACCAGCCCACCCAGAACTCCGAGCACATCAGCGGCCCTTCGGGCTGATGCCGCCGAAGCTGCGCGAGCCCGGACTCGACCTTGCTGCCGAAGTTGACGGTGCTCAGCACTCCTTGCGTGCTACCGCGCGCCAGGTCCGCGGGCTGGTCGCAGGTGAACAGGGGGACGTCCACGCCGTGCCGGTGCAGCAGCCCGGCCAGATCGGCGAGGTAACCGGGGTCCTGCCCGTAGGCCCCGTACTCGTTCTCGAGCTGGACCGCGATCACCGGGCCGCCCCCACTGCCCAGACGGGACAGCAGGGGCGGCAGCAGCGCGCCGAGGTACTCGTCCACGGCCCGCAGGAAGCGCGGGTCGCTGCTGCGCAGTGCGATGCCCTCCTCGGCGAGAAGCCACGAGGGCAGGCCGCCCCCCTCCCATTCCGCGCAGATGTACGGGCCCGGGCGGAGCAGGACGTACAGGCCTTCCGCGGCTGCGAGGTCCAGGAACCGGGGCAGGTCGAGGCCCCCGTCGAGCCGGAACTCCCCGCGCCTCGGGGCGTGGAGGTTCCACGGGACGTAGGTCTCGACCGTATTGAGGCCCAGTCGACGTGCCTTGTGGAGCCGGTCCGCCCATTGCTCCGGATGGACGCGGAAGTAGTGCAGGGCACCGGAGACGATGCGAAACGGCCGGTCGTCGAGACGGAAGCCGTCTGCGGCGATCTCCAGTCGGGGCATGCCGTGAGCTCCTAGGGACGGGAAGGGGAAGAGGGAAGGGGAAGCGGGCGCCGGTCAGTTCGGTGGGCCGGTCACTTCAGCGGGCGGCAGAGCAGCGCGTCGGGGACACCTCCGTGGTTCCACTTCCAGGTGTAGGCGACGCCCGCGAGGTACTCGGTGTCGGAGCACTGGCCCTTGTAGTGGCCGGGCGCCCAGTCGCTGGCGTTCGAGCCCCCGGTGGCGGGGCGGTTGTCCCCGCGGTCGAACCAGAGCGTGCGCCCGGAGGTGGGCAGGGAGGCCGCGGCGGGGGCACACAGCAGCGCGGACATCGCGTTGCCGCGGACGCTGTAGCCGACGGCGAAGGTCTGCGCGGGGCACTGGAGCTTGTTGTATCCGCCGGCCCAGTCGGTCCCGGTGACGTACCGCTCGTCCGTGACCGCGGTCCAGGATCCGGCGCCCTTCGGCGGACCGCCCGCGTCGGTGCACAGTCCCCGGCCGCTGCTGCGGGCGAGGCCGGTCAGCCGCTCGGAGTCGGGGCAGTTGCCCTTGCGGTTGCCCGGGGACCAGTCGGCCTTGGCGAGCATGGTGGCGGAGACGACGTAGTCGGCGTGGTCGAGGTCGAGCATGTTCCAGTGACTGACCGGGGCCACCTGACCGGTGCGGCCGGGGGTGGAGACCAGCCGGTTCCAGTCGTCGGCGCGCCAGTCCCCGCCGTCTTGGACGCTCTGGCGGACACCGGTGGTCCCGTACGACAGCAGCGCCCAGGTGTCCATCGGAGCGCCCGCGGCATTGGTCCAGCCGACGAGCGGCCAGATCGCGAAATCGGTGTCGTTGGCCACCAGGATGTCGGTGAAGCGGTGGAGCCAGGCCCGCTCCTTGGCGTTCTCGGGGCCGCGGCCCCCGGCACCGAATTCGCTGATCCACACCGGGGCGGTGAAGTGCTGCCCCTCACGGGTGACGAACAGCGCCTGGTCGTTCACCACTTGGGCGAGCTGCTCCGGGGTGAAGTCCTCGTAGCGCGGATCGTTCGTGGAGCCGGGGCCGCTGCCGGCACCGGTGTTGGCCGGGCCGGTGTAGGCGTAGAAGTGGGCGGCGTAGACGAGCTTGCCGGATTCGATCAGCGTGTGGGAGAGGTTGGCCACCGGCGTCAGCATGGGCCGCCCGTGCGGAAGTCCGGCGAGCGGGATCCCGTACCAGTTGATGCCCTCCATGACGACCAGCATGTCGGGGGCGGCCCGCAGAATCCGGTTTCCGGCCTCCTCGAAGGCGGCGTAGGCGTCGTGGCCGTCGTACCAGCCCCAGTTGGGGTCGTCCCAGGTGTCGCGGCGCACCTCGTTGCGCAGGTCGGCGCCCACCACCCGCTTGTCCGTCTTGTAGCGGTTCACCATGAACACCCAGTCGTCCAACCACTGCTGGGTGCTCTGGCTGCTGTTCCAGCGCTCGTTTCCGTCCAGGCCGCAGCAGAAGCGGGCGGTGGTGGTGTGGTTGTTGAGGATGACCGCGAACCCGTCGGCGGTGAGGGCCGCGATGACGGTGTCGAGTACCTGCAGCGGGGTCTTGCCCTTCAGCTGCGGGTTGGCGGCGACCGCGGCGTCCGGGACCGGTGTGGTGTCGTGGACGAGGGCGTTGGAGAACGGCAGCCGGATGCTGTTGAGGCCCAGTTCGTGGAAGTCGGCCAGGATGGCGGTCATGGGCGTCCGGTCCAGGCCGAGCGGCATGTTGTTTGCCGCTATGCCGTGCATGTGGCTGGCGGGATCGTTGATGTCCCCGCTGCCGGTCCATGTCCCCTGCGCGCCGGCCCAGTTGCCCGCCTTGAGCTTGAATCGGTTCCCCGCGGCGTCGACGATCCAGCGGCCCCGTGTGCTGAGCGGTGCGGTCCAGGAGGAGGCCAGTTGGGGCCCGGTCAGGACGGTGGGCGCGGCCGGGGCACCGGCCGCGTCGGGGGCGGCGGCCGTCGCGCCGGCCGCCGTGGTGGTGCCGAGGAGCAGCGCGGACAGCACGGCGAGTGCCGAGACCGCGCGTCGGAGCATTGGTGTGCCTGTCACGTTGGATCCTTCGGAGAGGGAGGATGTGCCGTGCCGTGCCGTGCCGTGTCGTGCCGTGCCGTGGTGGTCGGTGACGTGCTGTTGCGTGCTCTGCGCGTTCAGCCCTTGAGGCCGCTGGTGGCGATGCCCGCGACGATGTAGCGCTGGGCGACCAGGAACATGACGACCAGGGGGACGATCGTCACGACGGCTCCGGCGAACAGGCCGGGCAGGTTGATGGTCTGCGAGGTGAGGAACGTCGACAGGGCGATCTGGGCCGTCCAGGCCGACGGGTCCTGCCCGATGACCAGGGGCCACAGGAATGAGTTCCAGCTGTCGATGAACGCCAGCGCGCCGAGCGAGGCGAGCATCGCGCCCGAGTTGGGCAGGGCGATCCGGCGGTAGAGGCCGAACCAGCCGAGCCCGTCCAGCCGTCCGGCTTCTTCGATCTCGGCCGGGAACTGGAGGTAGAAGTTGCGGAACAGCAGGACGGCGAAGGGGTTGAACAGGCCGGGCGCGATGATGCCCCACAGCGTGTTCACTCCGCCCAGGGAACCGACCACGACGAAGGTCGGCACGAAGGTCACCGAGCCGGGAATCATCAGTGTGGCGACCACCAGGGCCAGGAGGACGCCGCGCCCCGGGACCGGGATCCGGGCGAAGGCGTAGCCTGCGGCGGAGGCCAGGAGCGTGGAGACGGGGGCCGTGATGAGGGCGATCACGGTGGAGTTCCCCAGCGCCCGGCCCATGGACAGGGTCGGGTCGTCGAAGAGTGCGGTGAAGTTCTCGAAGTGCATCGTCGACGGCCACCAGGTCCAGTGCGGCGACGTGATGCCCCGGGCGTCCATCAGGGAGCCCCGCAGCATCAGGTAGAAGGGCGTCAGAAAGGCCGTCGTCAGGAGGCCCACCAGGAGTCCGCGCGCGCAGAGGCGCAGCGCTCCGGACAGTCTCGCGGCGATCGTCACGGGTGGCTCACTCCTCGCTCCTGCCGAATCCGGTGAAGCGCCCCTGGATCAGGGTCACCCCGACGATGAGCGCGGTGAGCACGAAGGCCCCGGCCGATCCGAGTCCGTAGTCCTGGCTGCCCATCGCGGTGTTGTACAGGTAGCCCAGCGGCGTCTGAACGGGGGCGGAACCGGTGCCGGAGAGCCCGCTGTTGAAGAGGTTGTAGAACTCGTCGAAGGCCTGGAAGGCGGCGATGAAGAGCAGCATCAGCACGGCGACGGACGTGTTGCGCAGCATCGGCAGCGTGATCCCGCGCAGGAGCCGCAGGCCGGTCGCACCGTCGAGGGCGGCGGCCTCGTAGAGCTCCTTGGGGATGCCCTGGAGTCCGGCCAGGAAGAGCACCATGTAGAAGCCGACCTGGAGCCAGAGCCGGAGGGTGACCAGCACGATCCAGTACAGCGGTGGTGAGGTGGTCTGCAGCCAGGGGACGGGGTCCATGCCGAACCAGCCGCCGAGGGTGTTGGCGATGCCGGCCGGAAGCCCGTTGAACAGGCACATCTTCCACAGGAGCGAGGCGGCGACGTAGGACACGGCCGCCGGGATGAGGAAGACGGTGCGCAGCACCGCCCGCCCGCGCCGGATCCGGTGCACGAGCAGGGCGAGCCCGAGGGAGGCGGCGAAGGTGACCGGCACGATGAAGGCGGTGAACAGCAGGATCTGCGTCAGGGAGTCGCGGAACGCCGCGTCGGAGAGCAGGGCCCGGTAGTTGCCCAGCCCCACCCACCGGCTGGGAGCGATGGTGCCGCGCGCGTCGCTGAGGCTGAGCAGGAAGCTCCAGCCGATGGCGACGTACTTGAACACGCCGAGGCCGATCAGCATCGGAGCCGTGAGCAGCGCGAAGGCGAGCAGGCCGGAGCGGCCCGCACGGGGGCGGCCGGCTCGGGGGCGGCCGGCGCGGGCCGCCCCCGCCGCAAGCCGACCGGGCGGTCCCGGCCGCCCGGACCGCCGGGTGGTTCCCGGTGCGGAGAGCATCAGCCGCGCTGCTTGTCGATGGCGCCCTGGGCCTGCCCCACCGCGTCCGCCAGAACCTCCGCGGGGTTGCCCTGCCCGGCGGCTATCTTGGCGGCGGCCGCGCTGAAGGCGCTGCTCACCGCGGTGTCCCAGGTGCCCGGGTTGGACTTGCCGTATTTGGCGGCCAGTTCCACGGCCTCCTTGGCGGCTCCGCCGGTGAGCTTCGCGGCGCCCGCCGCCACGGACTTGCGGGGCGGCACGTGGAACCCGTAGCTCTCGGCCCAGTCCTTCTGCAGGTCCGCCTGCCGGATCCAGAGCCACTGGACGAACTTCTTCGCGGCGTCCACGTTCCGGCCCTTGGCGTTGACGCAGCTGGTCCAGCCCCCGACGCGCACGACGGGGGTGCCCCCTGCCTTAAAGGCGGGCCACGGCAGGACGCCGAAGTCCTCGCCGAGCGCGGTCTTGACGGCGGGCATCGCCCACAGGCCGCACCACTGCATCGGGACGAGGTTCTGGGTGAAGGCGGACGGGTCCCACCAGTCGGTGGTGAATCCGAGGAGCAGGGACTTGTCCTCGTGCAGGCGCTTCAGGCCGGTCAGGGCCTCCAGTGCCTGCGGGGAGCCGAAGGCGACCTTGCCGTCGGTCACCAGGTCGCCACCGTTCGAGCGGACGGCGAGGATCGGGCTGTCGCCCAGACCGTCGTTGCCGAGGAACAGGCCCTTGCCCGACTTGGTGGTGAGGGCCTTGGCCGCCGCGGCCAGCTCGTCGAAGGTGGTGGGCGGGGTGATTCCGGCCTGGGACAGCACGCTCTTGCGGAAGTACAGCATCATGACGTCGTCGATCATCTTGACGCCGTAGAGCTTGCCGTCGACGCCCACACCGCCGATGGCGTTGTCGTTGAAGTCCGCCTTTTCGCTGCCGTAGATCTCGTCGAGGGCGGCGATCTGGCCCCGGCGGGCCAGGCTCTCGCTGAAGTCGCCGATCTCGAAGACGTCCGGGGCCGCGTCGGTGAGCAGGGTCGCGTTGAGCTTGCCGGAGTAGTCGCCCGGGACCCAGGTGACCTTGACCGCGATGTCCGGGTGGGCCTTGGTGAAGGCGGTCGCGTAGCGCAGTGCGGCCTGCTGCGTGCCGGCCTCGCCGTAGGCGTGGAACCAGACGTTCAGGGTGGTCTTGGCCTGCGAGGAGGCATCCGCGTTCGGGTCGGTGGAGCAGGCGGTGCTCACCACCGCTCCGGCGACGATCATCAGTGATCCGCCGAGAAAACGTCGTCGGCTAAGCTCGGTTCTGTGCGCGCTCATGTCGCATCCTTCTGTGAGGGTAGGCGGGATGTGGGTGTGTCCGGCCCGGGTCGGTGCCCTCCATCAGTGCTTGCCGGCAGTGAGGGGCACCGGCCGGGTGAGCCGGGTGCGGTACGAGCGGAGCGCCGCTACGGGAGTGCCGCGGCGGCCGTGCTCGACGGGAACAGTGCCTGGACCGCCACCGCGGCGGCTCCACGGGCCCACTCCTCCCAGGGGAGCGGGCGCAGGGACAGGGGGCATTTGACCGCGGCCCCGAAGGCGTGTGCCGCGTAGGCGTTCTTGATGTGCTGTCCGAACAGGTCGTACGTGCCCGCTCCCTCGCCGCTGACCACGACGCGTTCCGGGCCCACGAGGTTGACCAGGGTGGCGATGCCGACGCCGATGGCGCGGCCCGCCCGGGCGAAGGCCTCGCGTGCCACGGGGTCGCCGTCGCGGGCCAGTTCAACGGCGCGGTCGAAGGCGAGGTCGGCCACGCCGGTCCCGCGGCGGACCGCTTCGAGGATCGCACCGCTCGAGGCGATGGCCTCGACGCAGCCGACCGCGCCGCAGCGGCAGCGCGGGCCCGCCGGGTCCACGCATACGTGCCCCAGTTCCCCGGCCACACCGTAGGCGCCGGTCACCAGCTGCCCGTTGACGACGAGCGCGGAGCCGATCCCCGCGCCGATCGTGACCAGCGCGAAATAGCCGGTGCCGACTCCCTCCCCGAACCAGTGCTCGGCGATGGTCAGTGCTTTGACGTCGTTCTCGACGGTGACCGTCAGACCGGTGGTACCGGCCACGGTCTCGGCGAGCGGTACGTCGCGCCAGCCGAGGCGGCCGGAGAAGCGGACCCGGCCGCTGCCACGGTCCACGTCCCCCGAGACCGCGATGCCGAGATGCCGGGTGCGATCGCGGAACGCGGGCTCGGTGTCGAGCAGTTCGTCGACCAGATCGGTCAACAAGCCTGCAACAGAGGCAGGTTCATGGCTGCCGAGGCTTCGTTCGGCCGTGGCCCGGACCCGGGCCCGCAGATCGCAGACCACGCCGAACAGCCGGTCGTCACTGATCTTCACCCCGACGAAGAACTCCCGGTCCGGGGCGACCGCCAGCGGGTTGACCGGCCGGCCGGCCCCGGGAGCCGTGCGCTCCGGCGGGAGTTCGTACAGGTACCCGTCGTCGATGAGCGGCCTCGCGGCCTTGGTGATGGCCGTCGAGGAGAGACCGGTCCGGCGCGCGAGCTCCACCCGGCTGAGCGGACCCTCGGCCAGGAGCAGGGCGAGGACCGCCGTTTCGGCCGGGGCGGTGACCAGTGGCAGCTCTTGGTTTCGAAACACGGGTGCAACGTAGAGCAAATAAATAACTTCGTCCAGTATTGATTTCGACCCCGCGTCCGCCCTAGCCTCTGGCCAACTCTCTGCCCGTACGCGGGCCTTCGACCTCAGGGGACCCCTTCGTGCCTGCCGCGCTCCCGCTCGCCACCTTCGACCCCGGCTCCGGCCTCGCCGTGCTCCGCACGCCGAACAGCGTGTACGCCCTGCGCACCGGCCCCGACGGCAGCCCGCGGCACTTGTACTGGGGCGCGCCGCTCGACGCCGCTGCGCTGTCCCTCCTGCCGGAGGCCGCCTCCCCCGCCGCGAGCAGCTTCGAAGCCGGGGCCGCAGCGGACGAGCTGGCTCCGCAGACCGGAGCGCGGTTCGGTCCGGCCGGCCTCCAGGTCCGCTTCGCCGACGGAACCAGTGGCGCCCAGTGGGAGTTCGCCGGACACCGCGTCGACGGCGGCGAGCTGCGGCTCTTCCTCACCGACCGCCGGTACCCCCTGCGCGCGGAGCTCTGCTACCGCGTCCGGCCGGGCAGTGACGTCGTCGAACGCTGGGTGGAGCTCACGCACACCGGAGCCGGGAACCGAGCCGAAGCGGGTCCGGTCACCGTCGACCGGCTGGACTCCGCCTCCTGGACTGCCCCGGCACTCGCCGACTACCGGCTCAGCCACCTCACGGGCGGCTGGAACAGCGAGTTCCAGCTGCACCGCGACCGGCTCCCCGTCGCCGAGACCGTCCTCACCAGCCGCCGCGGGCTCACCGGCCACCACGCCAGCCCATGGCTCGCCCTCGACGACGGCACCGCGACCGAGGAAGCGGGTGACGTGTGGAGCACCGCCCTCGCATGGAGCGGCAGTTGGCGCATCACCCTGCACCGCGACGCGGTGGGCCGCACCACCTGGACGGGAGGGTTCGGCCACGAAGGACTGCGCTGGACCCTGGAACCGGGGAAAAGCCTGCACACCCCCGTGTTCGCCGGGCTCTACACCCCGCACGGGTTCGGTGCGGCCAGCCGCGCCTGGCACGGCTACGTCGCGGACCACGTACTGCCGGAGCCCGGGCGGGAGCGGCCCGTCCTCTACAACTCCTGGGAGGCCACCGGATTCGACGTCGACCAGGCCGGCCAGATCAAGCTGGCCCACCTGGCCGCCGGGATCGGTGCCGAACTGTTCGTCCTGGACGACGGCTGGTTCGGCGCACGGCGCGACGACCGGGCCGGGCTGGGTGACTGGACCCCGCGCCCCGAAGCCTTTCCCGAGGGGCTGCGCCCCCTCGCCGACGAGGTCCACCGCCTCGGGATGGCCTTCGGCCTGTGGGTGGAACCGGAAATGGTGAACCGGGACAGCGAGTTGTACCGCACCCATCCGGACTGGGTCCTCCACTCCCCCACCCGGGAGGCGACCGAACTGCGCCATCAGCTGGTCCTGAACTTCGCCCGGCCCGAGGTCGAGGCCTGGGCCCACCGCGCCCTGGACGGCCTCGTACGCGACCACCGGGTGGACTGGCTCAAATGGGACGCCAACCGCGCCTTCACCGAGGCCGGCTGGGAGGGGAACCCCGATCCCGACCGGCTCTGGATCGACCACACCCGGGCCGTCTACCGCATCATGGACCGGCTGCGCGCCGATCATCCGGGCCTGCGCATCGAAGCGTGTGCGGGCGGTGGCGGACGCGCCGACCTCGGCATCCTGGCCCGCACCGACCAGGCGTGGACCTCCGACAACACCGACCCCGTCGACCGGATCGCGATCCAGCACGGCTTCAGCCAGCTCTTCCCGGCCCGGACCATGGCCGCGTGGGTCACCGACAGTCCCAACGCGGCCACCGGGCGGCGCACTCCGCTGCGCTTCCGCTTCCACGTCGCCATGTCCGGCGCGCTCGGCCTCGGCGGGGACCTGACGGGCTGGTCCGCCGAGGAGCTCGACGAAGCCGCCGAGCTCGTGGCCCGGTACAAGCAGATCCGCCCGCTGGTCCAGTACGGGATCCAGCACCGCGTCACGGGCGGGGACGGGGTGACGGCCGTCCACTACGCCGCCGGGGACGGCGGCGAGCACGCCGTGCTCGCCTGGCGGCCCGCGACCCGGTTCGGGCACCGGCCCGCCCCCCTCAAACTGCCCGCACTCGACACCGGCGCCCACTACCTGGACCCGGACCGGGACCAGGTGCACAGCGGCGCCGTCCTGGTCCACCGCGGAATCGAGCTCTCACTGCCCTCCGGGGACTACGCGAGCCGCCTGATCCGGCTGCGTCGCACCAGCCCCTGCCCCGCTGGCCCCCTGACCCCATGACCCGCCACCCCCCTGACCCCCTGGCCAACCGACCCGCTGACCCCTGCCCCACTGCCCCCCTCTCACAGACACCTGGGACCGCACCATGCACACTCAACACGTTCTGGTCGTCGGCATCGACGGCGTACGGTTCGACCTGCTGCCGCAGCTGGACACCCCCCACCTCGACGAGACGGCCGACGCGGGTTTCCTCGCTCCCGTCGAGATAGACGAGACCACCCCCACGATGTCCGGGCCGTGCTGGGCCACCATCGCCACCGGTGTCACCGTCGCCAAGCACGGGGTGTGGGGCAACCGGCTCGACGGCAACCGGCTCGACGTCTTTCCCGACTTCACCACCCGCCTGGCACTCGAATGCGGGCGGCGGACCTTCGCGGCAGGCGGCTGGGCCCCCTTGTTCCTCGCCCAGGAGGGCCGCCCGCTCTTCACCGCCCCCAGCCGGCTGAGCTTCATCGCACCCCGCGCGGACACGCCGGAGGCCTGGGAGGCGGCCGATGAGGCCGTGACCGCCGAAGCGGCGCACGTACTGGGCTCCGGGGAGGAACTCCACGCCTCCTTCGTCTACCTCGGCGCCGTCGACGAGACCGCCCACTTCCTCGGCTGCGGCGAGGAGTACCGGCGGTCGATCGAGCGGGCCGACCAGCGCCTGGGCCGCCTCGTCAAGGCCGTGCGCGACCGCCCGGGCCACCCCGGGGAGCAGTGGACGGTCATCGTGGTGACCGATCACGGCCACCGTGACGAGGGGGGCCACGGGGGCCGCAGCGAGCTGGAGCGCACCGCCTGGGTGGCCGCGTGCGGCCCCGGACTGGCCGCCGGAGTCACTCCGCCGACGGTCCGGCACACCGATGTCGCCGCCCACGTCTACGCCGCGCTGGGCATCGGCCTGGACCCGCACTGGACCCTGGACGGCGCACCCTTCACCTCCTGAACGGGCCGACTGCCAAAGCACCATGGCCCGGGCAACGGACTGCGTCCGGGGCCCGGGCCATGGACATGGCTACTGCTACGGCTACGGCTACGGCTCGGCTCCAGTCGCCGGCTACGGCTCCACCCGACGGGCGCCCGCCGCCGGGGTGGCGGTGAGGAGCCGCGGGAGCCGGTGGCCCGCCGCGCCGAAGGCCGCCGTGACGTGGTCGCCCACCGCGTCTTCGCGCCCCGCCTCCACCAGTGCGATGACGGAGCCGCCGAAGCCGCCTCCCGTCATCCGCGCGCCGAGGGCCCCGGCGCCCAGGGCGGCCGTCACGGCGAGGTCGGTCTCCGGGCAGGAGACCCGGTAGTCGTCGCGGAGCGACGCGTGACCGGCCGTCAGGATCGGACCGAGGGCGGCCGCGTCGTCCGCCCGGAGCCGGGCGACGGCCTCGGCGACCCGGCCGTTCTCCGTCACCACGTGGCGGACCAGCGGTACGAGTTCCGGCGGGAGGTCCCCCAGCACCCCCGCGAGGTCCCCGGCGGGCAGATCCCGCAGGGCGCGCAGGCCGAGCAGCCCGGCCGCCCGTTCACAGCCCGCGCGCAGGGCCGCGTACGCCCCGTCGCCCAGGTCGTGGGAGACCCGGGTGTCGATCACGAGCAGTCCGAGTCCCTGCCCCGGGAGGTCGAGGGGCACCTGCCGGTGGAGCTCCGGGGTGCGGGCATCGAGGTGGAGGGCGGCCCCGGCGGTGCAGCACACGGAGGCCATCTGGTCCATGATCCCGCAGGGCACGCCGGCGAAGGCGTTCTCCGCCCGCTGGGCGATCCGGGCCAGTTCGGGCCCGGGCAGCCCCAGTCCGTACAGCCCGTCGTAGGCGACGGCGACCACGCACTCCAGCGCGGCGGAGGAGGAGAGGCCGGCGCCGGTGGGGACCGTGCTGTCGAAGTGCAGGTCCGCGCCCCCGACGGGGTGGCCCGCCTCGGCGAGGGCCCAGACCACTCCGGCCGGGTACGCGGCCCAGCCCGGTACGGCCCCGGGTGCCAGGGCGGCCAGGGCGAGTTCGGTGATCCGGCCGTCTCCCTGCGCGCTGTGCAGGAGCAGCCGGCCGTCCGTACGGGCGCGGGCGGCGAGCAGGGTGGTCTGCGGGAGGGCGATGGGGAGGGCGAACCCGTCGTTGTAATCGGTGTGTTCACCGATCAGATTGACCCGGCCGGGCGCCGCCCAGATCCCGTCGGGGGCGCCGCCGAAGAGCTTCGCGAAGGTGGCCGCGGCCTGCTCGGGCCGGTTCATGCCAGGGCCTCCCGCAGTCGTCGCGCGGCCGTCTCGGGGGCGATGTCGTTGATGAAGGCTTCCGTCCCGGACTCCGTCCCGGCGAGGAACTTGAGCTTGTCCGGAGTCCTGCGGATGGTGAACAGCTCGAGGTGCAGCGCCAGTTCCTCCCCATGGGTACGGGGCGCCTGATGCCAAGCGGAGATGTACGGGGTGGGCGCCATTTCCTGCGGCCGCTCCGGCTCCGGACCCGGCCCCGGTACGGGGAACAGCCGGTCGAAGCCGCGCAGCAAGTCGAGGTAGATGCCGGGGAACTCGGCCCGCTCGGCTTCGGTGAGGCAGGTCAGGTCGGGGACCCGGCGGTGCGGGTAGAGGTGGACCTCGTACGGCCAGCGGGCGGCGTAGGGCACGAAGGCGGTCCAGTGCTGCCCGGCCGTCACCACCCGCTCGGTGGCGGCGCGGGCTCCGGTGAGCAGGTCCTCGAAGAGGTTGCGGCCGGTGGCGGCGCGGTGCGCTTGCGCGGCGGCCGTCATCTTGGCGGTGCGGGGCGTGACGAAGGGGAAGGCGTAGATCTGGCCGTGCGGGTGGGCGAGGGTCACCCCGATCTCCGCTCCCCGGTTCTCGAAGCAGTACACCTGCTCGACGCCGGGAAGGGCTGACAGTTCGGCGGTGCGGTCGGTCCACGCGTCCAGCACCAGCCGGGCGGCGGCCGGGGTGAGGTCGGCGAAACCGGCTTCGTGGTCGGGGGTGAAGCAGACGACTTCGCAGCGTCCGGCCTCGCCCGCGAGGGAGGGGAAGCGGTTCTCGAAGACGGCCACCTCGTAGTCGGCGGCGGGGATCTCGCTGAGCCGGCCGTCCCGGGAGGGGCAGAGCGGGCACTCGCCGGCGGGCGGGTGGTAGATCCGGTTCTGGCGGTGGGAGGCGATGGTGATCCAGTCACCGGTGGCCTCGTCCCGCCGCAGTTCCGGCCGGCTGTCCACCGGATCGAGCGGGCGCAGGTCGGGCGCGTCGCGCACGGCACCTTCGTCGGTGTCGAAGTAGATCAGTTCGCGGCCGTCCGCGAGTTTCGCGAGGGTCTTCTTCACATAGCGAGAATAAACAGTCTCCAACATTTTCCACCACCCCCACACCGAGATTCCCTCAGACTCCAACAACACTGCCGTGTTATCTTGCTGCTTTCTGACCCGATTCGCCGATTCCCGGGAGCGACCCGTGGCCGAGCAGGCTGCCCAACTGGCCCACCAGCGACGCGCTCTCATCCTGGACGCGGTCCGCCGCGAGGGCGCGGTGCGGGTGGCGGACCTCGTCGGGCAGCTCGGCGTCTCGGACATGACCGTCCGCCGGGACCTGGACGTTCTCGCCCGGCAGGGCCTCGTGGAGAAGGTCCACGGCGGAGCCGTGGCCCCGGCCGGGGCCAGCGGGCACGAGCCCGGCTTCGAGGCCAAGTCGGACCTGGAGGGCGAAGCCAAGGCGGCCATCGCTGAGACGGCCGCGACCCTGGTGGAACCGGGCAGCGTGGTCGCGGTCTCGGGCGGCACCACCGCGCACGCCGTCGCCGCCCGGCTCCTCGGGGTCCCGCGGCTCACGATCGTCACCAACTCGCTTCCGGTGGCGGAACTGGTGTGGGCCGACGGCCGCAGCCGCGGGGACGCCCCCACGCTGCTGCTCACCGGCGGCTCCCCCACTCCCTCGGCCGCCCTGGTCGGACCGCTCGCCGACCTGGCGATCGGCTCGCTCCACGTGGACCTGCTCTTCCTCGGCGCACACGGGGTGGCGCAGGGCGCCGGGCTGACCACCCCGAACCTCATGGAGGCCCAGACCAACCGGGCCCTGGTCGCCTCGGCGCGCCGGGTCGCGGTCGTGGCCGACCACAGCAAGTGGGGGGTGGTGGGGCTCAGCGGCTTCGCGGCGCTGCACCAGGCGGACTGGTTCGTCACCGACGCCGGCCTGCCCACCGCGGCCCGCGCCGCCCTTGCGGAGGAGGTGGGCGAACTCCTCGTCGCGGGCGGGGAGCGGCGCTGAGTCCCGGTGAGGCCCGAGGGGCGGATCGGGGTACGGCTCGGGCCCGGTACGGATCGGGCCCCTTACGGATCGGGCCCGGTACGCGTCAAGCCCGGGGTACGCGTCGGGCCCGGGCACGCATCGGACCCGTGGCCCCGCTGCCCGGCCCGGCCCGGATCAGGCTCCGGGCTCCGCGGGCGCCGGTCCGGTGGTCGCCCGGATGACCAGCTCGGGGTCGAAGAGCAGCTCCCCCGTGGGCACGTCCCGGTTGCTGACCAGCGCCAGCACGCTGCGCCCGACCTCCAGGGCCAGCCGGTCGGCGGGCTGGCGCACCGTGGTCAGGGGAGGGTCGGTGAACTCGGTGATGGACGAGCCGTCGTACCCCACAACGGATACGTCCCCGGGCACCACCCGTCCCTGCCGGCGGATGCCCCGGATCGCCCCGAGGGCCATGTAGTCGCTGGCCGCCACGATCGCGGTGGCGCCCAGGGCGAGGAGCGGGCCGACGGCGGCCTGACCGCCCTCCACCGTGTAGGACTGGCGGATCACCCAGCGCTCCGGCTCCTCGATGCCCCGCTTGGCCATGGCCTCCAGGAAACCCCGCACCCTGCGGTCCGCGGGCTGGTTGCCGGCCGGGCCGGAGGCCATCCCGATCCTGCGGTGCCCCAGTCGGTGGAGGTGGTCGACGGCCAGCTCCGCGGCGAGCGCGTCGTCGGTGGAGAAGACCGGGGTCGCCACCCCGTCCGCGAACTCCCCGTTGATGCCGACGTACGGGACCCGGCGCTGGCGCAGCAGTTCGTACGTCTCGGTGTCGGCGCCCTCGACGGTGTTGGAGGCGGAGAGGAAGACGACGGCCGCGACGCCCTTGTCGACGAGCGCGGAGATGAAGTCCCGCTCCTGGACCCCGCCCGGGAAGGCCGGGCACAGAATGGTCTTGAGTCCGTGCGGGGCGAGCGCCGACTCGATGCGCTCGGCGACATCGGCGAAGAACGGGTTGGACACGAACTCGGTGATCACTGCGACCAGTTGGCCCTGGGTCTGTCGTTCGTAGCCGACGTCCGCCATGGCCTGTTCGACCGCGTCCCGGGTCTTCTTGGACACGCCCTGGCGTCGGTTGATCACCCGGCTGACGGTCGCCTCGCTGACCTGGGCGCGAGCGGCGACCTCGGTGATCCCGACCTTCATCGCGGTCCTTCCGTGATCGTGAGCGATACCAGACCGCCGCGCGGCACCACCAGCGAGCGTGCCCCCTCCGGCAGGTACGACGGTGGACCGTCCATGATACGGCCGTCGGGCCCGTGGACCACTCCCCGGATCCGGCCGCCACCGCCCAGCACCTCGACCATCAGCCGGTCCCGGTCCGAGCCGTTGACCAGGTCGAAGCGGCTGTACGCGGAGAAGTCCAGCGGGACGACCCGGTCCCCGTGCACGCTCATCAGGCAGTGGTCCCCGGCGCCGGCCCGCACCAGCGGGTACAGCTCGTCGGGCCGGCCTGGCTCCACCTCCCCGTCCAGCAGCAGCTCGCGGTGGAGCCGCCACCGCCCCAGCCAGAACCGGACCGCCTCCCGGTGTGCCGCCGGCAGCCTGTCCAGCCGTACGGAGATCTGCGGCACCGAGTGCAGGGCCCCGATCAGCTGCCGGGCCACCACCTCCACGGGCGCCTCGGGCGACCACAGGAGCATGTCGGAGTGGACGGCGCCGCCGACGGCGAGCAGTGCGGTGTCCAGGGTGCGGACCCGGTTCGCGGTGGCGTCCGCCGGGCAGTCGAAGGAGCGCAGCATGTTGCCGAAGGGGGCCATGCCGGGGCCGGTGTAGGGCTGGCGCAGTTCCAGCAGCACGCCGGGGTGTACGGATTCCAGGGCCGCGCGCAGTTCCGTCAGCAGGGTCACCATGGCAACTCCGACGTCTCCCGCGCCGTCGCCCGCGTACGCCATGGCCTGCTCGAGGAAGTCGAGCTTGAGTCCGTCGAGCCCGTAAGCGCGGACGAGCCGGACGCAGAGCCCGACGACGTGCGCGCGCACCTCCGGGCGGCGGGGGTCGAGCACGTGCGCGCCGGGCACGCCGGCGGGGGCGGGAGCGCAGGAGGCCCAGCGGTCGTGGCAGGCGGCTCCGGAGCCGAGCAACAGGGGCGCTACCCAGACGAGGTAGCTCAGCCCGTGGGCCCGGACCCGGGCCACGTGCCCGGCGAAGTCGGGGAACTTGGCCCGGTCTGGCTCCCAGTCCCCGCAGCCGGCGTAACCGCGTCCGTGACCGCCCTCCTGCCAGCCGTCGTCGAGGATCAGTGCTCCGCAGCCGAGTCCGGCGGCCAGTTCGGCCTGGGTTTCGACGGCGGGGGCGCTGACGTCCTGGTTGAAGGCGTACCAGGTGGAGTAGACGGGGGTGCGGGCCCCGTCGGGCACCGGCGCCGGGGCGAGCTCGGCGTCGAACCAGGACCGCAGGGCCCGCATGGCCCGTGCCACGGAGGGCGCGCGGGGGACGAGCAGGATCCGGTGGGCCTGCCGTGCGGCGGGCAGCCGGAGGTGGACGACGTGGGTGTCGTTCTCCTCGGAGACCCCGAAGCGGAGCGCGGCCTCGGGTACCGGGTCGGTGGCGGCGAAGGTGAGGAGGGTGGCGCCGCCGTGGTCGTAGAGGCAGCCGGCGGCGTGTCCGTCGACCAGCGAGACCCGGGATCGGCCCTCCCAGTCGGCGAGGAGGGTGCGCCGCCAGCCGCCCTGCGGGTGCCAGTATCCGGCGGCGTCGCCCAGGGGCACGGAGAAGCGGATCTCGACGGGGGCGCCGTCGGCCCGCACCTCCAGCATCCGCAGCCCGTCGGGGAGTTCGGTCAGGCTCCAGGCCGGGTGGACGCCGGGGGCGTGGGCGAGGACGGCAAGCGAGACCCCGTCGAGCAGCGGTTCCTCGGGGGCGGGCGCGAGCCCCGCGGTGGTGACGGGTTCGACGCTGGTCACGGGATCGACGGCGGTCACGGGGGTGGTCACGGCGCTGGTCACGGTCACTCCTTCACGGCGCCGGCGAGCAGGCCGGACACGAACTGGCGCTGGAGCGCGAGGAATACGAGGGCCATCGGAATCGCGGCGGCCGCGGTTCCGGCGAGGATCGCTCCGTAGTCGGTCTCGTCGAGGCCCTGGAGGGAGGCGAGGGCCACGGGGACGGTGAACGTGGCGCTGTCGCGCAGGACGATCAGCGGCCAGACGAAGTCGTTCCACTGGTACAGGAAGAGGAAGATCGCCAGGGCGGCCAGCGCCGGTTTCATGGGCGGGAGCACCACCTTCCAGAACAGCCGCAGCTCGCCGCAGCCGTCCATGCGCCCCGAGTCGAGGAGTTCGTCGGGGAGCGCGGCCATCGACTGCCGCATCAGGAAGATGCCGAAGGGCAGGGCCAGGTTGGGCGTGATCACGGCCTGGTACGTGCCCAGCCAGCGCAGTTCGGCCATCAGCTGGAAGAGCGGTACGAGGGTGACCTGGGCGGGGACCACGAGTCCGAGCATGAGCAGCCCGAACAGCGGTTCGCGGCCGCGGAAGCGGTACTTGGCGAAGCCGTAGCCGGCCAGCGTGCAGACGGCTCCCGCACACAGGGTGTAGATCACCGCGATGAGCAGGGAGTTGAGGACCACCCGGCCGAACTGCGCGGTGTCCTGGAGGGTGTGGAGGTTCTCCGCGAGGTGGCCGCCGGGCAGCAGCGGCGGCGGGCTGTCGAAGATCTCCCCGGAGCTGTGCGTGGCGGCGACCACGAGCCAGTAGAAGGGGATCAGGACGGCGGCCAGCGCGATGGCGAGCCCGGAGGTGAGCAGGATGCTCCTGCCGCGGTGGCGGGCGGCGGTCATGACTTCTCCCCCAGGAAGCGGAACTGGATCACGCCGAGGATGCCGATGAGGACGGCGAGGGCGTAGGCGATGGCGGAGGCGTAGCCGAAGTCGAAGTACTTGAAGGCGTTCTGGTAGAGGTACACGCCGATGGTCAGGGTGGCGTTGTCCGGGCCGCCGCCGGTGAGCACGTACGGCTCGTCGAAGATCTGCAGGGTGCCGATGGTGGACAGCACCGTGGTGAGCAGGAGCGCGGGGCGCAGGCCCGGCAGGGTGACGTGGCGGAAGGAGCCCCAGGCGCCGGCCCCGTCCACGGCCGCGGCGTCGTAGAGCTCGGCGGGCACGGCCTGCAGGCGGGCGAGCAGGATCACCGCGTTGAAGCCCGTGTAGTGCCAGGTCAGCGCCAGGCCGAGGGAGACCTTCGCCCACAGGGGGTCGGTCAGCCACGGTGTCGGGTCCAGGCCGACGAGGCCGGTCAGCCAGTTGACCAGACCGTAGTCCTTGTTCAGCAGGACGGAGAAGACGATCCCGTAGGCGACCAGGCCGGTGACCATCGGCAGGAAGAAGCCGAGCCTGAAGACGGCGCGGGCGCGCAGCGCGGTGGAGTCGAGGGCCACGGCGAGTCCGGTGGCGAGGGCCAGCATGACCGGTACTTGGACCGCGAGGATCACCGCGGTGTTCTTCAGGGCGGTCCAGAACAGCGGATCGTGCAGCAGCCGCGCGTAGTTGTCCGCGCCGACGAACCGCTCGGTCCCGCCGACGGTCTGGTGGAGGCTGATCACGAAGGACCGGCCGATGGGGTAGAGCTTGAAGGCGGCGAAGAGGAGCAGCGCGGGCAGGACGAAGAGGTACGGGGCCACGCGCCGGCGCGCCCGGGGGCGCCGGGCCGCCCCGTGTGCGGGGACGGCCCGGGCCTCGCGGCCGGTGAGCGTGGCGGTCACCGGGAGACCTTGCGTCCGGTCTGCCGCCCGAGCTGGTCGGCGGCCTCCTTGAGGACCTTCGCCGGGTCGGCGCCGCTCAGCAGCACCTTGGACTGGGCGTCGGTGACCAGCTTGAGGGCCCGTGCGTAGTCGGCGGTGTAATTGAAGGCGGACGAGGGGGCCTTGAGTGCCTCCAGGAAGACCTCGCCCTTCTTCTGGCCGCCGAAGAAGGCGGACGGCTCGTGGAAGACCGCGTCCTCGTAGGCCTTCAGCAGGGCGGGGGCGATGCCCTTGCCCCGGTAGATCTTCACCTGGGAGGCGGGTCGGGTGAGGACGAACTCCACGAACGACCAGGCGGCGGCCTGGTGCTTGCTGCCGCCCGCCACCGCGAGGTGGGTGGAGTTGACCGTGGCGGCGGTGGATCCGCCGCGGCGCACGGCCGGGGGCAGCCTGACCTTCCACTTGCCCGCTTCCTGGGGCACCTGCTCCTCGATGATGCCGCCGAACCAGGTGGGCATGGGCAGGACGGCCGCGGTCCCCTGCTTCAGGGAGCTCATCAGGGCGTTCCAGCCGCCGGCGAGGTCGCTGACCAGGCCGGCGTCGTTCATCGTCTTGATGAGCGTCATGGCCTTCACGGCCTCCGGGGAGTCGAGCGTGATGTTCCCGGCGAGGTCGAAGTAGAAGGCGCCCTGGAGCTGGAGCAGCATCTGGAAGAAGTTGGCGGCGTCGGCCTGGGAGGCGGGCTTGTCGATGCCCAGCAGGTGGGCGCCCGTCTTCCCCTTGATCTCCTTGCCCGCCTCGATGGTCTCCTCCCAGGTCTGGAGGGCGCCGGCGTCGACCCCTGCCTCCTCGAAGAGGTCGGCCCGGTAGTAGAAGCCCGCCGAATTCGCCTCCCAGGGGAGGGCGTTGACGCGCTTGCCGTCGGGGGACACGGTCTGCCACATGCCCTGGGCGAACTCGTCCCGGTAGGCGTTCGCGCCGAGCGGGCCGAGGTCGGCGAGGCCGCCGGGGAACTTCTCGACGTATCCGGGCAGGTAGTCCACGCCGATGTGCAGGACGTCGGCGAGCCCCTGCCCGCCGGCCGCGAGCCCGGTGGTGATCTTGTCCCAGATCGCCGGGTTGCCGATGTCCTCGACCGTCACCTCGATCCCGGGGTACTTCTTGTTGAACTCCGGCACGAGGGCCTTCATTTCGGCTGCGGGACCCTGCCAGGACCAGACGGTGATCCGGCCCTTGCCCTTCTCCCCCGCGGCCCCGCCCTGACCGCCGGCGCCTTCGGCGCCCGTGCCGGAACAGGCGGTCAGGCCGCCGAGCGATCCGGCCCCCGCGGCGATGGCTCCAACCGTCCGCAGCACTCTCCGACGTTCCAGTTCCATACCTGACCCACCCCTGCTCGCACCGTTGCGGAAGCCGACTGGCCAGGACTGTAGCCATGCCGTCTCCAGACTTGCAAGAGTTCGATGAAATCTTTCAGTTGGATCCCGCAGTTGATTCTGACAAGACCGTTGCAAACTCTCAGGTCCTGTTGCTAGCGTGCCGCCCGCTCCGCCCTGCCCGGCCCTGCCCCGTCCAGCCCACACCTGGGAGAACCCGATGACGCGTTCCCGTGTGCCACTCCTCTCCGCCCTCGCCCTGCTCCTCCCCCTGGCCCCGCTCACCTTCGGCGGCCCGGCCGCGGCGGCGGCGGAGCCGAGCCCGGCCGCCGGCTCCGCACTCGCCCCCGCCCTGCTGGCCATCACCAACCCCGGCTTCGAACAGGGGCGTACCGGCTGGCGGTTCACCTCCGGCACCGGGGTCGCCACGAACTACCCGCACGGCGCCGCGCGGCTCGCCTACCTCGACGGCGGGGCGGGGAAGAAGGTGTCCCAGACCGTGACGGCCACGGGCCCGGGGACGTACGACATATCCGCCTGGATCGCGACCGGCGGCCCGAACGGCCGCTACACCGCCCGCGTGAACGGCGCGGTCGCCGCCTCACTCACCCTGCCGAGCGCCTCGAACTACCGGCGCTACACGCTCAGCCGGATCGCGCTCACCCCCGGCGACACCCTGGAGATCGCTTTCGAGTCCGGGGACTCCTGGGTCAACGCCGACGACGTGATGCTCTCCCCGGCCTCGCCCGCGGATCCGCGGATCAGCTCCTCCGACCCGAAGATCGTCGAGATGTTCGACTGGTCCAAGCGCAAGGCCAACAGCTGGGTCCACCTGCCGGGCACCCGCGGCCCGCTCAACGTGGACGAGAACCGCACCGGCGGCAGCGGCAGCGGCACCTACGCCGCCTCCTACTGGGCCGGCTACGCCAACCGCAGCGGCTACTACTCGCGCGACATGGCCCACCAGCTGTCCGGCGCGGGCGTGCTCGCCCTGCACTCCGAGAACAAGTCGATGCTCCGCTCCTTCGCCGCGTCCGCCACCCCGGAGCACAAGTACTACCCGGCGTGGGCCTTCAACTTCGACACCTCGACCTACCTGTCGATCGACTACAAGAGCCCGACGAACTTCGTCCGCGAGGTGCCCGCCACCTTCGAGCTGGTGCAGAAGTCCGAGGAGGCGTACCGCTGGAGCGGGGACCGCGCCTATCTCGACGATCCGGCCCTGTGGAACTTCTACCGCCGCGCCACCGACGAGTTCGTCACCCTGCACGACGGGCTCAAGGACAACGGCACGATCGAGGTGGCCGAGGGGACCGGCCAGGGCATCTTCCAGGGCACCGCCAGCTACAACGAGCAGAGCAGCGAGCCGCTCGCCGAGGCGGGAGACGCGATCGGTTCCCAGTACCAGGCGTACCTGGCGATGGCCTCGCTCGCCCGCTCCAAGGGGGACGGCGCGCTCGCCGACCGGTACGAGACCAAGGCCAGGGACCTCAAGGCGTACTTCAACTCCAGCTGGAGCGGATCGGGTTCGGGCTCGGCCATGGTGCGCGGCTACACCACGGACGGACGCGCCCTGACCGGCTGGGGCAAGGAGAACAGCTGGTTCATGCCGATGAAGCAGATCATCGACCCCGGTCCCCGCCGGGAGGCCTACCTGGACTACATCGACCAGCAGGCCTCCGGCCCGGGCCGCCCTTCCAACATCGAGGCCCTCACGTACCTGCCCGACACGTTCTTCCGGAACAACCGCAACGACACCGGCTGGAAGTGGATGAAGGACGTCTACGACCACAAGGACATCCAGCACGTGAACACCAAGCAGGGCACCAACGGGGACTACCCCGAGGTCTCCTTCACCCTGCTCGGCCAGACCGTCGAAGGCCTGCTGGGTGTCGCCCCCGACGCACCCGCGCACGCCCTGAGCACCGGGTCCCGGCTGCCCTCGGGCATGGACTGGCTGCGGATCGACGACCTCCGGATCGGCGACTCGGCCTTCGCCCTCCGCCACGACGGGGCGACGAAGTCCACCCTCACGCACACCTCGGGCACCTCCCCCTACACCTGGGAGGCCCGCTTCCCCGGCATCCACGCCACCCTGACGGTCGACGGAGTGCCCCAGGCGGCCCGCACCAAGGTCGTGGACGGGGCGACGTACACGTACGCGACCCTCGCGGTCGCCCCGGGACGCACGATCACCGTCCAGGCGGGCTGACCCCGCACCGCCCTCGCGGGTGTTCGGCGGCAGGGTCGGGTGCCGACCGGCCCCTCACTTCTCCTCTACGGGATCTCTGGGTCGAGCCGAGTACGACCGCGGACTCCGACCGGGGCCCACCGGCGGGGCCGGGCGGGCCGAGCGGAGCGGGGTCAGGAGGCCCGAGGCCGCGATCAGGAGGCAGAAGCCGCCCGCGGCCAGGCTGGTCGACGGGACCCCGTGCCGGGCGGCCAGGGCGGTGAGTGCCGCGGCTCCGACCGGGCCCGAGGCGTTGTGGACCGTCCAGAAGGCGGAGGTGACCCGCCCGAGCAGGTGGTCCGGAGTGACTTCCTGGCGCAGGGTCATGGAGCAGATGCCGCCCAGCGTCAGCCCGAACAGCAAGAGGGCGGCCATGGCCGCGATCAGCGGCACGCTGCGGCCGACTCCGATGGCCGCCACCGACACGCCGATCAGCGCGACGGCGCCGAGCCAGCACGGGCCGAAGCCGAGGGCCCGGCGCAGCGGCCCGGCGGCGAAGGAGGCGCACACGACACCGATGCCGCTCACGGCGATCACGTAGCCGACGGTCGCGGGGTCGCGGTCGAGGTCGTTCTGGAGGCGGAAGATCAGCAGGTCGGTGGCGCCCACGGTGACGAAGGTGAGGAGGGTGAGCAGGACGGTCAGCGGGCGCAGCAGGGCGTGCGCCCACAGGAAGCGGAAGCCGACCACGAAGACCTCGCGCAGGGAGGTGCTCCCCGGTGGGCGAGGCTCCGCCGCGTCCCCCCGTACGCCGAAGCGGACCCAGCGCAGGCTGACCGCCGAGACGAGGAAGCTCGCCCCGTCCAGGGCCAGTGCCCAGGCCCCGCCGACCCCCGAGACGAGCAGGCCGGCCACGACGGGGCCGAGGAGGGTGCCGAGGGCGAAGGTGCCCATCAGCCGTCCGTTGGCGGCGGCCAGGTCGGCCGGTTCGACCAGGGAGGGCACGGCGCTCACGTAGGCCACGTCGAAGAGCGTCTTCAGTACGGTGACCAGCGCGGTCAGCACGTACAGCAGCCAGATCCGCGGACCGCCGAAGGACCACATCAGCGGTACTGAGCCCAGCAGCACCGCCCGCGCGAGGTCGCAGCCGATCATCAGGCGGCGGCGGTCGACGCGGTCGACCACGTGACCCGCGAAGGTTCCCGTGGCGATGGCGAAGACGCCGGAGAGGGCGGTGATCAGGCCCATCCCGACCAGGGATCCGGTGACTTCGAGGACGAGCAGCGGCAGGGCGAGCATCGATACCGAGCCGCCGAGCACCGACAGGGCCTGGCCGAGCCAGAAGACGGTGAAGGGGCGGTTGTGGATCAGTCCGGTGCGCCCGCCCGTCATCCCAGCAGGGCGTAGACGGTGGAGGCCTTGGCGGCCGGTTCACCGGCACCTTCGGGCGTCATGGTGATGTCGGCGAAGGCCATCCGCTTGCCGAGTTTGGTGATCCGTACGTCGATCAGCACGTCGGCGCCGACCACCGGCCGCTGGAAGCTCGTGGACTGCTGGACGGTGGTCATCGGACCGTAGGCCCCGCGCGCGGCGGAGATCGCGATGACGGTGGCGGTGTCCGCGGCGGCCATCAGGGCCTGGCCGCTCAGGCCCCCGCCGTCGCGGGCGAGGGCGTCGGACCAGGGCAGCCGCAGGACGGCGTGCCGTTCGCCGGTCTCCTGGACGGTGAGTCCGAGGGCGAGCACCCAGGGGGCGAAGTTGTCGTGGAGGATCTTGTCCGCGTCTGCCGGTGTCAGCGTCGTCACCGGGTGATTGTGGCGGCCCGGCCCGGGCCGCCACAACTCCCTTTGCGTCAGCCGGTCCTCAGAGGGTGGCGGCCAGTTCGGTGCCCTGGCGGATGGCCCGCTTGGCGTCCAGTTCGGCGGCCACGTCGGCTCCGCCGATCAGGTGCGCCTCGACGCCGGCCGCGCGCAGGGCCTCGTACAGGTCGCGGCGCGGTTCCTGGCCGGTGCAGAGCACCACCGTGTCGGCGGGTACGAGGCGCTGCTCGCCCTCCACCGTGATGTGCAGGCCCTCGCCGTCGATCCGGTCGTACGCGGCCCCCGCGACGGAGACGACACCGCGGTGCTTGAGCTCCGCCCGGTGGATCCAGCCGGTGGTGGTGCCGAGCCCGGCGCCGACCTTGGTGTTCTTGCGCTGGAGCAGGTGGACCTGGCGCGGCGGGGCGGGACGCTCGGGGGCGGTGAGGCCGCCGGGGCCGGTGTACGCCGTGTCCACGCCCCAGTGGCGGAAGTAGACCTCGGGGTCCTGGGAGGCGCCTTCGCCGCTGTCGGTGAGGAACTCGGCGACGTCGAAGCCGATTCCGCCGGCGCCGAGGACGGCGACGCGCTGCCCGACGGGGGCGCCGTCGCGCAGGACGTCGAGGTAGCTGACGACGTTCGGTCCGTCGACTCCCTCGATGTCGGGGGTGCGGGGGGTGACGCCGGTGGCGACGACGACCTCGTCGTAGCCGCGCAGGGTCTCGACGTCGGCGCGGGTGTTCAGCTTGACCTCGACCGCGTGCTCGGCGAGTTGGGTGCCGTAGTAGCGGATGGTCTCCTCGAACTCCTCCTTGCCGGGGATGCGGCGGGCGATGTCGAGCTGGCCGCCGATGTGGCCGGAGGCTTCGTACAGGGTGACGGCGTGGCCGCGGCCGGCGGCGGAGACGGCGCAGGCCAGGCCGGCCGGGCCGGCTCCGACGACGGCGACGCGCTTCTTCAACTGGGTCGGAGACAGGATGAGTTCCGTCTCGTTGCAGGCGCGCGGATTGACCAGGCAGGTGGTGAGCTTGCCGCTGAAGGTGTGGTCCAGGCAGGCCTGGTTGCAGCCGATGCAGGTGTTGATGGTCTCGGAGCGGCCCGCTGCGGCCTTGGCGACGAAATCGGCGTCGGCGAGGAAGGGGCGGGCGAGCGAGACCAGGTCGGCGCGGCCGTCGGCGAGCAACTCCTCGGCGATTTCAGGGGTGTTGATGCGGTTGCTGGTGACGAGGGGGACGGAGACCGCGCCCATCAGCCGCTTGGTGACCCAGGTGTAGGCTCCGCGCGGGACCGAGGTCGCGATGGTGGGGATGCGGGCCTCGTGCCAGCCGATGCCGGTGTTGATGATGGTGGCGCCGGCCGCCTCGACCTCCTTCGCGAGGTGGACGACCTCGTCGAGGGTGGAGCCGCCGGGGATGAGGTCGAGCATCGAGAGGCGGTAGACGAGGATGAATTCCTCGCCGACGGCCGCGCGGGTGCGGCGGACGATCTCCAGCGGGAAGCGCACGCGGTTCTCGTAGGCACCGCCCCAGCGGTCGGTGCGCTTGTTGGTGGCGGCGGCGATGAACTCGTTGACCAGGTAGCCCTCGGAGCCCATGATCTCGACGCCGTCGTAGCCGGCCAGCTTGGCCAGGCGCGCGGCGCGCACGAAGTCCTCGATGGTGCGCTCGACTTCGGCGTCGGTGAGCGCGTTGGGAACGAAGGGGCTGATGGGGGCCTGGAGGGCGCTGGGCGCGACCAGGTCCTTGTGGTAGGCGTAGCGGCCGAAGTGGAGGATCTGCATCGCGATCTTCCCGCCCTCGGCGTGCACCGCGTCGGTGATCACCCGGTGCTCGGCGGCCTCCTCCTCGGTGGTGAGGCGGGCCCCTCCCTCGAAGGGGCGGCCGGCGTCGTTCGGGGCTATGCCGCCGGTGACGATCAGGCCGGCGCCGCCGCGGGCTCGCTCGGCGTAGAAGGCGGCGAGGCGCTCGAAGCCGCGCTCGTGCTCTTCGAGGCCGGTGTGCATGGAGCCCATGATCACGCGGTTCGGCAGGGTGGTGAAGCCGAGGTCCAGGGGGCTCAGCAGGTGCGGGTACCGGCTCTGGGAACTCTGCGGACTCATCGGGGTGTGCCTCCTCGCGCGGGGGTGATGGATCCGTTCTAGCTGAGCAAGCGCTTATTGTGCAACTAGGTGCATAAGCGAGCGCCGGGCCCCGCATCCCGCACATCCGGGGATCCCGGTGGCCACGGGCCCTCTCCGCCGACGCCTGTGGCGCAGTTCACGGCCCGGGTGATCACCAAGGACGGCAGGGGCGGCAAGGGCGGCAGGGGCGGAACCGCGCCAGGGGCCCGGATCCTGCGCATCCGGGCCGCCGGGGTACCCTCTGCCGGATGACGCGGAAGCCCAGGACCACCCGGACGACCGAAGAACACACCGTGACGGTGAACGGCGGAGTGCGCCTCGCCTACGAGGTCACCGGCCCGCCGGCCGGCCCGCCGGTGCTCCTCCTCCCCGCACTGGGCAAGACCGCCGCCGACTGGGCGCCCGTACGGGACGAACTCGCTCGGGAGCGGCAGGTGTTCGCACTCGACCTACGCGGCCACGGAGCCAGCGCGCGGCCGTCCGCGTACTCGCTCCCGCTCATGCGGGACGACGTGCTGTCCTTCCTGGACGCCCTCGGGCTGGACCGGGTGGACCTGGTCGGTCACTCGATGGGCGGTGTCGTCGCGTACCTGGCCGCCGCCGCGCAGCCGCACCGCATCGGCCGGCTCGTCCTGGAGGACGCGCCCGCGCCCCTCCCCCGCGAGGCCATGGTCCCGGTGCGCCCCGAGGGCGAACTCGCCTTCGACTGGGCGATGGTGCTCGCGGTCCGCCCCCAGCTCGACGACCCCGACCCGGCCTGGCTCGCGGACCTGGCCCGGATCACGGCCCCGACCCTGGTCGTGTACGGCGGCCCCGCCAGCCACCTGGCGCCCGCCTCCTTCGACGAGGTGGTCCGCCGCATCCCGTACGCCCGCCTGATCACCCTCCCGTACGGCCACTTGATCCACGCGGCGGCGCCCGGGGAGTTCACGGCGGCGGTCGCCGCGTTCCTCGCGGAATGATCCCGGGCGCCCCCACCACCGGCCGGAGCGTCGCTCAGCCGGCCGACTGCAGGGCCGACAGCCGGCGTACGAACAGGACGGCCGACGCCGCCGCCACGGCGTAGACCAGGTCCGAGCCCGCGGCGAGCAGGATCGCGTTCCCCGCGGCGTCATCACCCGTGGCTTGCCCGGCGAACCAGCCCGCGCCGCCGGACGCCAGCATCGCCGCTCCGAACGTTCCGGCCCAGACGAAGACGGGGGCGGGTGAGGTCAGCGCGGCCTTGCCCGGCAGCCTCGACGCACTGGTCGACCACACCTTCACCGCCATCAGGCAGGGCAGGACGGTCCAGCCCACGACCGGGATGAACCAGACTCCGATCGCCCAGCCGGCGCCGCCGCCGAAGGCTCCCCGCGCGTACACGCCGGCGTTCACCCGGACCCGGTGGAACCAGACGACGAAGACCACCGCCGTGGGGAGCATGGCCATCATGACCAGGCTCATCGAGATCGAGAGCAGCGTCCCGGGATGTCCCAGTCCCGTGCTCAGCCCGAAGCTGTCCAGCGTCCGGTACCGGTTGACCCCGGCCGCCGCTGCGAGCAGCCGGGTCAGGGCGCACAGACCGAGCAGCACCGTCAGGGCCGTGGCCAGTCCCTTCGGTGAGCGGAGCAGCGAGCGCGCCGGAGGCGCGCCGAGCGGGGACAGTCTTGCGGAACCGGGACCGGCGGACATGACGAGGGACCCCCCACGGGTGCGTTGACATGCGGAAGCCCGCCGACGGGGGCGGGCAGGCAGAACATACGGCACGGGGGGCCCGCCCCGCGGGGCACCCCGGTCTTCGGGGCACACCGCGGGGCGGGGGCGGGGATCAGGCCCGGTGGAGGCGGACCGTGACGATCTGGAACGGGCGCAGGGCGAGAGGGACCGTGCCGTCCGGGGCGGGGGCGGAGACGGCCGTGCCCTCCAGGGGCCGTTCCAGGAGGTCGCTCTCGATCGCCGCCGAGATCGGGAAGCCCGCCGCCAGGGTGGCCCGCGCGCGGCCGCCGCGGGATTCGTAGAGGCGGACGATCACGTCGCCGCCGCGGTCCTCGGCGAGTTTCACCGACTCGACCACCACCGCGTCCGTGTCGACCGCGACGAGCGGGGCGACCGGGCCCGCGCCGCGGAGCACGCGCTCCGGCAGGTTCAGCGCGTGGCCCTCGCGGACCGCGTCACCGACGGCCGCGCCCGGGGCGAGCGAGAAGCGCAGGGTGTGCGCGCCCTGGTCGGTCTCCGGGTCGGGGTAGCGCGGGGCCCGCAGGAGGGAGAGACGGACGGTGGTGGTCTGGCCGCCGTCGGGGCGCATGTCCCGGGTCACGTCGTGGCCGTACGTGGAGTCGTTGAGTACCGCGACTCCCCAGCCCGGCTCCTCCGCGTGGATCCAGCGGTGGGCGCAGATCTCGAACTTGGCGGCCTCCCAGGAGGTGTTGGTGTGGGTGGCCCGGTGGACGTGCCCGAACTGCGTTTCGGAGGCGGAGCGTTCGGCCTTGACGTCCAGCGGGAAAGCCGCCTTGAGGAACTTCTCCGTCTCGCGCCAGTCCACGTCCGTGACGATGTCCACCGTCTTGGCCCCGGCCCGGAGAGTGACCGTCTGGACGACGCGGGACAGGCCGAACGAGCGGGTCACCCGTACGGTGCACGATGACGGGCCGGCTTCGGCGACTTCCAGCGCGTCCACGTCCACCAGGTCGGTGACCTTGTTGCGGTAGAACTCGTCGATGTCCCACGCGTCCCACATGTTCGGGAAGTCGGGGTGGATCTGGAGCAGGTTCGCGGCGGCCCCCGGCGCGACCGATTCGCGCCCGGCCTCCAGGTCGTACGCCGACACCATCAGCCCGCGGCCGTCGATCTCCACGAGGAGCCGCCCGTTGGCGAGGACATGGCCGCCGCCGTGCCGTTCCTCCACCGTGACGGCCTGCCCTGCCGCCGTCGGCAGGCCCGCCCCGCCGGCCGGGATCCCGCGCCGGGCGTGCGGGGCGCAGTTGAAGACGAGCTCCTCCTCGCCTTCCCCCGCGAGGGCTGTCTGCGCTGCCACGGTGATCGCCGTCAGCTCCTCCCGCACCTTGGCGTACGTCTCGCGCGCCTCGCGGTGCACCCAGGCGATGGAGGAGCCGGGGAGGATGTCGTGGAACTGGTGGAGGAGCACGGTCTTCCAGATCCGCTCGAGGTCCTCGTACGGGTACGCGTACCCGGGGACCTTCACGGCCGCGGTGGACGCCCACAACTCCGCCTCGCGCAGCAGTGATTCGCTGTGCCGGTTGCCCTGCTTGGTCTTGGCCTGGGAGGTGTAGGTGCCGCGGTGCAGCTCCAGGTAGAGCTCCCCGGCCCAGACGGGCGCGTCCTCGTACTCGGCGTGCGCCTTCTCGAAGAACGCGTCGGGGCGCTCGATCTCCACGCGCGGGGAGCCCTCGAGGTCCCGCTGCCGCTTGGCGCGGCCGAGCTGCTCGCGGGTCGGGCCACCGCCGCCGTCCCCCCAGCCGAAGGGGGCGAGCGAGCGCGAACCCCGGCCCTTCTCCTGGTAGTTGCGGGCGGCGTGCGCCAGCTGGGCTCCGCCGAGGTCGCAGTTGTAGGTGTCGACCGGCGGGAAGTGCGTGAAGACGCGGGTGCCGTCGATGCCCTCCCACCAGAAGGTGTGGTGGGGGAACTTGTTGACCTGGGACCAGGAGATCTTCTGCGTCAGGAACCACTTCGAGCCGGAGAGCTTGACGATCTGCGGCATGGCGGCGGTGTAGCCGAAGGAATCGGGCAGCCAGACGTTGTTCGTCTCGATGCCGAACTCGTCCATGAAGAACTTCTTGCCGTACAGGAACTGGCGGACCATGGCCTCGCCGCCGACCATGTTGGTGTCGGACTCGACCCACATGCCGCCGACCGGCACGAACTGCCCGTCGGCGATCTTCTTCTTGACCCGTTCGAAGAGCTCGGGCCGGTAGGCCTTGATCCAGTCGAGTTGCTGCGCCTGGGACATGGCGAAGACGAACTCGGGGTGCTCCTCCATCAGGCCCAGCATGTTGGACGTGGTCCGCGAGACCTTGCGCACGGTCTCGCGCAGCGGCCACAGCCACGCGGAGTCGATGTGGGCGTGACCGATCGCACTGATGCGGTGCGCGGAGGAGTTGGCGGGGGCGGCCAGGACCGCGGCGAGGCGCGCGCGGGCGTCGGCCGCCGTGCCGGGGACGTCGCAGAGGTCCACCGCGTCGAGGGCGGAGTCGATGGCGCGCAGGATCTCGTAGCGCCGGGCATCGCGCTCGTCGAGCTGCGTCATCAGGTCGTAGAGGACTTCGAGGTCCTGTACGAGTTCCCAGACCTCGGTCTCGAAGACGGCGAGGTCCATCCGGGCGAGCCGGTAGAGGGGCTGGTCGCCGCTGGTCTGCCTGTCGCCCTCGTAGGTGACCGCGTGGTCGACGAGGATCGGGTTGGAGGCGCCTTCGACGTACCACTCGATGCGCTCGCCGCCGGCCGCGCGGTCGGCGACGCGCACCCAGTCGTTGTACGGGTTGAGCGCCTTGACCTCCCCGCCGTCGGCGCGGTGGACCAGGCCCTCACACTGGAAGCCGGGCATCATCCGGTCGAAGCCGAGGTCGAGCACGGCTTCGACGGTGAGGCCGGCCCAGTGCGCGGGGACCGTGCCGGTGACCTTGAACCAGGTGGTGCCCCAGGCCGGGCCCCACATCTCGCCGATGGCGCAGGGCTCGTACGAGGCGGCCAGACCCTCGGCCACGGGGACGGGCTCGCCGGGTGCCTCCCAGCGCTCGACGGTCAGCGGGACCGGCCGGGAGTGGACGGCGGGCTTGATGCGCTCCTTGAGGACACGGCGGAGGCGGTGTTCGGCGATGCTGCGGTCGTCGTGCATGACGGCTGCTCCAGAGTGGGATGGACTGCGATCCTGCGGTCGGTGGGTCTGGTCTGGCCCGGTCAGGTCGGGTCTGGCCCGGTCGGACGAGGTCAGGTCTTGACGGCTCCCTCGCCGACGCCCTTGAAGAAGAAGCGCTGGAGGGCGAAGAAGAGCAGCATCATCGGGATCAGCGCGGCCATCGCACCGGCGGCGATGATCCGCTGGTCGCTGACGGTGGTGGCGCCGGCCAGGGTCTTCAGACCGAGCTGGAGGGTGTAGTTGTCGCTGTTGGTCAGCACCAGCAGGGGCCAGAGGAAGTCGTCCCAGGCGCCCATGAAGCTGGTGATGCAGACGACGGCCAGGGCTCCCTTGGCGGCGGGAAGGAAGACCCGGGTGAAGCGGGTCCACTCGTTCGCGCCGTCCAGGACCGCGGCCTCCTCGACCTCCTTGGGGACGGAGAGGAAGGCCGAACGCATGATCATGATGTTGAGGACGGAGACCGCGCCGGGCAGCCAGACACCGATGAGGGTGTCGACCAGGCCCATCTCGCGGACCGTGAGGAACATCGAGATCATCACGGACTCGAAGGGGAACATCAGCGTCGCCACCAGCACGGTGAAGACGACCTTGCGGCCCTTCCAGGCGGCCCGGGAGAGGGCGTAGCCGCCCATGGCCGCGAAGAGCATGTTCGAGGTGATGGCGAGGAGCGCCACCGTCAGGGTGTTGCCGACGTACTGGAACAGCGGGAACGACTCGGCGACCCGGAAGTAGTTGTCGAGGGTGGGCTGCGAGGGCAGCACCCCGTCGTACACGTTCTCGGTGCGGCCGCGGATCGAGGTCAGGAACTGCCAGACGATCGGCCCGAGCATGACGACGAGCATCAGCAGGAGCGTGGCGTACCGGCCGGCGAGGCCGATCCAGTACCGCCGCGCGTCGGCTCCGACGCGCTTGCCCGCCTTGTTGCCGAGGGAAGTGAGGGAAGCGAGGGAACTCAACTTTCGTCTCCCTTCGAGAGACGGCGGCCCAGCAGGCTGAAGACCAGCGTCAGGAGGAACAACAGGATGGAGATGGCGGCCGCGTAACCGGTCTCGCCGGAGAAGCCGAGGCCGACCTGCCGGATGAGGAAGGGCAGGGTACGGGCGCCTCCGCCGGGACCGCCGCTCTCGCCGCCGAGGATGTAGATCTCGGTGAAGACGCGGAGCGCGGAGATCGCGGAGAGGGTGCCGACCAGCAGCATCATCGGCTTCACCTGGGGGACGGTGATGCTGAAGAAGCGGCGGACCGGACCCGCGCCGTCCAGCGCGGCGGCCTCGTAGAGCGAGGTGGAGACGTTTCCGAGGGCCGCGAGGTAGAAGACCATGTAGTAGCCGAGGCCCTTCCACACGGTCACGATCATCGCGGAGACCAGCAGCATGGTGCTGTCGGTCAGGAACGGGATCGGCTCGGAGATGATCCTCAGCTTCTGGAACAGCGTGTTGACCAGGCCGTCGCTGCGCAGCACCCACTGCCAGATGAGGCCGACGACCACGGCCGAGGCGATCACCGGGGTGTAGAACGCCGAGCGGAAGAAGCCGATGCCGGGGACCTTGGTCTGCACGAGGACCGCGAGGGCCAGCGGCAGGAAGACCAGGCACGGGACGACGACCACGAGGTACAGCACGCTGTTGCCGGTGGCGACCCAGAAGTCGGGATCGGCGAAGGCGCGGGTGTAGTTGTCGAAGCCGACGAACCCGCCCCCGCGCAGGATCTGCGCGTCGGTGAAGGAGAGGATCACGGTGTTGACGAACGGCCAGAGGCTGAACGTCATCACCATGATCAGGCCCGGCGCGAGGAAGAGGTACGGGGTCCACCACTTGCGGTGGCGCAGCCCGGTCTCGGCCTCCATGGCCTTCTTGGCCCGCTTCGCCTCCTTGGACCGCCTCGCCGTCTCGGGCCGCTTCGCCGTCTGGGGCCGCTTCGCCTTCCCGTGCCGCTCCGCCTTCCCGGCCCGCTCGGACCGGGCCCGCACCGTGTCGAGGGTTGGGGCGGCGGCGGGCGCGTCCCCCGACGGTCCGGGCTTCTCCCACAGTTCCGGTCCTGAGGATGGACCCATGGCGTCTTGCTCTCCTTTCTCGGGCTTCTCCGCTGCCGCCGTCACTGCCGGGCCGTCTTGGCGAGCAGCTTGTTCGCCTCCTCCTGCGCCTTCCTCACCGCCGTCCTGGCGTCCTGCTCGCCCTTGATGGCCTTCTGCATCTCGCGCACGACCACGTCGCCGACCTGGTTGGTCCACTGGACGGGCGTGTTGGCGTCGAGGGCGGCGGTCTTCAGCTGCTCGGCGCCGACGGCGCGGGCCAGTGTCTCCGCGTCCTTGCCGTCGCCCCTGTCGGTGAAGAAGGGGTCGGCGAGGCCGATGGCGTTGGACGGATAGATGGTGGCGTGCTTCGAGAAGTCCACCTGGTTGGGCCCGTTGGTGAGCCACTTCGCGAACTCGGTCGCCGCGTCCATGTGCCGGGTGTCCTTCTTGATGCCGAGCGACTGGGCGTAGATGCCGATGTGGCCGAGCTGCCCGGTGACCGCGTTCGCGACCTGCGTGTTCGCGTAGATCTGCGGGGCGTTCTGCTTGATGTCCTTGACGAAGCCCGGGGAGCCGGGGCCGAATACGATCTTTCCGCCGCCGTAGAGCTGGTTGATGTCGTCCTGCTTGAGCAGGGACTCCTTGGGCATGGCGCCCTTGGCGTACAGGTCCTTCATCCGCTCGACCCACTCGACGGCCTTGCCGGTGTCGAAGGTGAACCGGTCCTGCTTCTCGTTCAGGATCGGGATGCCCATCTTCTGCCAGTCCCCGGGCAGCCGGCCCTTGGGGTCGGCCATGAAGGCGGAGTACTTGCCCCCGGACTTGGCGGCGATCTGCTCGGCGTAGTCGAAGAACTGCTCGATGCTGGTCGGCGGCTCGGCCGGGTCGAGACCGGCCTTCCGGAAGAGGTCCTTGTTGTACGTGAGGATCTCCGGGGTCACGTACCAGGGGTACGCGAACACGCTGTCGCCCTTGCCGGGCAGCTTGAACTGCTCCCAGGCCCCGGGGACGTACTCCTTGGCGACCTCGGGGTCGAGCTTCGCCACGTCGGCCAGCATGCCGCGGTCGCCGAGGAGCTGGAAGGAGTCGGTGGAGAGGTTGACCACGTCGGGGAGGGCGCCGGCCTGGGCGTCGGCGACGATCTTCTCGTTGTAGCCGTCGCCCGGCACGTCCTCCCATTTGACCTTCACGTCCGGGTACTTCTTCTCGAACGCGTCGATGACCCCCTGGACGTACGACGTGAACACGGGCTTCAGCTGGAGGGTGCGGAACGTGATCTGACCAGCCACCTTGCCGGTCTTCTCCCCCTCCTCCACGTCTCCGGCGCCACCGCTCATGCCACACGCGGAGGTCGCGAGGAAAGTCCCGGCCACGAGCGTGGTGATGGCATAACGGGTCACGTTCCTACGGGTCATCGTCGCCGCCTTCAGGGGGAGTTCCGGCCTCGTCGCCGGATCACTGGGCCCAAACTCACCCGAAATCAAGATCCCGTCAATATGACCGAAGCCCCGACCGGCAGGTACCCGTACGCCCCGAATTACGACAGCGCGGGGACAGATAGTCCGAAAGTCACTCCACTGAAACCATCCTGACCTGTACTGATGCGCTTTAGTCCTTATTTCCGCTGGCGTGATATCGATTCGGCAACGAACGCGCTCGCCCGCTGGATATTGACTCCTTATCGCCGGTTAACCAAAACTTGCACTAATGCGGTTTATCCAGCGCAGCATCACATCGTTTACCCGCATACCGCACAACAGCTCCGCCACTCCTGCCGACCCCACCCACACGGATCGTCCGGCTCGATCTCCATCGGGGGCCGCGACGTCACGCACCTGCCGCCCATGACCAGGAGCTGCGCTCCCGCCGCGAGTTCGGTGAGGGTCGCGGCGGGGTTCCCGTCGCGGGAGAGGACGGTGACGGGCAGGGACCGAAGGCCCTACTTCACGCGGTAGTCGGCCTTCTCGGCGAGCTTGCCGTCCTTGTAGCAGAAGCGCAGCACCGTGTCGCCGTTCCCGGAGTCGGACAGGTACCAGGAGCACTGGCTGCCGACGGGTACGGCCGGGCCGCCGTCCTTGAGCGCCGAGGTGACGAAGCTTTCGCCGGACGGCAGTTTGGCGCGGACCTCGGCCTCGGGGTCGCCGACGCTCACGGCCTCGTACACCTTCTGGTCGACGAGGGTCTTGTCGGCCACGTCCATGACCTTGCCCACCCCGAACAGCAGCGCCACGAGCAGTCCGATCCCCAGCACCCCGGCCACCGCACAGCCGATCAGACATCCATTGCGTCGCGCCACGTCGAACTCCTCGTTCTGCTGCCGTGGGCCATGGTCCACGGCCCATCCGCCGGGCGGCTCCCGCCCGTCCTCCCGACTCTCGCAAGCGGGGGCGGCCCCCTGCTGTTCTCCAAAGTCTCGGGTCCGCGCAACGATCGTCGTTCGAGGTCGGACCGGGTACGGCGTGTATACAGGGATGAGAACGATCATTCGGACGAAACGTGAGGAACCATCGTGAGCCAGAACACCGAGCCTCTGATCGTCGTCGGCGTGGACGGTTCGAACCATTCGAAGCAGGCCCTGCGCTGGGCCGTGGCCCAGGCGAAGGCCATCGGCGGCCGCGTGCACGCCGTGATGAGCTGGGAGTGGAACACCAACCCCTTCGGCATCAGCCCGGCCGAGCAGACGGAGCTGGTGCACGCCGAGGACTCGGCCCGGCAGAAGCTCGCGGACACCGTGGCGGAGGCGGTCGGCACCTCGCCGGGCGTTCCGGTCTTCCGCCGGGTGGAGCAGGGCTCGCCCGCGCAGGTGCTGGTGGAGGCCTCGAAGGAAGCGGCCCTGACGGTCGTCGGCACCCGCGGCTACGGCGGCATCAAGGGCGCGCTGCTGGGCTCCGTGAGCCAGCAGGTGGTCCAGTACGCGGCCAGTACGGTCGTGGTGGTCCGCGAGGACGGCTCCGCCTGAAGGGCGGCTCCTTGCGAGCGGCGCCTGCGCCGCTGCTCAGGAAGCGGCGCCGCCCAGGTCCGCCGGATCGGTGTTGGCCCCGCACAGCACCACGGCGACGCGCTCGCCGAGCGGCCCGGACGCGGTGCGTACGGCCGCCAGGGCGGTGGCCGCGCCCGCTTCGACCACGATGCGGTGCTCGTCCCAGAGCGCGCGCCGGGCGGCGGTGATCGCCGCGTCGGGGACCAGGACCGATGCGGCATTCGACGCCTGCACGGCCGCCAGCGCGTCCGCGGAGACCCGGGTGGCTCCGAGCGAGTCGGAGGCCACCGAGTCCACCGGGACGTCCACGAGCCGGCCGGCTTCCAGGGCCGCGTTCAGGGCCCGGCAGTTCTCCGGCTCGGCCGCGACGACCCGTACGCCGTGTGCCCGCGCGGCGGTCGCGATGCCGGCGAACAGCCCGCCTCCGCCGACCGCGACGACGACCGTGTCCAGGCCGGGCAGGGCGGTTCGGATCTCGTCGAGCAGGGTCCCGGCGCCCGCGGCGATGAGCGGGTGGTCGTACGCGTGGCTGCTCAGCGCCCCGCTCCCGGCGGCGAACTCCCGGCAGGCGGCGAGCGCTTCGGCGTACCGGTCGCCGACGAGCCGTACGTCGGCCCCGTAGCCGCGCAGCCGCTCCACCTTCACGCGCGGGGCGGTGACGGGCAGGAACACGGTGGCGGGTACGGACTCGGCGCGGGCCGCCCAGGCACAGGCGAGGCCGGCGTTTCCGCCGGAGGCGATGGTGACCCCGGCCTCGGGAAGGGTGCCGGCGGCGCGGTGGGCGGCGAGGAAGTTGCGGGCGCCGCGCGCCTTGAAGGAGCCGGTGTGCTGGAGGTACTCCAGGGCGTACGAGATCCCTCCGTCCGCCGGTATCACCGTGACGGGCCGCACGGCCCCGGCGATCCGGCCGGCGGCGGCGCGCACGGCCCCGTAGTCAAGGGGCACCGCGTCAAGGGGCACCGCGTCGAGCTGCACCGCGTCGAGCTGCTGTTCCATGGATCCGCACTCCTGTCGTTCGGGACTCGCCTCAGGCTCCGGCGGGCCGGTTCGCCTCGATCAGCTGGCGCAGGGCGCCGTAGTACACCTCGTGGTCGGTCAGGGCGGGCAGTACGTCGGCCAGCCCGGCCGAGAGCACGGGGAACTCGGCGGGGTCCAGGGCGGCCAGCGCCGCGCGCGAGGCGGCGGTGGCCGCGGCCGGGTCCCGGTGGTCGACGAAGGCCGCGCTGCCCAGGGTCAGCAGGTACATCCGCCGGTACGCGGTCATCGCTTCGGCGGGAGTCATCCCGGCGGCCACGCTGTCGGCGAGCGCCGGTTCCACGAGCCGGGCGAGCAGCTGGCGGCCGAGCCAGGGGCGGCCGCCGCGCAGGATCATCAGCCCGGGGTGGGCCGCGAGGAGCCGGTAGAGGGAGGTGAACCGCTGCTCGGTGGCTTCGGCCCAGCCCGCCGCGGCGGAGATCCGCGGCAGCTGGGCGGCGAGGTGTTCGGTGCAGAGGTCGAGCAGGCCCGCGAGGTCGGCGCAGCGGCGCTGGACCGTGGCGTGCGAGACCTCGAGCCGTTCGGCGAGCGCGCGGAAGCTGAGCGCGGCGGGCCCCTGCTCGTCGAGGATCCGCAGGGCGGCGGCGGCGATCGCCTCGGGTGTGGCGCGGTCCAGGGCCACTGATCTTCTCGGCATGAGATACATCGTATCAGCCGTCGTATCATCCAGCGTCACATCCACCGTACGGAACGGCGTATCAACCCCGTCGCATGCGCTCGACTACACCCATATTGCTGGTCATTGACCAATAACCCCCGACTTATGTTGACAGCGGGTAGTCACACCGCTGCACTGAGCCCTCGACAGCCCCCACGTCAAGGAGACTCCGTGCCGCCTCGCCTGCGTGCGTCGCTCCCCTGTCTGACCGCGGCCGCCCTGCTCGCCCTCGCGCTCTGCCCCGCCCCTGCTGCGGCCGAGCCCCACGCGACATCGGACACCCCGCTCGCGCTCACCCCGCCCATGGGCTGGAACAACTGGGCGCACTACATGTGCGACATCGACGAGGCCAAGGTCGTGGCGAACGCGGACGCGCTCGTGGCCACCGGCCTGGCCGCCAAGGGCTACGACACCGTCACCATCGACGACTGCTGGATGACCAAGAGCCGTGACGCCGAGGGCAATCTGGTCGTAGACACGCAGAAGTTCCCGCACGGCATGGCCTGGCTCGGCGCGTACCTGCACGACAGGAAGCTGAAGTTCGGCATCTACCAGGACGCCGGCTCGCTCACCTGCGAGCGCTACCCCGGCAGCGGCTCCCCGGAGGGCGGCGGCCCCGACCACTACGCCCGCGACGCCCGGCAGTTCGCCTCCTGGGAGGTGGACTACGTCAAGATGGACGGCTGCAACCTCTGGGTGCCCGAGGGCAAGACCAAGGAACAGGCCTACCGGGACGCCTACAACTCCGTGGCCAAGGCGCTGCGCGACAGCGGCCGGGACATGGTGCTGTCCGCCTCGGCGCCCGCCTATTTCCAGCAGGGCGAGTGGGGCGGATCCGACTGGCACAAGGTGATCGACTGGGTCGGCGAGACCGGCCAGCTGTGGCGCGAGGGCCGGGACATCAAGGTCTACAAGCCGGCCGCTCCGAGCACCTCGCGCTGGAGCTCGGTCATGGGCAACTACGGCTACAACCGCTGGCTCGGCCGGTACGCGGGTCCCGGCAACTGGAACGATCCCGACTTCCTGATCGCGGGCGCCCCCGGACTCAGCCCGGCGGAGAGCCGCAGCCAGGTCGGCCTGTGGGCCATGATGGCCGCGCCGTTCATCCTGTCCTCGCAGGTCTCCGAGCTCACCCCCGAAGGGCTCGCAGCCCTCGGCAACACCGATCTGATCGCGCTGGACCAGGACCCGATGGGTGTCCAGGGCGCGGTGGTCTCCTCGAACGCCACCTTCGACATCCTCGTGCGGCCGCTGGCCGGCGGGGACCGTGCGGTCGCCGTGCTCAACCGGTCCGCCGCCGCCCGTGACATCCGCGTACCGCTCGACGAGCTCGGGCTGGGGCTGGGCTCATGCAGCGTCGACGCGAAGGACCTGTGGACCGGTGAGACCCGCGAGGTGTCCGACACCCTGACCGGAACACTGGCCGCGCACGACACGGGCGTCTGGCGGCTCACCCCGCGCACCGGCTGCGCCGGGGCCGTACCCACCGGGCAGATCGCCGGCCGGGGCGCCGGCACGAGCGCCGCCTGCGCCGACGGGGCGAACACCACCGGCGTCGGCGCGGTCGTGATGGCCGCCTGTACGGGCGCACCCGACCAGCGCTGGACCCTGGGCCGGTACGGCAGCCTGCGCCTGGCCGGCGCCTGCCTGTCGGCGGGCGAGGAGGGCCTCGTGGAACTGGCCGACTGCTCGGGCGATCAGCGGCGCCGCGAGCCGGGCCAGAGCTGGACCCCCCGCCGCGACGGGGCCCTGGTCGAGGACGCGAGCGGGCTCTGCCTGACGGCGCCGGCCCCGGCGGCGGCCCCCGTCGAACCGGGCACCCCCGCCGAGCGGCTCCGGCTGACGCCCTGCGGTGACCACCAGGTCGACCAGGCCTGGGCGCTGCCGGTCTGACGGCCCGCCCCGTGGAGAAGCAGACGAGGCATCAGACGAGGAAGCAACCCACCGAGCCGAGCGAGCCGGCCGCAACGCCGGAGCCGGCCGAGACGAGGACGACACGCATGCCGGTCCCCATCCCACGCCACGGCCGGGCCCGGCGGGCGCGCCGCCGGGTCACCCTGGCCGCGCTGCCCGCGGTCCTGCTGACCCTGGCGGTCGCCGGGGCCGCACCCGGAGCGACGGATCCCGCTGCCGGAGCCGCGGCTCCCCCCGCCCGATCCCCGTCCCAGCCCGGGTCGCAGCCCGTATCCCAGCCCGTATCCCGGCCCGGATCGCGGCCCGCACCCGAGTCCCCCGCCCGGTCCGGCCAGGGACACACCGCGACGCCGGCCGCTCCCCGGCCGCGGCTATTCGACGCCACACCCGCGCGGGCCTCCCTGCAGCGGCTGCTGCCGCGCCATGCCGGGCAGTTCACCCTGGTCCCCGACGCCGCGGCCGGGCCCGACACCTTCACCGTGTCCGGCAGGGCCGGCGCGATCACCGTCCGGGGTTCCACCGGCGCCACCCTGCTCACCGGGGTCGGCTGGTACCTCCAGCACGTCGCCGGAGCCGACATCGGCTGGCCCGGCGACAGCATCGGCCTGCTGCCCGCCGAGCTCCCGGCGGTGCCCTCCCCGGTCACCCGCAGCGCGCGGGTGGCGCACCGGTACGCGCTGAACGACACCGACGACGGGTACTCCGGCCCGTACCGCACCTTCGAGGAGCACCAGCGGCAGATCGACCTGCTCGCACTGCACGGCATCAACGAGGTGTTCGTGCAGGTCGGCGCCGAGTACCCGTACTACCGGGCGCTCCAGCGGTTCGGCTACACCGCCGAGGAGCTGCGGGAGTGGATCCCGGGTCCCGGTCACCAGAGCTGGTGGCTGCTGCAGAACCTGAGCGGCTTCGGCGGTCCGGTGTCCGAGGAACTGATGCGCGGGCGCGCCGCGTTGGGCGGCAGGATCGCCGAACAGCTGCGCGGCCTCGGCATGACCCCGGTCCTGCCGGGCTACTTCGGAACGGTCCCGCCGGCCTTCGCCGGGCGCAATCCCAGTGCGGTGACGGTTCCGCAGGGCGACTGGGCCGGCTTCGACCGGCCCGACTGGCTGGACCCGGTCTCGCCGCCCTTCGCGCAACTGGCCGCCGCGTACTACGCCGAGCAGCGCGCGGTGTTCGGCGACAGCACGATGTACCGGATGAGCCCGCTGCACGAGGGCGGGCAGACCGGTTCGGTGGACGTCAAGGCGGCGGCCGGGGCCGTGCAGCAGGCCCTGTGGGCGGCGCATCCCGGCGCGCTGTGGGCGGTGCTGGGCTGGCAGGACGATCCGACCAAGGAGCTGCTGGCCGGGGTGGACACCTCGAAGCTGCTGATCCTGGACGGGCTCTCGGACCGGTACAACCGGCTGGACCGCGAGACCCGTTGGGGCGGGACCTCGTACGCCATCGGCTCGATCTACAACTTCGGCGGGCACACGACGATCGGCGCCAACACCTCGGTGTGGATCGACCGCTTCCAGTCCTGGGGCGCGAAGCCGGACAGCGCGCTCACCGGCATCGCCTACCTGCCCGAGGCCACCGGAACCAATCCGGCGGCCTTCGACCTCTTCACCGACCTGGCGTGGGAGCCCGGCCCCATCGACCAGCGGAAGTGGTTCGCGGACTTCGCCGGCCGCCGGTACGGGGCCCCGGACGCCGCGGCCGCCGCGGCGTGGGAGGAGCTGCGCAAGGGCCCGTACAGCACCTCCTCGGGGCTGTGGTCGGAGTCCCAGGACAGCCTGTTCACCGCCCGGCCGAGCCTGACGGCGGTGGGATCGGCCTACTGGAGCCCCAAGGCGATGCGATATCCGGCGGGTTCGGTACGCCGGGCCCTGGACCACCTGCTCGAGGTGGCCCCCCGGCTGCGCGGCTCCAGCGCCTACCGCTTCGACCTGGTGGACACCACCCGGCAGGCCCTCGCCAACCACTCGCGGGTGCTGCTCCCCAAGATCAAGGCGGCCTACGAGGCCAAGGACCTGGCCCTGTTCCGGGAACTGACCGCGGACTGGGCCCACCGGGAGAAGCAGTTGGACGCACTCGTCGGCTCCGATCCGAACTTCCTGCTCGGATCCTGGCTGTCGGCGGCCCGTTCGCACGGCGCGGACGAGGCCGAACGGGACCGGTACGAGTACGACGCCCGCTCGATCCTCAGCGTGTGGGGGCGGCAGAGCACCAGCGAGGGCGGCTACCTGCACGACTACGCGAACCGTGAATGGAGCGGCCTGATCAGCGAGTTGTACGCCAGGCGGTGGTCTTCCTACTTCACCTCGCTGGAGGAGGCTCTCGTGCGGCGCGCCGCACCGAGGGCGATCGACTGGCACGCCTTCGAAGACGACTGGGCCCGGCTCACCACCCGCCACCCGGCGCGGCCGAGCGGCGACCCGTACGTCCTGGCGACCGGTATCGCCGCCACCCTTCCCGAGGTCAACTGAACTACACCACAAGGGAGGTGGGGATCTCCCGGTGAAGCACCGCTCACCCTGCGGTGGGAAGCTCCCCACCCGCCCGGGGGACAACCGGGCCGACCGGCCGCCGCTGCGGCGCGGGATTGGGTTCACTGAAGGAAACTGACGGAAGCGGATCAGGGGCGGTCACCGGAACCATCGTCCGGCGACCGCCCTTTCGCCGCCGCCATCGCCGGAAGGACGCCGCCCGCCTTGTCCGAAACCGATCCGCACCGCACCTCCGCGACACTGGAACTGCTGACGTTCCTCACCGGCGGGGCCGCCGCGCCACCCGCCACGCCCGCCGCCGCGCCTCCCACCGCTCCCCCTGGCCCGCCCGTCACCGCTCCCCTCACCACGCCCCCCGGGCCGCCCGTCACCGGCCGGTTACCACCGCCCGCGGACCGGGAGCAGCAGCTGCGCCGCCGCTCCGATCTGCGGGAGCGGCTCACCGACGGGATCGTGGAACTGCGCAAGCGCCGGCCGTGGAGCGGGCCGGACAGCTGCGCGCCCGAGGCGCGGACCCCCGGACCGGAGGCACCCTGGTAGCTGGGGGACATCCCGACGAGCGGGGCGGGCGGTGACTCCGCATGACCCGTACGAAAGCGGGGCGGGCCGCGGAAGGCGGGCCGGGCCGGGCCGTGCTCGGCGCCGTCAGCGGGCTGCTCGCCGCCTTCGCCGGGCTGGCTCTGGCCCAGCTGGCCGCGGCGGCCGTACGCCCCGAGGCCGCGCCGGTCACCGCCGTCGGCGGGGTCGTGGTCGACCACACCCCGACCGCCGTCAAGGAGTGGGCGGTCCGCCAGTTCGGTACGGACGACAAGCTGGTCCTGACCCTGGGCATCGCCGGGGTGCTGGCCGCCGTGGCGATCGCCGCCGGGCTGCTGGCCGTACGCCGCCCTGCCGCGGGCACGGCTCTCGCGGCCGCCTTCGGCGTGCTCGGCGCGGCGGCCGCGCTCAGCCGGCCGGAGGCCGCCTGGCAGGATGCGCTGCCCTCGCTGGTGGGCGGGTCCGGGGCCGCCGGAGTGCTGTACCTGCTGGTCAGAGCCATCCCTCGGCCCCACCCGCGGTCCTCCCAAGCCGACCCGGCCGGGGCCCTGGACCGGCGCGGCTTCGGCCGCCTGGCCGTCGCCACCCTGGTCCTCTCGGCCGGGGCCGGGTACGCCGGGAGGCGGCTCGGCGCCTTCGGGGACGCGGGCGCCACGGCCTCGCGGGCCGGGCTCGTCCTTCCGCCGCCCGCCGCGCCGGCCCCGCCCGTCCCGGCCGGGTCCGACCTGCGGATCCCCGGGACGGCCCGCTTCATCACCCCCAACCCGGCGTTCTACCGGGTGGACACCGCGCTGGTCGTCCCGCGCGTGGACGCGGACACCTGGCGGCTCAGCGTGCACGGGGACGGGGTCTCCAGGCCCCTCACCCTCAGCCTGCGGGAGCTGCTGGCCCGCCCCCTGGTCGAGCACGACGCCACCCTCACCTGCGTGTCGAACGAGGTCGGCGGCCCGTACACGGGCAACGCCCGCTGGCTGGGCGTGCGCCTCGCCGATCTGCTCCGCGAGGCGGGGGTGCGACCGCCGTCGCAGGGCGGCCGCGCCGACCAGCTCGTGGCGCGCTCGGTGGACGGGATGACCCTCGGCACCCCCGTCGAGACCGTGATGGACGGCCGCGAGGCGCTGCTGGCCGTGGGGATGAACGGCGAGCCGCTCCCCTTCCGGCACGGCTTCCCCGTCCGGATGATCGTGCCGGGCCTGTACGGGTACGTCTCGGCGTGCAAGTGGCTGCGCGAGCTGCGGCTGACCACCTTCGCGGCGTACGACGCGTACTGGGTGCGCCGCTCCTGGGCGCGGCGGGCTCCGGTCAAGACCCAGTCCCGCATCGACACGCCGCGCCCCTTCGCCGAGGTCGTGGCGGGCCGGGTGGCCGTCGCCGGGGTGGCCTGGGCGCAGCACCGGGGCATCGCCCGGGTCGAGGTACGGGTGGACGCCGGCCCGTGGCGCGAGGCCCGGCTCGGGGCCGCGGACGGGAACGACACCTGGCGCCAGTGGGTGTGGATCTGGGAGGCGGCTCCGGGCGGGCACACCCTGGAGGTCCGCGCCACGGACGGCACCGGCGCCGTACAGACGGGGGAACGCGCCGGAACCCTCCCCGACGGGGCCACCGGTTGGCACGCGGTGACGGTCCGGGTGCGGGGCTGAGGCATGTCCTGCGGATCGGGCCTGGCAGGGCCCCGGGCCGGCCCGCATCAAGCCGGAGCGGGCCGGGTCAGCAAGCGGTGGCCGCGCCCCCGGCGGACGGGGCCTCGGCCGGGCAGACCATCGCGGCCGGGCCGGCCAGGGCGCGGGCCTCGTGGAGCAGGCCGGGCTGGGTGGTGGCACTGAGGGTCCACACGATGGCGCCGGCGCCGTCCCCCGACGGCTGCGGGACGGCCGCGAACCGGTCCCGCAGGTCGGCCTCGGCGGTCTCAGGGCACGGGAGGTGGAGCGTCTCGTAGCGCACCGGGGCCGTGTCCACGGGGAGGATCCCGATCCGGCGGCGGTCACCGCCGCCGCCAGGAGCGGGGACGGGGCCGGGGTTCTGGTCCGGATCCGCGGCGGGGCCTTCGATCAGCAGCTCGGTGAAGCCGCGGCCGCCCGGCTCTGCCGGGCCGCGGGCGTGCGTGTTGCCCGGGTAGACGGCGAAGGCGCCGCAGCCGGGGACCAGCCGGTGGTGGACGTGGCCCAGGGCCCAGTAGTCGTATCCGGCGCGGGCCAGTGTCCGCGGGTCGGACGGTGCGCAGATCCGGCCGCTCCAGGCACCGTGCAGGCTGGTGTGCAGCAGCCCTATGTTGACGGCGCCGGGCATCGCGCGGGGGAAGCCGGCCGCGAGGTCGCGGCGCTCGTCGGGCACCGCCACCGACTGGCCGTGGACGGTGATGCCGAGGTCGGGCCAGGTCACCGATTCGGGGGCGTCGGCGCCCAGCCAGCGCACCGAGGGCGGGAGGTTCAGTTTGTGCGGCAGCGGGGTCTCGGCGTCGTGGTTGCCCGAGACCACCACGGTGCGCAGGCCCGCCTCGTGGAAGGCGCCGAGCGCGTCCTGGCAGGCGGCCAGCGCCCGGGCGTCGGCGTGGCGGCGGTCGAAGACGTCCCCGGCGATGAGCACCGCGTCGTAGCCGCCCCCGACGATGCGGTGCACGGCCGCGCTCAGGGCCTCGTACGGGGCTTCGCGCCCGTCAATCGCGGGCGCCCCGGGATAGTCGGCCAGGCCGCGCAGCGCGGAGCCTATGTGCAGGTCGGCCAGGTGGGCCACGCGTATGGGTACGGGCGCGGAGGTGTTCACGAGCCGAGGATGAGGTCGGTCTTGAAGGCGTCCCGCTCCAGCAGCCAGCCCTCGGCGCGGAGCTTGCCCATCAGGTCGGCGCGCAGCTCGACCGCGTCGCGCAGGGTGCGCCCCTTGGCGGTGATCTCGGTGAACCAGGTCAGCTCGCCGGAGGCGGTCCGCAGCCGGCTGACTTGCGTCTCCATCGGGTGATCGAGCATCCGGCCAGGATAGTTGGCCTGCTTTACGGGACCGTGGAGTCGAGATGAAGCGGTGACCGACTCCGCCCAACCGGCAGGTTTCGCACCCCACTTGGCGAGCTTTCCGGGGAGGCGTTCCAGGACGAGGGCGCGGGAGGCGTCGAGCCCGGGCAGCTCGCCGGGCGCCAGCCCCGGGACCGGCCGGCACTTCTTGTTGGTGAAGTCGAGGGTGGCGCGGGTGTGGCTGAGGTTGACCTGGACGGTGTAATTGCCTTCGCCCGCGCAGAAGTTGTGCCCTGAGGCCCGGTCCATCACGCGCCGCACGGCGGCCGGGTCCGTACCGTCGCCCTCGATGTCGAAGCGGGCCTTGTAGGCGAGGCGGATCCGGTTCTCGTCGTCGTGGCGCCGGATGCGGACGATCCAGCCCTGCCCGTTCAGGCTTCGCCCGGCGTCGTCCACGTACTGGGCGACCTCCGAGCGGCCGGGTGCGCCCAGCGACAGCGCGGCGGCCGCGGCCGCCGTGGGCCGGCCGTCGGCGTCGAGCACCCGGTCCGGGTCGACCAGCAGTTTGACCTGGTAGCCCGCGCGCGACGGCGCCACCGGCGCGATCCCGGACCGCACTCCGGAACGAATCCGGCGACTCGTCACTTTCTGCTTCTTCTGCAGTTTCCGCATATCCCCGTCGATCATGCCTCATACGACACCAGCCCGCCCGAAAGCCCCGGAACCGCGCAGGTGAACAGGCGGTGAATCTACCCCAGGACCAAGGTCCTGACCTGCGAGGTCTCCCGGCCCATCGGTTCGGGATCTTCGCCGCGTGTTCGCGCGGGATGAAGATCGCAGATTGTGAATGCATTCACGAGATCCCGGCAACGGGCAAAGGTGCACGTCATGGCCACCGCGATCCCCCCTTCCCGCAAGATCACCACCACCGGCGCGACCGCCGGCACGACCGGAGGTGCGAGCCCACCCTCACCCTGCCGGCCCGCATCGCCCTCGCGGCCCTCCGCGTCCTGGCGGCCTGGACCTTCATCCGGCCCTTCCTGGACAAGCCGTTCGGGATCGGATCCAGCACCCTCTCCTCCCGGCACCCCTCCCCGGGTCCGACACGATGCGTGCCGCCCCCTCCCCCGGGCGGTGCGCGTCGTAGATTTGGCGTATTGTCCGGAATTCTCCATCATTCCGTCGTACGTCAGGAGCCGGCGCAGTGGAGCTGACCAGTACGTCGTTCCTCGTCACGCTGATCGTCGTCACGGCACTCGCGATGCTCGCCGCGCTGCTCCTGTGGAACCGGATCCCCGGCCCCGGCTGGGTGCGCTGGCCGGCCCGGCTGCTGATGATCGGCTTGTGCCAGCTCACCGCCATCTGCGTGGTGGCCACCTGGATCAACGGGAGCTACGGCCTCTACTCCTCCTGGGACGACCTGCTCGGCACCGACACCGGGCAGAACGACTCCGCGATGACCGGGCCGCCGCTGGGACGGGCCAGGTTCACCCTCGGCGGCGACGGCATCCGCACCACCTACTTCCGCGGCTCCCACTCGAAGCTCGCCGGGCAGGTCATCGTGTGGACTCCCCCGGAGTACGACGCACCGGGCGCGGACAAGACCCGGTTCCCCGTGCTGATGCTGCTGCACGGCTACCCGGGCTCGCCCCGCTCCTGGATCGACATCGGCGACATGCCCGGCGCGCTGGAGCAGCTCGTCCGGCTCGGCGCGGCGCACCCCTTCATCCTGGTGATCCCCGACCTGTACCCCGGAGGGGTGAACACCGACTGCACGGACACCCCGCAGCGCAAGGTGGCGAGCTGGCTCGCCCAGGACGTGCCGGATCTGGTCGCCAAGAACTTCCGCACGCTCCCGGAGCCCCGGGGCTGGGGGCTGATGGGCATCTCCACCGGGGCCTTCTGTGCGGCCAAGCTGCCGCTCCAGTACCCGAAGGCGTTCCGGGCGGGCGCCGCCCTGGACCCGGATCCGCTGACCGGCGACCCGGAGGTGCTGTCCGATCCCGTGCTGCGCGAGCGCAACAGCCCGATGTGGCTGGTCCAGCACGAGAAGAACACGGACGTCGGGCTGTTCCTGGCCACGTCCGCGCAGGACAAGGACAGCCCGCCGCAGCAGCTGACCGACTTCACCGAGGCGGCCCGGAACTCCGGGGTCCGGATCAAGACCCTGGTCCGCCCGCAGGGCGGGCACAACTTCCAGACCTGGATCGCGATGTACCCGGACGCCCTGGGGTGGCTGAGTACGGAGATCTCACCGCCGGGCCAGGCCCCGTAGCCGGACCGGAAGCGAATCCACGCTGTTGCCGATGAAGCTGCGCTGGTGCGGGAGTTCGGCTTCGGGGACGGCCAGGTCCAGGTCCGGGAAGCGGGTGAAGAGGGCTTCCAGGGCGGTGGTGGCCTCCAGCCGGGCGAGCGGGGCCCCGACGCAGTAGTGGGCGCCGTGGCCGAAGGAGAGGCTACGGGCCGCGGTGGGGCGGGTCAGGTCGAAGCGGTCGGCGTCCGGGCCGTGGAAGGCCTCGTCGCGGCCGGCCGCCGTGTAGCCGGCGAGGACCGGGGTGCCCTGCGGGATCAAGGTCCCGTCGATGGTCAGATCACGGATCGGATAGCGGAACGGGAACCAGCTGACCGGGGCGTCGAAGCGCAGGGTCTCGTCGACCACGTCCGACCAGGTGGCCTTGCCCTCCAGGACCAGCGCGAGCTGGTCGCGGTGGGTGCACAGGGCCCGGACGGCATTGCTGATCAGGTTGAGCGTGGTCTCGTGGCCCGCGACCAGCATCAGCCGCATGGTGCCGGTGAGTTCGGCCTCGCTGAGCCGGTCTCCGTCGCCGTCGCGGGCCGCTATCAGCGCACTCGTCAGGTCCTCGCCCGGATCGGCCCGGCGGGTGGCGGCGATGGCGCCGATCAGCTCGACGAGCTCGCGTGCGGCCGCCATGACCTCGGCCGGGGTGGTGTCGGTGGCGATGATGACGGTGTGCGACAGCTCGTGCAGCCGCCCCCGGTGTTCGGGGTCCACGCCGAGGAGCTCGCAGATCACGCTCATCGGGAGCGGCAGCGCGACGTGCGTGCGCAGGTCCGCCACCCCGTCGGGGGACGCCTCCGCCGCCCGGTCCAGGTCGTCCAGCAGACCGGCCGTCAGTTCCTCGATCCGGGGGCGCAGCCGCTCCACCTGGCGGGCGGTGAAGGCTTTGCCCACCAGGGAGCGCAGCCGGCGGTGGTCGGTGTCGTCGGCGGTGTGCATGCCCTGGGCGTTGGCGAAGACGCGCAGCGGCCAGTCCGGGGCGATGGTGCCGTCGTGCAGGGCGGGGAAGTGCCGGGCGTCCTTGGCCACATCGGGGTGGGCGAGGAACTCCTTCAGCGCCTCGTGCCCGAGGACGACCGTGCCGGGCACGCCACCGGGCAGGACCACCTCGGCCACGGGGCCCCGGGCGCGCAGCCGGGCGTTGAGGGCGTGCGGGCAGCCGCCGGCGGGGTCGATGACGTGCGGGGCCGGGGTCGCGGACGGGGGCGTGGGCTCGGATGCCTGCGCGGGGTCGGTGGACAAGCCTGTCTCCTGACAATACGAACGGATCTCGGCCAACAGTGCGGCCTCGGGGGCCGGTTGTTCAAGGCCGCACCCGCCCCGCCCCCGGGAATCCGCAGGCGCGCCGCGCCGCCCCCGCCGCACGCGGGCGTCGTAGGGTCGCGGTCATGACGGAGGCAGAGCGGACTCTCGAAGGCAAGGTCGCCCTGGTGGCCGGGGCGACCCGGGGCGCGGGCAGGGGCATCGCGGTCGAGTTGGGGGCGCGGGGCGCGACCGTGTACGTGAGCGGGCGCAGTACGCGGGGCAGGCGCTCGGAATACGACCGGCCCGAGACGATCGAGGAGACGGCCGAGCTGGTCACGGCGGCGGGCGGCCGGGGGATCGCGGTGGTCGCGGACCACATGGTGCCCGGAGAGGTCGAGGCCCTGGTCGGGCGGATCGACGCCGAGCGGGGCCGGCTCGACGTGCTGGTGAACGACATCTGGGGCGGCGAGCGGCTCTTCGAGTGGGACAGCACGGTCTGGGAACACGACCTGGACAAGGGGCTGCGGCTGCTGCGGCTGGCCGTGGAGACCCATGCGGTGACCAGCCACTACGCGCTCCCGCTGCTGCTGCGCGAGCCGGGCGGGCTGGTGGTGGAGATGACGGACGGCACGGCGGAGTACAACGCGAGCCGCTACCGCGTCTCCTTCTTCTACGACATCGCCAAGGCCGCCGTGCTGCGCATGGCGTTCGCACTCGGCCACGAGGTGGGACCGCGCGGAGCGACGGCGGTGGCCCTGACCCCGGGCTGGCTCCGGTCGGAGATGATGCTCGACAACTTCGGTGTCAGCGAGGCGAATTGGCGGGACGCACTGAAGACGGTCCCGCACTTCGGGATCTCGGAGACCCCGTTCTACGTCGGCCGCGCGGTCGCGGCCCTGGCCGCCGACCCGGAACTCTCCCGCTGGAACGGGCAGTCGCTCTCCAGCGGCCAGCTCGCCCGGGTCTACGGCTTCACGGACGTGGACGGCAGCCGGCCGGACGCCTGGCGGTACATGGTCGAGGTGCAGGACCCGGACCTCCCGGCGGACCCCACCGGCTACCGGTAGGGCGCGCCCTTCGGACCGGGCCGGGTCAGGGGCGCTCCAGCAGCCGGGCGATCCCGTCGAGGACGCAGCGCAGGCCGAAGTCCCACACGGTCCCGGGACTGTATCCGCCGACCGCGCTGCCGACCCGCCCGGCGAGGGGGTAGCGCTCCGGGTCCATGGCCCGCTCCAGCAGCGGGGCACTGAGCTCCCACCACTCCTGGTCGCTCTGGCGGGCGTTGTGCGCGGCGGTGTCGGCGGCGGCCAGGGCCTGCGCGTGGACGAAGCCGAGGAGGTGGGTCAGGGCCGCGTCCATCTCCACGTCGGTGAGGCCGATGCCGTCGAAGGCCGCGAGTTCGTGCTCGTACTTGCCGATCACTCCGGGGCCCAGCGGGGGGCGGGTGACGGAGAGCTCGCCGATCCACGGGTGCCGCAGGAACAGTGCGCGGTTCTCCTCGGCGATGCGGGCGACCTTCTCGCGCCAGGCTCCGTCCGGGGCGGGCTCGCCGCGCTCCATGGCCAGGTAGACGGCGTCGAGCATCAGGTCGAGCAGCTCGGCCTTGCCGGGGACGTAGGTGTAGAGGGTCATGGGGGTGACCCCCAGCCGCTGGGCCAGCGCCCGCATCGTCAGCGCGGCCAGTCCCGACCGCCCCTCGCCCGCCGCCTCGTCGGCGAGCGCGATCGCGCCGTCGACGACGGCGTCGACGGTCAGCCCCTGCCGGGGTCCGCGCCGCCCGCTGGGCGCCCCCTGCCCCGGCTCGCGCCACAGCAGTTCCAGCGTGCGGACGGGGTCGCCCGCGCCGCTCCGGTCCGTGGTCACTCCGGACCCCCTTCCCGCCGCCTTCCGGCAGCCCGCTCATTCAAGCACCACGTTAACCTTCTACGGCGTACATAATACTATGTATAATAAAACTCCGAGCCCTGACACCAGGAGGACCCCATGCGGATCACCGACACCGCCATCTGCCTCACCGTCGAGGACACCACCACCTCTTCCGCCTTCCTGACCAGGCATTTCGGATTCAAGGAGACAATGGCCGCCGACGGCTTCACCTCCCTCTCCCACCCCGACGGCCCGAACGTGATCTTCGTACGGCGCGGTCTGGAGGTGCTCCCCGAGGAACTGCGCGAGCAGCGGGCCGCCGGGGTGCTGCTCGCGTTCACCGTGGCGGACCTGCCCGCCGAGTACGAGCGACTGCGGGCCGAGGGCGTCCCGATCGTCATGGAGCCGCGGGTGGAGCCCTGGGGCGAGCGCGTGTTCCTGGTGTCCGACCCCAACGGCGTGATCATCGAACTGGTCGACTGGGTGGAGACCGCGACCGAGCCGGCCGCCGATGCCACCGTCACCGGCGCCGCGCCCACCGCGTAGGACAGGAGCACGGTCCCGTGACCCCGCCCCGCCTGGTCCCCCTGCCGGCCCAGTTCGACTTCGCCCGAACCCGTCTCTCCGGCCGCATGGCCGGGCCCGTCATGGACAGCGGCGACGGGACGGACACCGAGGTCGGCCCCATGACGGACGAGGAGCACTTCGGGGAGCCGGTCCCGGACTGCTGGTCGGTGCGGCGCCGCGCCGACGTACCCGGTCCGCGGGCGACCGCACCGGCCGGGGCGGGTGACCGGGCGCGGGGGCTCTGAGACGCCGCCCCCGCGCCGCGGACGGGTTCACCCCGCGAGGATCCCGGGGCCGTCCCCGGCGAGCGGGGCGAAGAAGCGGGCCACGTCCTGTTCGGTGACCTCGCCGAGGGTGGCCGGGGACCAGTGCGGGTCGCGGTCCTTGTCGACGACCTGCGCCCGGATGCCCTCCACCAGGTCGGGCGCGGTCAGCGCATGGCAGGAGACCCTGAACTCCTGTTCCAGCACCGGCTCCAGGGAGCCGAGCGCGGCGGCCCGGCGCACGGCCTCCAGGGTCACCTTCAGCGCGGTCGGGGACTTGGCGAGGATCGTCGCGGCGGCCTCCTTGGCCTCCGGGTCCCCGTATCCGAGCAGCCGGTCCACGACCTCCTCGACGGTGGCGGCGGCGTAGCAGTGGTCGATCCAGCCCCGCGCCCCCGCCAGCACGCCCGGCCCGGGCTCGGTGGCGTACCGCCCCAGCACCTCCCGGGCCGGGGCCCCTGCGAGCTCGGCGGTCAGCGCCGGCAGCCGGTCGGCGGTCACGAAGTGGTCGGCGAGCCCGCACAGCAGCGCGTCGGCGGCGCCCACCGCGGAGCCGGTGAGGGCGAGATGGGTGCCGAGCAGGCCGGGGGCGCGGGCCAGCAAGTGGGTGCCGCCGACGTCCGGGACGAAGCCGATGCCGGTCTCGGGCATGGCGACGCGGGAGCGCTCGGTGACCACGCGGACGCTGCCGTGGGCGGACACGCCGACTCCGCCGCCCATCACGATGCCGTCCATGAGCGCCACGTACGGCTTGGGGTAGCGGGCGATGTACGCGTTGAGCCGGTACTCGTCGCGCCAGAAGCCGGCCGAGGCGCTCGTCCCGGCCTTGGCGTCGTCGTGGATGGCCCGGATGTCCCCGCCGGCGCACAGCCCCCGCTCCCCCGCGCCCCGGATGAGCACCTGCTCCACGCCCGGATCCCGCTCCCAGCCGGTCAGGGCCTCGGTGATGCGGAGCACCATCGGGTGGGTGAGGGCGTTGAGGGCCCTGGGGCGGTTGAGGGTGATCACCCCGGTACGGCCTTCGACGGCGCACAGGACGGTACCCGCGGCGCCGGAGGTGTCGGTGGTGTCGGCTTCGGTGTTCACGCCGTCCAGTATGGAGGGCGCGTAGGCTGGCCGGTCATGCGAAAGATCATCCTGATGTCGCAGGTCTCCCTCGACGGCTACCACGAGGGCCCGGAGCGGCAGATCGACTGGCACCGCGTCGACGAAGAGCTGCACCAGCACATGAACGACGAACTGCGCTCGGTCGGCGGCATGCTGATGGGCCGGGTCACCTACGAGCTGATGGACGCCTACTGGCCCACCGCCGACGCCGATCCCGCCGCGAGCGCGGCCGTGACGGACTTCGCGGGAATCTGGCGCTCCGCGCGGAAGTACGTGTACTCGCGCACCCTGGCCGCCGAGCAGACCGACCCGAACGCCACCGTACTGCGGGAGGTCGTACCGGCGGAGGTCGCCGCCCTCAAGGCCGCCCCGGGCGGCGACCTGACGCTGAGCGGGGCGGACCTCGCCGCCTCGTTCCTGCGCCACGGCCTGGTGGACGAGTACCGGATCTACGTGCAGCCCGTCCGCATCGGCCGCGGCCACCCCCTCTTCCCGCCCTCCGACGGACTGGTCCCGCTCCGGCTGGAGGAGACCCGCACCTTCGGCAACGGGGTGGTGCTGCTGCGGTACGCCCGCGCCTAGGCCGTCTCTTTCGGATCGTGCCGGGCGGACAGCGAAGCGAGGTAGCCGGACAGGGCGGCCGCCGTGCCGGAGAGCGGGAAGCGGGCGCCGAGATGGCCGTCGGGGCGTACGAGGAAACCGGTCGGGCCGTCGGCGCCGTACAGCCGGGCGAACTCCCCGGCTGCGTCCCGGTATCCGGGGACGGCATCGGGCAGTGCGGCGGAGGCGTCGAGTGCGGCCTCGCGGGCCAGGACGGCCAGGACCGGCGGGCCGGGAACGCCGCTCCCGGCCGCGTCGTCCTCCGCCAGCGCCGCCCCCGCTGCCCGGGCCTGCTCGGCGGCCCCGGCCAGGGCCGCGCCGTCGTCCCCGTACAGGAGCACCACATGGCCGGCCCGGCCGCGCAGCACGTCGAGCAGCCGTGAGGGGTAGGCGGCGAGGGGCAGGGTCAACCCGGAGCAGTCCGGGGCCCGTTCGCCGGGCTGGGGTGCGTCGGCCGGGCCGAACGGGCTGCCGGCGAGCGGTCCGTCGCGGTAGCCGACGAGCAGTTGGGCCTCGCGGAGCAGCACGGTCCGCAGATCGTCCGGTTCGTTCTCCATGCCCTGGGTCGCATGCCGCACGGTCCGGCCGACGACCTCTTCGCCGACGGGGCGGCGCTCCGCGTCGTAGGTCGCGAGCAGGGCGGGGCCGGCCGTCTCCCGGAGGGCGAGCGCGAGCTTCCAGGCGAGGTTGCAGGCGTCCTGGATCCCGGTGTTCATGCCCTGGGCGCCGGTGGGCGGGTGGATGTGGGCGGCGTCGCCCGCGACGAAGACGCGGCCGTCGCCGTAGCGGTCGACGATGCGGTGGCTGATGCGGAACACGGAGGACCAGCGCATCGCGGAGACCGTGGCCGGGGCGGGGGCGAGGCGGTCGACGACGGCCTGGATGTGGGAAAGCCCGGGGACCCGGCCCCCTTCCAGCCCGTGCAGCACGCCGTCGCCCGCTCCGGGGCCCCCGGCCGGTCCGCCTGCCGGCCCCTCGTCCGGCTGCGCGGAGAGTTCGGGCGGGACCAGCATCGACATGCGGTAGCGGCCCCGGCCCGGCAGCGGAATGCACACCAGCAGGTCGTCCGTGGACCCGTCGGCGCCGACGTGCATGGACCGCAGGCCGTACCCCTCGGGCAGGTCCCAGTCGCTCACCACGTCGGCCAGCATGTACTCCTCGGCGAAGGCCCCGCCCTCGTACGACAGTCCCAGCCCCTTGCGCACGGTGCTGTGCGCTCCGTCGCAGCCGATGAGGTAGCGGGTGCGCAGCTCCTCCTCACCGCCGGACGCCGTCCGCAGGCGACTGGTGACCCCGGCCTCGGGCCCGTCCCCGTCCCCGTCCTGTGTGAACGACAGCAGTTCGGTGCCGCGTTCGATGACGGTGCCCAGCGCCGCGAGGTGCTCCTCGAGGATCCGCTCGGTCTCGTACTGCGGCAACGCGGCGAACCGGTACGGCACTTCGGGGGGCAGCATGAGTTCGATCCGGGCCTGTTCGGTGCCGTTGACGTAGATCAGCTGACCGCGCAGGGGCACAGCGACCTCCAAGACGGTGCGGGCCAGACCCATCCGGTCCCAGATTTCCAGCGTGCGCGGCTGGATGCCGACCGCCTTCGCGTACGGGAGGCGGGCCGGCAGCCGGTCGACGAGGCGGCAGCTCACGCCGTGCCGGCGCAGTTCCGCGGCCGCGCTGAGGCCGACCGGGCCGGCGCCCACGATCAGTACGTCGGTCGTCGGGGTGTGCGCCATGGGTTCCTCCCGATCGCCCGGCCCCGAACCGGTTCCTTCCCCCATGCTGACCCCGTGCGGCGCGGACGGCCAGACGAACCGGTCAGCCCTTGGCGTGCACTCCCGGCGTGTGCCCGAAGGCCCGCCGGAACACGTCGATGAACGCGCTCGTCGAGGACCAGCCGCAACGGTGCGCGACCACCGTCACGGGGGTGTCCACCGCCAGCAACCGCAGCGCGTGGTGCAGCCGCAGCTGGGTCCGCCACTGGGGGAAGGTCATGCCCAGCTCGGCGCGGAACAGCCGGCTCAGGGTCCGCTCCCCCGCCCCGGCCCCGGCCTGCGCGGAGAGCTCCGCGAGCCCGCGCCGGTCCGCCGGATCGGCGTGCAGCAGTGCGCACACCACGGCCAGCCGGGGATCCGCGGGAGCGGGCAGGTGCAGCGGCTGGAGCGGCGAGGCCCGCAGCTGGTCGAGCAGCACCGCCAGCATCCGGCGCCGCTCGGCGCTGTCGTCCTGCGGGGCCCGGGTGTAGGCCAGGATCAGTTCGCGCAGCAGGGGGCCCACCGCGAGCACGGCGGGGGCGGAGAGCGAGAGCGGGTTGAGGCGGGTGGGCAGGCCCACGCTGTGCAGGTCGACCCGGCCGAAGGCGCGGTGCTCGTGCACGGTCCCGGCCGGGATCCACAGGGCGCGGGTGGTCGGGGCCACCCAGGTGCCCGCGTCGGTGGTCACGGACAGCACCCCGGAACCCGCGTAGCAGATCTGGTGGTCGTCGTGGCGGTGCGGATCGATGCCGTGGTGGGTGTCGAGCTCGCGCATGCTCGTGGCCGCGCGCGGGGTGTGGCGGATTTTCTGCATCATCCGGCAATTTATCGGAAGCGGGCCGCCCCCGGCGGGAGCGATTCTCGACCGGTGACCTCCATGAGACCCCTCCAGTCCCACTCCCAGCCCGAGTCCCACCCCCAGCCCGAGTCCCGGTCCGGCCCGGCCCGGCTCCGGACGGCCGCCTTCGCGGCGGGCCACTCCTGCGTGGACGTCTACCAGGGCGCCGTCGCCGCGCTCGTCCCGTTCCTCGTCTCCGAGCGCTCGTACGGGTACGCCGCCGCGTCCGGCATCGTGCTGGCCGCCTCGCTGCTGTCCTCCGTGGTCCAGCCGCTGTTCGGAGCGCTCGCCGACCGGTGGCCGATGCCCTGGCTCATCCCGCTGGCCACCGCCGCCGCGGGGCTGGGGGTGGCCCTGGTCGGACTCGACGCCGGGTACGCGGCCACTCTGGCCGCCGTCGCCCTGTCCGGGCTGGGCGTCGCCGCCTACCACCCGGCGGCCGCCCGGCTGGTCCGTACGGTGGGCGGCCCCGGGCACGGTGCGATGAGCTGGTTCGCACTCGGCGGCAACGTCGGCTTCGCGTGCGCCCCGCTGCTGGTCGTCGGCGCGCTGGCACTGCCGGGCCCGGCGGGGTGGTGGCTGCTGGCCGCCCCGGCGGCGCTGGGCGTGTTCCTCAACCGGCCGCCGTCCGCGAAGCGTTCGACCACCCGGCGGGCGGTGGCTGCGCCCCCGCTCCGGCGCCCCCGCGACGACCGGCGGGCCTTCCTGCGGCTCTCCCTGGTGGTCGTCGTGCGCTCGGTGGTCTTCACCGGACTGAGCACCTTCATCGCGCTGTACGTGCGTGAGCGCGGCGGCGGCGAGACCGCCGGCGCCGTGGCCCTGTTCGCCCTCTTCGCGGGGAGCGCCGGCGGCACCCTCCTGGGCGGCCGGCTGGCCGCGCGCTGGGGGCGGGTCACCACCGTCCACCGCGCCTACGCGTCGGTGGCGCCGGCCGTCGCGGGCATCCTCTTCCTGCCGCTGCCGCTGGTGTACGTCTGCTCGGCGCTGGCCGCCGCCGCGCTGTACGTGCCCTTCTCCCTCCAGGTCACCCTGGGTCAGGACTACCTGCCCAACCGCATGGGCACCGCGAGCGGGGTCACCCTGGGCCTGACCGTCAGCGTGGGCGGCCTCGCGAGCCCCCTCATCGGCTCGGCCGCCGACGCGGCTTCGCTGCACACGGCCCTGCTCCCGCTGGTCGCGCTCCCCCTGCTGGCCTGGGCCCTGGCCCGGCGCCTGCCGGAGCCCGCGGAGCCGGGGCTCACTCCGGCCCGGGAGTGACGGCGGCCTTCCGGGGGCTGGAGCGGTGGTCCCGCCAGGCGGCCAGGGCTTGCGGGCGGGTGCCCTCGGGGTGGCGGGCGTGCCAGTCCCTGAGGAACCGGTTCAGCTCGAACTGGGCACCGATCTCGCGGGGTTGCGCCGCTCGCGCCCGGGTGGCGTGCCAGTGGGCGACCGCGTCGGCGAGGGTGCGTCCCGCGCCCTGGGCGACGTAATCCCGCATGAAGGCGTCGAAGTGGAACCCGGGCCCGATCTCCCGGACGAAGTACGCCCGCAGCACCTGGCTGCACCGCTGCCCCGGCGGGATCACGCTGGCACCGTCCACGGGGGCGGCGAGCTGCCGGCCCGCACCGCGGGCGGGCCGACCGGCGGCCGGGCCCGGAGCAGGGGCCGGGAGCCCGTCCAGCGCGGCCGCGATCCGTGCCGCGACCGCCGCCTTCCCTCCTCCGGCGGGAAGGCCCATCCTGCGCGCCAGCGCGGTGAGTTCGGCCAGGGTCCAGTACCAGCGAGCCAGCTCCGCCCCGCTCAGCTCCGGGCTCGGAGCGGGGCGCACCTCACCTTTGTTCGTACGCATGTTCCCATCCTAGACCGCCCACCTCTCACCGTTCACCGCTCACCGCCCGCGGCGTTCGCGCCCCCGCAGCACGTCCAGGGCGAAGAACCTCGGGACCGCACCGCCGAGCCCGTCGAGGCCGGTGAATCCGCGGCGGGCCATTTCGGCGTCCGGCGAGGTGCCGCGTCCCTGCCAGTGGCGCAGGAAGAGCTTCGCGCACATCGCCGGCGGCGGGACCACGAGCTTGGGCCGGGTCTCCTGCGCGGCCTCGTCGGCCCGGACGACGAGGGCGCACCACTCGTCCCAGCGCCCGGAGTCCCGCAGGCGTGCCAGGACCGCCGGCCGCCAGTCGACCGACTGCCACACCGGCCACACCCGCACCATGAGCAGCCGGATCCGGTCGGCGGCGGGCAGCCCGGTCCGTTCCTCCTCCGTGAACCAGCGGGTCAGGGAGTCCGGCAGCGACGACCGGCCGTCGAGCCCGAGTTTGGCCCGTGCGTACGCCTCGAGCGTCATGCCCCTCGTGCCTGCGAGCTCCTCCAGCAGTCCGGTCAGCACCTCCTCGTGCACGGCGGGGTAGCCCTCGTCGAACAGCCGGGCGGCGTCCAGTACGTCGAGGTCCGACATCCACCGGCCGGGAGCGTGCTCCCGGCGGGTCCGCCGGACCAGGGACTGGGTCCGGCTGATGCCGGTGAAGGTCACCTCGGGCGCGACCGGACCGGGGGCCACGGCGCCCCGGCTCGCGATCGCGCGCAGCGCCGCCATCGCGTCGAGCCGTTTGAGGTCCCAGACGCCCGAGGCGATCATCTCCTCCAGGGTCCGCAGGGATTCCCGGTCCTCGTCGTCCACGCCGTCCACGTCGTCCAGCGCCTGCTCGATGTCCTTCCAGCCCCGGTGGGTGAAGGGCAGCGCCGCGGCCGCCGCCACGATCCGGCGGCCCGCGCCGGGCGCGATCAGCTCGGTCTCGACGCCCTCCTTGCAGCCGTAGCGGAGGTTCACCAGGGCCACGGTCTGCGCCGGGTACCCCCTCTCGGCCGGGCCGTGCAGGACCCCCACCTCGTCGTCCCCGTCGATCTCGCCCGAGGCGTACATGGTGAAGACGGTCCCGAGGCCCCGCATGCCGCACGGGGCGAGTTCCGCGGCCCGCAGCGCGCCCATGCTCGCGGCGCCGATCACCTCCGCGCCCTCGGTGAGCACCTGGAGGATCTCTTTGTGGCCGACGGAGCGCCGTTCCCGGAAGTAGCCGTCGACGACCACGACCACGTCTCCCGGGCGCCACTGCTCCGCGAGGAGGTCGCCCCGGCCCGCGGGGGGCCGTACGTCCGCCTCCGGGAGCACGGCGTGGACGTCGGCGGCCGAGATCGTCGGCCCCGCGTAGACGATCACCCTCGACCCGCTCGCGCCGGACCCGTTCACGCCGGACCCCTTCACACCGGACCCGTTCACTACAGCACCTCCGGGCATACGCGGCTCCCCGGAGCCACGACCTTGACGACCGGGACCCCGATCTCCTCGCGCGTCAGGTCGACGAGGAGGGGCGGATGGGAGAAGGCGGCGGCGGCCCGGCGCACCACGTGGGCCAGGGCGCCGGCCAGGCTGCCGTACTGGACGGGCTCCTCCACGAGGCCCCTGAGGTCGGCGGCGGCCGGGCCCGGCCGCGCGCCGCGCACCCGGCCGGTGTCCGCCCGCCCGAAGTCCTCGCGCAGGTCGTCCCGGGCCCCCGAGATGTAGGCCAGCCTGGCCTGGGCCGCTTCGGACACGGCGCGGGTGAGGGCGATCTCCGGGCCGATGTGGCAGCCGAAGCCGAACATCGGTGCCGGGTACTCCTCGCTCGCGACCCAGGACAGGAAGCACGGCAGGCCGGTGGGGGACGGGACGAGGCGGACCTCGAGGACGACGCCGGCCCGTTCGATCAGCGTGCACAGCTCGTCCGCCACCGGCGACCCGAGGGAGCGCGGGTCCACGCGTACGCCCATCTCCCCGCCCCCGGTGACCGCGGCCGTCATCGCGTCGCGCTCGATGACCTCGCAGAGCGCGTGCAGGGCGGCTTCGATCCGGGTGTTCCCGCCGGCCAGGCCGTTCGTCGACTCGAAGAACACCGGCGGGTTCCAGTCGGTGTTCTCCTCCAGCGTCAGCCGGACGGCGTTCACGGGGACGAGGGTGCGCGCTCCGTCGACCAGGGATCTGGCCGCCACCCAGTCCAGCGGCAGCCCGTCGTGCAGCAGGCTCGGCGCGGAGGGCGCCAGCGCGGACACCTCGTAGCCCAGTCGCGCACGGAGCGTGCGGGGGGTGGCGGTCAGTGCGGGCAGGGCCGGCTGTTCCACGTGCCAGGTCTCGACCGACTCCATCACCGCCGAGAGCCTGGCCAGTTCGGAGGTCATCCCCTTGCCCTGGGAGACGGCGAGCGTCCTGGAGAGCGGCCGGATCGCCTGGAAGGTCGGGATGCCGATGGAGTCGAGCCGGGTGATGTCGGCGACCCGGGTGACGCCCACCCTGGCCGCGGCGCGTGTCGCCATCTCCCAGGTTGCCTTGGGCGGTTGGGCTCTGTCCGTGCCCGGAAGGCGGTGTACGGAGCGGTCCGCGGGTGTGGCGAGCCAGGCCAGGGGTGCATCGTCGTTCTGCACGGTGGGGAGCTCCTGCGGGTCAGAGGTTCCGGGTGCGCCGCAACAGCGCCCGGCCGGCGACGAAGTTGGCGGCGATCGCGACGACGGCGAGCACCACCAGGGAGGGCCAGGCCTTGCCCAGGCCGAAGATCGCGGCGTCGCGCATTCCGGTGACGGCGTACGACACCGGGTTCACCGTCGAGATCCACCGGAGCACGGTGGGGAGCTGCTGCGAGGTGGACAGCGAGGGAGCGGCGAAGACGAGGACGGGTACCGACACGCTGGTGAGCACCATGAAGGTGCGGTAGTCGCTGATGAGGACGGCCGCCGCGAGGTACAGCCCGTTGAACGCCACCGACGAGAGCACCAGCGCCAGCAGCAGCCAGATCCAGTGGGAGGCGTGGAAGGGGTAGTCGAAGATGATCGCTGCGACGGCCAGGGCCAGCAGGCTTTGGGCCAGTACGAGCGAGACCCCGGCCAGGAGCTTGCCGGCCAGGAAGCGCGATCGGCGCAGCGGCCAGCTCCAGAGCTGGGTGGACACCCCGCTCATCTCCTCCTGGAACATCGCCATGCCCGTCGTCCCGGAGGCGCTGACCACCGACATGGCCAGCACCATGGGGAGCAGGAAGACCGCGAAGGGGAGGGTTTCGCCGCGGTAGGTGATGTTCCCGACGACGTTGCCCAGCGAGGTGTTCACGAGGAGCAGGTACACGAGCATCGGGGTCAGGCCGAGGATGAGGTTGACCCTGTTGCGGGCGAGGAGCGCGTACTCGCGGTAGAACACGGCGGTGAAGTCCGCCGGCTTCCCCGACGCGACCGGTGCGGTGGTCTTGAATCCCAGGTCGGCCACGGTCTCAGCCCTCGTTCCCGGTCATGCGCAGGAAGACCTGCTCCAGCGAGTCGGTGACGGTGGAGATTCCGGAGATCGCGACCCCTGCGTCGTGGCAGTGCCGGGACAGTTGCGGCAGCACGTCCCGGACCTGCGCGTTCTCGATGCGCACCTCGGCGTCCTGGGCCGTCGCGGCCAGACCCGCCGCGGCCGCCCACTCCTTGACGACCTTGGCCGCGACCGCGTCGTCGACGCTGACCAGCAGGTGAGCGCCACCGAACTCCCTTACCAGCTCGCTCGGCTGGGCGAAGCGGACCACCTTGCCCTGGTTGATGACCAGGACCCGCTGGGCGTTGCGCTCCAGCTCCTGGATGATGTGGCTGGTCCAGATCACGGTCATGCCGTACTCCTCGCGGAGCCACCGGACGAACCGCTCGATCTGGTGCCGGCCGGCCACGTCGAGTCCGGCCGAGGGCTCGTCGAGGATGAGGAGTTCGGGGATGGTCAGCAGGGCCCGTACGAGCTGCAGCCGCTGACGCTGGCCGCCGGACAGCTGGAAGACGAGCCGGGACAGGTGATCGCCCAGGCCGAGGTACTCGGCCACCTCCATCGCCCAGGGGCGGGTGGTGCGCCAGGAGAGACCCTTGAAGCGGGTGGCGATCAGCAGGTTGTCCAGGGCCGAGAGCATCTCGTCGTAGGGGGCGGACTGGTGCATCGCGCCGATGCCGCTCTTGGCGGCGACCGGGTCGCGGGCCGGGTCCACGCCGAACACCCGGATCCGCCCGGTGGTGGGAGGGGTGACGCCGCAGATCATCTTCATCAGGGTGGTCTTTCCGGCACCGTTGGGTCCCAGCAGACCGATGGTCTCGCCTTTGGCGATGTCGAATGAAATACGGTCGACAGCCGGCGTCTCTTTCCCGCGGTAACGCTTGGTCAGTTCCTCGGCGTTCACCACACCATTCGCCACGGTCCGCCCTCCACGATGTGATTGGTGTTCCTCTTGTTGTTTCTCCTGGATGTCCGATCGAGTTCTCGAGTTGCTGCGGCTGGACGTTACGCCCGCGGGAGGGCACGGAAGCGGCCGCTGTCCAAGCTGCCTTGGAACTGCCTCCGTTCTGCCGCCGCCCGCACGCCCCCCGTTGGCTAGCATTCACGGCATGAGCCGTTCAGGGCAGGCGGAAGACCGCGACGGCCAATCCGTTGTGGTTCTGGTGAATTGCGCGGGCGGCCGTGAATTGGAGGCCGTTCGCGATGCTTTGACGGGGCCTCTGGAAACTCCGGCGATTTTGATCCGGCAGGACGAACTCATGTCGACGTCCATGACGCTGGACGTGGACACCGGTCTGCTGCACGTCTCCGGGCGCCGGGTCAGGCCGGCCGTGGTCTGGGTGCGGCACGGTTCCGCCTGCGCGCTGCTGGCGCAGGCGACACCGGCGGGTTCGATGACTCCGCTGCGGGCGGAGTCCTGGTCCGGTTTCCTCCGGCAGGTGTCGGCCACGGCGGCGACGGCTCTGCCGGGCGGCACCGTCGTCGGGCCCGGCCAGCTGGCGCAGGCGCGCGGGCTGGGTGTGCGGACGCCCCGTACGGTCGTCACCAACGACGTGGCGGCGGGCGCGCGCGAGGTGGGGACGCCGGCCCTCGTGATCAAGACTCCGGACTTCCGGCTGTTCGAGCCGGACCGGGGCAACTGGAAGACCTGCCTTCCCTCGGTCGTGGGCCGGGAAGCGCTGGAGCGGGGCTCCGGAACGGCTCCGGACGCCCGGGGAGAGCGCCCGGTCGTGGTCCAGGAGTACGTGGCACACGCGCGTGAGCTGCGCGTCTATCACCTCGACGGCGGGATCTGCGCCTTCGAGGTCCGCAAGCCCGATCCGTCGAGCCCGATGACGGACCCCGACAGCGTCACCGTGACGCACGTCGGCTGCCCGCCCCGCGCGGCCGAGGCCGTACGCGCCCTGTGCGCCGTGTGGAACCTGCGCTACGGGGCGTTCGACCTGCTCGTGTCCGACACCGGGGAGCCGGTGTTCCTGGAGGCCAACCCGGACGGGGACTGGCTCTGGTTCGAACGCAAGGCGCGCTGGCACGGCGTCTCGTTCATGGCGGCCGTCATGGTCCGTGAGTTGTTCGTACGCAGTACGTCGTGAGGAGTGCGTCGTGGGGAGTGCGTCGCGAAGAGCCCGTCGTGAGGAGCCCGCCGTGAGGAGTCCGCGCCGGTGACGGCGTCACGGGGTGGCGAGATCTCCAGCCGGGGCCTGGTGCTCGTGGCCCTGGTGGCACGGGGGCACACGACCGACCGCGTGGCCCGTGCGCTGCGCCTGAGCAGGCACACGGTGGGCGAGGAGATCAGTGTCCTGCTCGACCGGTTCAACTGCAGGAACAGGGCGGAGCTGGTGGCCTACTGCTACGTCCACCGGCTCCTGCCGATCGATGTGTGGCCGCCGCCGTGCGGCCCCGTGAAAGGGGTGGGTGACGTGTTCGATCCTCTGACCGCTCTGCGTGAGGCCGGACTTCCGGTCGACCAGTTGAGCACTGCTCAGCGCGGGGTGCTCGCGGCCCTGACCGAGGAGGAGACCGCGGTCGTCGTAGCGGTGCAACTGCGGCTGATCGAGGCGGATGCCGGTGCGGACGCCGAGGTGTGGGCGCACGACCTGAAGCTGCTCTGATCGCGCGTGAGCCGGAGACTTGTGGTCGTGCTCTTCCTCGATCTGGTCGGCTGGACCCGGCTCGCCGAGCGCGTGGACCCGGAGCCGCTGCAGCGGCTGCTCGACGAGTACTACGAGATCTGCTCGGCCGCGGTGGAGGAACACGGCGGGGTCGTCGAGAAGTTCATCGGCGACGCCGTCATGGCGGTCTTCGGGGCGGACACCTCGCAGGAGGACGACGCCCCGCGGGCGCTGCGCGCGGCCACGCGGATCCGCGCCGAGGTCCGTGACCTGCGCACGCCGGCCACCGACGCGGCTGCGGTCGAGGTCCATTGCGGGATCGCGGCCGGTGAGGCTCTGGTGACGCGCTCGGCCCGGGCCGGCATCCGGGTCGTCGGCGACGTGGTGAACCTCGCCGCGCGCCTCCAGTCACTGGCGGTCGCCGGGGAGATCATCGTGAACGAGACCGTGGCGCACCTGGCCCGTCCGCACTACACGATGGTCCCGGTGCCGCCGGTGGCGTTGAAGGGCAAGGCCGAGCCGGTGCCCGTGCTGGTGGTCACCGGTGAGGCCCCCGCCGACGGCGAGGGCGGGGAGGGCTGCGCCGACAAGGGTTCCCTCATGGTGGACCGCGGCGCCGAACGCCACCGGCTGCGCCGGATCTATCACCGGGTGGCCCGGGAGCGGTGCGCGGAGCTGGTGACGGTGCTCGGGCCCCCTGGCATCGGCAAGACCCGCTTGGTCCGGGAGGCCGTGGACGATCTCGTCGCGGCCGGGGCCAGGCCCGTCGCGGTGTTCGGCAGCTGCCAGTCCTACGGAACGGACGGGAACTACGGGGCGCTCGTGGAAATGCTGGACGCGCTGACCCGGCGGGCGCCGGCCTGCGCGGAGTTGCTGCGGACCGACGCCCGGCTCGCCGGGGTGCTCGCGGCTCTGCGCGCCGCCTCGCTCCCCCGGCGGGCCGGTGCGGGCGTGGGCGTGGGCCCGGGCGTGGAGGAGGTGTCCTGGGCGGCCCGCGAGCTGCTCACCGCCGCGGCCTCCGGCCCGCTCGTCGTGGTGTGGGACAACCTCGCGTGGGCCGGCCAGTCGCTCCTGCGGCTCATCGGCGAGCTTCTGGACGGCCTACGGGACCTCCCGCTCCTGATGATCTGCGTGTCCCGGCCGGAGCTCACGGGGCGGGGAGGGCCCTGGTCACGGGAGGACTCCGGCATGGGGGACGACTCCGGGGCGGATGAGGACTCCGGGCCGCACGAGGGCTCCGGCCCCCGGGGAGCGGACGTGATCGAGCTCGGGGCGCTGGTCCCTCCCGACAGCGCGCGGCTGGCGCTCTCCCTGGCCGGACACGGGAGCGGCGAGGAGGTCGAGCTGCACGGGCTCGGCCTGGCCGAACAGGTCGACCGGGTCGCGCTGTACAGCGCGGGCAATCCGCTGTACATCCGGCTGATGATGGACTGGCTGAGGAACGGCCGGACCGTCGACGAGGTGCCGCCGAGCATCACGGCCATGGTCGGGGCCATGATCGACCGGCTGCCCGCGCCGGGCCGGCGGCTGCTGGGCGCGGCTTCGGTGATCGGCCCCGCCTTCACCCTGGAGCAGCTCGCGCTGCTGGGCGAGCCGGCGCCGGAGGCCGCCGTCGCGGAGCTCGCGGCGCAGCGGCTGTTCCACGCCACCGCGGAGGAGGGCGGCTACCGCTTCGTCCAGCAGCCGGTGCACGAAGTGGCGTACGGCAGGCTGGAGAAGGAGCAGCGCGTCTCCTGGCACCGGCGGCTGGCCGAACACGGTTTCAGCCCCGGCTTCCACCTCGAAGCCGCCACCCGGCTCCTCGGGGGGCTGCGCCCGGACGACGCGGAGCTGCCGGAACTGGCCCGGCAGGCGGCCGGGGCCCTGCTGGGCGAGGGCACCGTGGCGCTGCGGCAGCGTGACGTACCGACCGCGATCGGACTGCTCGGACGGGCCCTCGTACTGGCGCGGGGCGGGCCGGACCGGTGCCGGTCGGTCGCGGCCGTCCGGCTCAGCGACGCCCTCATGCTCTCCGGGGACACCCGCGGTGCGCTGGAGGTGGTGGAGGAGGGGGCGTGGCGCGACACCTCGGATCCCGCCCTGGTGCGGGTGCAGCGGCTGCTTCTGGCCGCCCGGCTCGGCAAGGTCGCCCCGGCCGACGTGGCGGGGCTGCGGGCCGCGCTCGGCCGTGAGGAGCCCGACCGGTCCGCGCGGTGCCGGTTCGAGCAGCTGCGGATGCTGATCCACCTGGACCACGGCCGGTTCGGGGCGGCCGAGGAAGCGGCGTGCGCCGCGCTGGCGCACGCCCGGGACGCCGGTGACGCGTACGAGGAGGACCGTCTGCTCGTGGCCCTGTGCGAGATCCGGCAGTGGTCGCCGAGCCCGATGGCGCAGAAGCTCGCGGGATGCACGGAGCTCCTGGAGCGGTTCGCCGCCGACCGGTTCCTGGCCCTGCCCGCGCTGGCGGCCCGCGCGCGGTGCCTGGCGCTGACCGGGGACCGTGCCGGTGCGCGCACGGCGCTGGCCGAGGCCGAGTCCGTCGTCGCACAGCTCCGGCTGACCATGGGGCGGGTCCTGGTCGATCAGGTGGCAGCGCTGGCCGCCTCGCTGGAGGGTGATCACGCGGAGGCCGAGCGGCGCTTCCGCGACGCGGCGGACGCTCTGGAGCAGGCCGGCTACGTACCGGTCGCGCTGACCATGCGGGTGCAGGCGGCCCGCGAGTGCGCCCGCCGGGAGCGGGCGGACGAGGCGGCCCGCAGGATCGCGGAACTGCTCGAGCGGCGCGGCGAGATGGATGTCCGGGGCCGGATCCTGTGCCTGTCGGCGGCCGTACTGGGCGCCGCCGCGCAGGGGCGCGCCGATCCGCTGCGCGCCGAGGTGCTGCGGCTGCTCCGGGATCTCGACGACCCGTGCCTGCGGGGCGAGGTCTGCTTCGATCTGGCCCGGGCCCACCGGCTGCTGGGCGAGGCGGCCGGGGCCCGGGCCATGGCCGGGCTGGCCGTCGACAGCTATGCGGCCGTCGGCGCGGCGAAACCACTGGGAGCGGTGCGCGCATGGAGGTGAACGGCGCGCCCTGGCGGCGCGAGCGGCGGCCGCACGCGTCGGGGATGCCCGCGTGGAGCATGCCGGCCGGCGGGGATCCCGGCGACCCCCTGCCGACGGCCCTCTTCGCGGGGATCGGCCCGCGCTGGGCCTGGGAGGGCGCGAGCGGCGAGGGCGTACGGGTCTGCGTGCTCGACAGCGGTGTCCAGGCGGCCCACCCGCTGGTCGGCACGGTCGAGCGGGCCTGGCAGGTGGTGAGCGCCGAGGGCCGGGCTCCGCGCGTGGAGGAGTGCGAGCCACTCGACACGGCCGGGCACGGGACGGCCTGCGCGGGGATCATCCGCTCCCTCGCGCCCCGGGTGTCGATCAGTTCGCTGAAGGTGCTCGGTGACGGGAGGGCCGGCAGCGCCTCCGCGCTGATCGCCGGACTCGCCTTCGCGATCGAGGAGGGGTTCGACGTCGTCAGCATGAGCCTGTCGACGAGCAGGGTCGAATTCCGCGACCGGCTGGGCGAGTTGTGCGACCGTGCCTATTTCCGCCGGACCGCGGTGGTCGCGGCGGCCCACAACCTGCCGATCGAGAGCTTCCCCTGGAACTTCGCCTCGGTCATCTCGGTCGCCAGCCACGCCGAACCGGACGGCATGCGCTTCTACTACAACGCCGCTCCCCCGGTCGAGTTCCGCGCCCGCGGGGTGCGCGTACCGGTGGCGAGCCTGGGCGGCGGCACGGTCCGCAACACCGGCAACAGCTTCGCGGCGCCGCACATGGCCGGGATCGCGGCCCTCGTCCTGAGCAAGCATCCGTGGCTCACGCCCTTCCAGCTCAAGAGCGTCCTGTACCACTGCGCCGCGAACGTATCGGTCCGAGGAGAAGGAGGCGGAGAAGAATGAAACCCTGGCCACACGATCTGATGGCCACCGAACGTCAGCTCCTGCAGTCTGTCGTCACGGTGGCCCGCTACATCTACGGGGCCGCCGCGTCCTCGGTCTTCATGGTGAGCCCCGACACCGGTGAGCTGGTCTTCGCGGCGGTCGCGGGCGAGGGCGAACAGGGCCTGGTCGGGAGGCGGTTCGAGCCGGGTACGGGCATCGCCGGCTGGGTGGCGGCCAGCGGGCAGCCGCTGATCACGGACGACGTGGCCGCGACCGACCGGTTCGCCCGCGATGCCGCGGCTTCCACCGGGTACGTTCCCGCGAGCATCATGGCCGCCCCGCTGATCGCGGACGGGGAGTGCATCGGCGTGATCGAGGTGCTGGACCGCCACGCCCACGACGCGAACGCACCCGGCCGGGAGCTCGACGACATCGAACTGCTGGGGCTGCTCGCCACGCAGGCCGCTCTGAGCCTCGCGCTGCTGCGGCGCAGCGAACGGGCCGCGAGCGCCGTTCCGCGCATGGGAGAACTGCTGTCCCGGCTGTCGGAGCACGTGGTCATGGACGCGTCCGACCCCTTGGCCGTCTCGCTGCTGAGCATCTCGCTGGATCTGCTGGACCGGAGTGCGCACCCCGGTTCGAAGGTGGTCTGACGGCCGACGGAGACGGAGCGCAGACGACCCGGCGACGCACCGGAGACGCGTACGCAACGGGCCCCTCCTACCCTCCTGGCCTATGGTCCACAGTGCCGAGGCGCAGGCTCCGTCGTTTCCCGAACTGCTCCGCTTCAAGCGCGTGCAGGCCGGGCTCACCCAGCGGACGCTGGCCGACCTGTCGACGATCAGCCCGCGCACGATCCGCGCCCTGGAGTCGGGCCGGGTGAACGCGCGGATGCAGACCGTCCGGCTGCTCGCCGACGCCTTGGGGCTGCAGGGCCTGGCGCGGGAGCTCTTCGTCACCGCGGGTCTGGGCGGGGGCGGGCCCGCTCCGGCCGGAGCCGATCCCTGCCTGACGGTACCCAGGTCCGTCAACGCCCTCCTCGGGCGGGACGTCGAGGTCCGGGCGCTGGTGCACGCCCTCGAGTCGGATCACCGCCGGCTGGTCTCCCTCTCGGGGCTCCCCGGCGTGGGGAAATCACGGGTGGCCGCGGAGACGGCGGCACGGCTGAGCGCCCGGCGCGGCTGGCCCGTCCTGTGGATCGGGGCGGGAGCGGTGGCTCCGGACGGTCACGGCACAGCCTTCGGCCCCCTGCTGCGGTCCTTGCGCCTGCTCGTCGAATCGGGTGCGCAGGACGTGTCCGCGGTCTGCCGGCTCATCGGCCGGCACGAGGTGCTGCTCGTGCTCGACGGGGTCGCCGACACCCGTCATCCGGTCGGCGTGGAGGAGCTGTTGGCGTACTGCCCCGGCATGCGGGTGATCAGTACGTCACGAGCGCCGTGGAACGTGGCGGGGATCCAGGGGACGGTGCTCGCGCCGCTGGCCGTCCCCGGGCCGGACCGGGAGGCCGCGAGCTCCCTGGAGCTCCTGTCCGGGGTACCGGCGGTGCGGCTGCTCGTGGACCGGCTCTCGGAGATCCGGCCGGGATACGTACTCGGCCGGGCGGACTCGGAGGCCGCGGTGCGGCTGTGCCGGACTCTGGACGGACTTCCGGCCGCACTGGAAGCGGCCGCCGCGCGATGCGGGGTACTCGGCCTGCACCGGCTCGCGGACATGCCCGCGGCCGGGCTGCTCGACCTGCCCGCGGCCGGCCGGCCCGCCGGTGCCCCGGGAACGATCGGCTGCCCGATCCGGTCCGGGGTCGAACGCCTGGCCCCCGCCCCCCGCGCACTCCTCGGGGAACTGGCAGGTCTCGAGCGGCCGTTGACTGTCGGCGAGGCCGCAGGCGCCCTCCACCGGCCGCTGGACCAGGTGGTGGAGGGCTTGGGCGCGCTGATGGGCGGCGGGTTCGTCCGGGCGGCTCACGAGGAGAGGGAGACCCGTCTGCACCTGCCGAACCTGGTGCGTGCGGCCCTGGCCCGATGAAGCTTCAGGCCAGGTGGGCGGCGAGGAACCGCTCGACCGCGGCGTAGTAGGCCTGCCGGTTCGCGGGCCGGGCCAGCCCGTGCCCCTCGTCGGGGAACAGCAGGTATTCGTGCGGGAGTTGCTTGGCCGCAAGCGCCGCCACGATCTGCTCGGCCTCCGCCCGCGGCACGCGGACGTCGTTGGCGCCCTGGACGACCAGGACGGGGATGCGGATCTCGTCGACCCGTGACAGCGGAGAGCGTTCCCACAGCATGGCTCGCTCCGTTTCCGGGTCCCCCACCTGGGCGTGCATGAACGACCGCAGCGCGGTGCGGTAGGGCGCCCCGGCCGCCAGCAGCGTCAGCAGGTTCGACGGGCCGCAGAGGTCTATGGCACAGGTGAACACCTCCGGGGTGAACGCCGCGCCGACGAGCGCGGCGTAACCCCCGTACGAGCAGCCCATGATGGCGATCCGTGCGGGGTCGATCCCGCCGCCGGCGACGAGATGGGCGACCGCGTCGAGCAGGTCGGTCTGCATCGCGGCGCCCCACTGTTTGGCGCCCAGGTTGCGGAAATGCTTGCCGTATCCCGTCGAGCCGCGGAAGTTGACCTGGACGCAGGCGTAGCCGCGATTGGCCAGGAGCTGCGCCTCCTCGTCGAATGCGAAGGTGTGGCGGGCCCAGGGCCCGCCGTGCACGTTCACCACCGCGGGCAGACCGGCGCGTTCGGCGCCGCGCGGCCAGGTGACGTAGCCGTGGACGGTGACCCCGTCGCGCGCGGCGAAGACGAAGGGCTCCATCGGGGCCAGCGTGTACGCCTCCAGCTCCCGCTGGTGGCTGAAGAGGTAGCGCAGGGCCCCGGCGGGCCGGTCGTAGACGTAGTAGAGGACGGGGCCGGCTCCGGTCACCACCGAGACCGTCCACAGCCGTTCGCCGCGGTCGGTGCGGTCCACGTACACCTCGCCGTCGACGGGGAGGAGCGCGAGCTCGGCCCGGATCCGGCCGAGATCCCTGCCGAACTCCTCGTCGAGGAAGACCCATTCGTCGCGGTCCTTCGCGAACAGCACCGCTTGCGGCCGACGGCTCACCGGGTCGAACTCGACCTGCTTGACGTCGTACACCGGGTCCTGCGCGAGCAGCGTCCGCCGCCCGGTCGCGAGGTCGATGGCGAACAGGCGGGTGGAGTTGGCCCCGATGGAGGACAGGAGATGACAGGTGGCGCCGTCGCGCGAGAAGCCGATGACGCGCGTCCCCATGGCGTCCTCGTAGGGCACGTCGAGCCAGGGCGCGGCGTCGTCCTGCCCGTCCGGCGGGTCGATGTACACGGACAGGCCGCCGTCGGGCCTCATCACCGTGCCGCCGCGCACCCGCAGGTCGGTGTCGACGATCCAGCTCAGGTACCCGGGATTCTCCGCGACCTTGGTGAGCCGGTCGGTCACCAGGTCCAGGGCGTAGACGTCGTGCAGCCCCGGCCGGTCCTTGTTCAGTCCGATCAGCACGGTCGTGGGGTGCCACCGGTTGTGCGCCAGCACCCGTGCCTGGACTCCGTCGAAGGGGGTGGCGCAGCGCTCCCGGCCGGTGACCAGGTCGACGAGGTGGATCCGCCAGCTCTCGTCACCGTCCCGGTCGCGCAGGTAGAAGAGGGTCCGGTCGTCGTGGCACAGGCCGTACGTCCGGATGCCGCGGCCCCGGTCGCGGGTGACGGGTTTCGCCTCCCCGGGCCGGTCCACCGGCGCCGTCCATACGTTCAACACACCCTCGTCCGGGGCCAGGTAGACGAGACGGGTCCCGTCCGGGGAGATCTCGGGCACGAGGTACGAGGGGTTGCCGAACAGGACGGAGTGCGGAATCAGCGGTACGGCTTCGGTGGTCACGGTTCCCTTCCCGGGGTGGGTCGTCGGTCGCCTCGCTGCGAGAGCCGCCAGTCGCGGAGTCCGGGGAACTGCGCGACCGCCTCGTCGGTGTCCAGCGGCGGGGCCGCGATGGGCCCGGCGGAGCGCATCGCCGATGCGGGCGGGGGAGGGACCAGCGTCTGGACCCGGAACAGCCGGGTCGTCAACACCTCGCTGCTGAGCACCGCTTGGGACACTCTGGCCCTCATCCGCTGCCCGGCGACGGAGACCGGACGCTCCGCGGAGCCGGTTGCCGATCCCTCCGCGACGGCCCGTACCCGGTCCTGTTCGGTCGCCATCCGCCAGGACTCGCGGGCCACGTCCGCCACCGCGGCCTGGACCACGGGCAGCACGGAGGGCTTCGCCCCGCGCTCCGCCAGCTCCCGGTCCAGGCGCACGGCGCCGAGCAGTGCGACGGACATCCCGTGCGAGTAGACGGGGTTCACCGCCGTCAGCGCGTCGCCGACGACGAGGAAGCCTTCGGGTAAGGACAGCCGCTCGAAGAACCTCCTGCGGTTCGCGGTGGCGCGGAACGGCCGTACTGCGCCGATGGGTTCGGCCGCGGCCAGCAGTTCCGACGCGATCGGCGAGCGCAGCGAGCGCGCGCAGTCGGTGAAGCCCGGCTCGTCCACCGGCGGCCGGGCGGCGCGCGTGCCGGTCAGGGTGAAGATCCACCGGCCGTCCTCGATGGGGAACAGCGTGGCTCCGTACCCGGGACGGCCGTTGTCGGGCCGTGGGTGCAGCATGATCGCCGGGAGGCCGGCGGTGAGGCCGGGCGGCGCGCGGTAGATCCGGGTGGAGTACGCCAGCCCCGGGTCGACCACCTCCTCCTCGACCCCGGGTCCGCCGATCGCGGTCAGCCATCGTCCGGCCCGCGAACGCCGGCCCGTCGCGTCCACCACGAGGTCGGCGGAGAGGGTCTGGCCGGAGCCGTCCTCGCCCGCGACCCGGACACCGGTCACGCGCGTCGCGTCCCCCGCGAGTCCCAGGACCCGGGTGCGCTCCCGCACCGTGACCGCTCCGCCGGCCAGCGCCCGCTGCCGGATGACGTGGTCCATCAGCCAGCGGCTGCACGAGATCATGAAGGCTCCGGTCTCGTGGCGGCGGAACCAGCCGTCCGCGCTCAGGATCAGCGCGTCGCCCGGCAGGCCCCGGCGGTGCGCGCCCCGGGCGAGGAGTGCCTCCAGCGTTCCCGGGAGCAGCGTGTCCAGTGCCTCGGCTCCGGCGGTCACCAGCACGTGGCTGTGGAACGCCTGCGGCAGCCCCGGCCGGACGCCCGGGCCGGCCGGGTACCGGCCGCCCTCGACGACGGTGACCTCGTCGACGTGCCGGGAGAGCACCCTGGCCACCAGCACGCCCGCGAAGCCCCCGCCGAGGACGACGGCCTTGGTCATGACCGCGCGGCCGGCTCGCTCCGCGTCCGGTCTTCCGCCCCGGCTTCCGTCTCCAGAAGCAGGTCCGCTTCGACCATGGAGCTGATGAAGGCGTCCACTTCGGCGCGGATGCGGGCCGTCATCACGGGGTTGTGTCCGGCGAACAGGAGCGACAGGTTCCTGATGACCGTCTCCCGGTCCCCGTCGCTCTCCACGAGCGCCCAGATCTGGGCGGCCGTCGAGTTCAGGGTGCGGAAGTCGCCGGACTCGCTGTGGTAGAGCGAGATGCCGTCCGCGGTCTCCTGCCAGATGACCGCGTCACTGATGTGCAGGGACATCTCCCAGCCTCCTGTTCACCGGCATGATCGGAATCAGCTCGCCCACCTTGATCGCGGGCACGGGCGCCGGCGGGCGAACGTAGGTCTTCCACTGCTCGTGGGCCTCGTGCACCTCCCCGGTGGCGACCAGCCGCGGGACGGTCATCTCAGCTCCGTCCAGGGCGAGTTCGGCGCGGGTCACACCGGTCTCCTGCCACAGCTGCGTGGTGACTCCGTGCCGCAGGATCCGGCACAGGTGGCGGCTGTTGCGCCGCAGGTCCCCGGACTCCGACATGTGCGCGGCCCGGCAGCCGCCGCCGCAGTTCGCCTTGATGTAGCACTTCTCGCAGTCGGCGTGGAACTCCCCGCCGTACACGGTGCTCCTGCGCATCGAGGTCAGGACCGGGCCGGCGAAGATCTCCGACAGCCGCTGCTTCCTGATGTTCCCGGCGAACTCCCCCTTGCCCGTGACGAGTTTGCACGGGTAGACGTCGCCGAGGGAGTTGACGTAGATCTCGTGCCCGCCCATGCCGCAGTTGCCCTTGACCGAACACGCGGTGACCGGCCGCGGGCCGTCCGGCTTGAGCTTGCCTGCGACCGGCGAGGTCCAGACGAGCTGCTGCACGTCCAGGTGGTCCTGCCACCCGAAGTCGTAGGCGTCGTCCGCGCCCCGGCCCAGGTCGTTGTGGTTCATCAGGCGGACGCTGTGGATCTCGATCCCGTCGAGGAAGGAGGCGAAGTCCTCCAGCTCGTGGATGTTGTCCGAGGTGACGATGTGGTTGATGGCCGGCGCCACCCCGGCCTCGTTGAGGAGCTGGATCGCCCGGTGGGTCTTGGCGAACGCGCCCTTGCCGCGGGTGCGGTCGTGGGTCTCGGCCGTACCTCCGTCGAGGCTCACGGTGACGGCGTCGAAGAGCTCGGCGAACCGCTTGGCCTTCGCCTCGGTCCGGATCATCGTCGCGTTGGTGATGACGTTGGCCTTCAGTCCGCTGTTCTTGGCGTGCTCGACGACCTGGAACAGGTCCTTGCGGAGCATCGGCTCGCCGCCGGTGAAGATGATGGTCCCGGCGCCGAAGTCGGCGATCTGCGAGACCAGGTCCAGGGACTCGGCGGTGTCGAGCTCGCCCGGAAGGCACTTCTCCGAGGAGGCGTAGCAGTAGGGGCAGCGGAGGTTGCAGCCGTCGGTGATGGCGTAGTACGCGACGCCCAGGGGCGGCTCGCCCAGCCTGACCTTGGGTTTGTTGCCGTTGAAGTACACGATCCAGTTCAGGATGAGCTTGGCGAGGACGCGCTCCGTCTCGTCGTTCTGCTCCAGCCCCGGCTGCTCCCCGCGGGCCCGGGCGGACGCCAGGGCTTCGAGGACCCGAAACTCACGACCGGATAGGACGCACCGGGCGGCCACCTCCGGGTTGACCACGAGGTGGTCCTCGTCGTGCACGAAGTACGTCAGGTCACCCGGCACCTCGAACAGCGACAGGTTCCGAACCAGCTTTCCGCGCATCCCGCCTCCTCTCCGGTCTGGCACAGGCGCGGCCCGACGCGTACGGCCGCCGGACCCCGCCTGTGAAACGGTCAGTTCTCGGCCTGGCCCGATCCCGACCAGAGGCCGCAGGCACACAGCATCGCGGCGTCGAAGCCCTCCTTCGTGGCCTCCGGGGAGGTCCAGTCCTGGGAGTGCGCCACCACGTCGGGCAGGATCGCCGCGAGGCGGGTCTTCGTCGAGATGAGGACCTTGGTCTCCTCGGGGGTGAGGCTGGCGTAGAACTCCTCGAGAGCGGGCGCCATCGTGCCGCCGATGACGCCGGCCGCACGCAGGGACTCCAGGGCGTTGAAGGTCATGCTTCCACCTTTCGCTGTCGCGTTCGATCGGGGACGCAACCGAGACTGCGCGCGGCTGACCCGTGAAACAACCCCACGAATGTGGGTTGTGCGGGAGCGACGAAGGGGACATACGCAACGCGGGCGGGCGTCTTGCGACAGCGGATCGGGACGGCCGGAACGCGCCGCGCACGGGTGTTGACGGTCTCCAGGCCTTGCCTCACGCTCATACCACTGCCGTTGTGAAGCCCATGTGAAGCGAACGTGGAAATCGGGATCAATGGAGCGCCCACCCGGCGGCCGGCGGCCCGCCGGACGACCCGAGAGGTGCGATGAATCCCACCGGCTTAGGCATCGTGCAGATATCTCTGCTGCCAGGCTTCGTCTGCCGCACCGACCAGCGGGTCGCCGATCTCAGCGACATCCAGCAACGGCTCGTCTCGGCCCTGGTGCTCGGCGACCGCCCGCTCCGGCGCGGCGATCTGGCCGCCCGGCTTTGGCCCGATGCCCCGCCGGACCGGGCGGGGGCCCGGTTGCGCCAGACCATGTGGCGGCTAAATCAGGCCACGGACGGGGGCCTGCTGCGGGCCTCCTACACCACCATCACCCTCGCCGATCACGTCGAGGTGGACTACCGCGCGGCGGCCAGGCTGATCGCAGCGGTGTCCGGAGCGGTCGGTACGGCGGCGGGGACGGTCGGGGCGGCGGCCGCCGAGGACCGGCTGCCGCAGGCGTGGAGCCTCCTGCGGCACCCGCTCCTGAACGACTGGGACGACGACTGGCTCGTCCCCTTCCAGGAGAAGTGGAGACTCCAGCGCGTGCAGACCCTGGAGCGCCTCGCCGAGAGGTTCCTCCAGCGGCGGCAGCATTGCGCCGTGCTCGAACTGGCCGACGCCGCGACCCAGGCCGACCCGCTGCGGGAGGGGCCCCGGCGGATAGCCGTGCAATCGTGCCTGTTCGCCGGAGAGGTCGCCGACGCGCACCGCCGCTACCGCGACTATCAGGAACTGCTCTCCGCGGAACTGGGCGTGGCGCCGAGCGGAGCCATCCCGCAACTGCTCAGACAGGACCGCGAGCGCCAGCTCGCCCTCGCCGCGGAGTTCTGAGCCGCGGAGCCACGAGCGACGGAGTGACGACCGGGGTCCGTGCCGCCGTACCGCCGCCGGCGCCACGCCACCCGCCGGCACCACACCACCCGTCAGCACCACGGCATCCGCCGGCGCCACGGCGCCCGCCCGAACCGGGGCCCCCGCCGCCACGAAGGCACCCGCCCCTCCCCCGTTCAGCGCAGGTCGGCCCGCGCCGCGGTGTCGTCGATGAACCCGCCCGACTGGTGCTGCCACAGCTTCGCGTAGGCGCCGTCCGCGGCGAGCAGTTGGTGGTGCGTGCCCTGCTCGACGATCCGTCCGTGGTCGAGGACCACGAGCTGGTCCATGGTGGCGACCGTGCTCAGCCGGTGCGCGACCACCAGCGCCGTTCGACCCTCCATCAGCCGCCACAGCGCGTCCTGGACCAGGATCTCGCTCTCGGAGTCCAGGGCGCTGGTCGCCTCGTCGAGGAGCAGGATCGGCGCGTCGCGCAGGATCGCCCGGGCGAGGGCGACCCGCTGGCGCTGCCCGCCGGACAGCTTCACCCCGCGTTCGCCGACCATGGTGTCGAAGCCGTCCGCCAGCCCGTCGGCGAACTCCGTGACGTGCGCCGCCTCGGCCGCCCGGCGGATCTCCGCGTCGGTGGCGTCCGGTCGGGCGAAGGCGATGTTGTCGCGCAGCGTGCGGTGGAACATCGCCGGGTCCTGGGGGACGTAGGCGATCAGGCTGCGCAGGTCGGACTGGCTCAGCCTGCTGATGTCCTGCCCGCCGATCAGGATCCGGCCCGCGTCGATGTCCGTCATCCGCAGCAGCAGCCGGGTGAGGGTGGTCTTGCCCCCGCCGGACCGGCCGACGAGCCCGAGCTTCGACCCGCCGGGCACGTCCAGGTCCAGGCCGTCGAAGAGCGGCTTTCCGCCCTCGTGGCCGAAGGTCACCCGGTCGAACCGCACATCGGCGGCCGGCGGGTGGCGCAGCGGTTCCGGCTCCACCGGGTCGAGCACGGTCGGCGGTGTCAGCAGCAGTTCGGTGAACTGCGCGGCCTCCGTCATCGAGCTCTCCAGACGGCGGTAGATCTGGTTGAACTCGAACATGATCCGGGTCGCACTGGCGTAGTAGGTGAAGGCGACGATGACCGCTTCCACCCCGTGCGCTCCCCCGCCCAGCACGATGGCGAGCATCAGCCCCAGCACGTTGGTCGCCACGGACAGTGGCGCGACCAGCGTGTCGATGCGCAGGTTGCCGTAGTCCCAGGAGCGCAGGGTGAGCTTCCTCGACTCCGCCACCCGGGTGCGGTGTTCGGCGGCCTCGCGCGGTTCGGCGGCGAACGCCCGGACGGTGTCCATGTTCATCAGGCTGTCCGCGACGTGGCCGGACACCCGGGCGATGGCCTCCTCCCGCCGGGCGACGAGCACTTGGCGGCGGCGGATCAGGGGTCCCACGCAGAGCCCCGTGATGGTGATCATCGTCAGGAGCCCGACGACGAGCAGCGGGTCGTACTGCCACAGCACCACCGAGGCGAACAGCAGGGGCACGAAGCTGCCCATGACCGAGAACGTCAGCGTGTCGACGAACTCCTCGAAGCGGGAGGCGAAGCTCAGGACCCGCTTGGTCAGCGATCCGGCGAAGTTGTCGTGGAAGAACGCCGCGTCCTTGGCGAACAGTTCGTCCATGCCGGTGACGTAGAGCTGCTCGATCCCGCGGGCGTCGAGGCGGTTCAGGCAGTGAAGTCCGATCCGCCAGAACGCCTCCGCGAGCAACAGGACCCCGGCGAAGCCGATGATGTAGGGCATCGCCCATCCGAGGGCGCCGCCGACACCCTCGGCGGCTCCCTCTCCTCCCGCGATCCGTCCGACGAGCTTCGCGACGACCAGCGGCGCGATGTAGTGGATGCCGATGTTGCCCAGCGCCGGGAGCAGCATCGCGGGCGCCGTCAGCCATCGCAGGCGGATCAGCTCCCGCCCGTAGTAACGAAGTGCGAGGAGTACCGGACTCCTGCGTGGTGGACTCGTGTTCGGTGAATTCTCGTGCGATTCGGGCGATCCCATCCCAACCCTGCCTTCTCGGACCGTCTGGTCGGAAAGCGGAGTGTCCCGCACGGGCGCCCACGCGGTCCAAGGTTTTTCCGGCGGTAGCCCAAAACCGGCCGATCTGGGCACGAAACCCGACCGCCGTTCGCCTGGTGTACGCGCCGACGTCACGTCAGGCTCCCTTGTCGGAACCCCGGACGCGCTGTGCTGGGGTGTTCAGCCACCCCTCAACCGCGGAGGTCGTTCCCGCCATGGCAGAACTCGATCGTCGGCGTTTCCTGCAGCTCGCAGGCGGCACCACAGCCCTGACGATGCTGGGCGAGAGCATCGCCCGCGCCGCCGCGATCCCCGCGCAAGGGACCACCGGCTCCATCGCGGACGTCGAGCACATCGTCGTGCTCATGCAGGAGAACCGTTCCTTCGACCACTACTTCGGCGCGCTGCGCGGTGTCCGCGGCTTCGGCGACCCGCGCCCGGTGACCTTGCCCAGCGGCAAGTCCGTCTGGCACCAGTCCGACGGAACGAAGGAGACGCTGCCGTTCCGGCCGCCGTCCGAGGACCTGGGCATGGAGTTCCTCCAGGGCCTCAACCACGACTGGGCGGGCGGCCAGAGCGCCTTCAACAAGGGCAAGTACGACAATTGGGTGCCCGCCAAGACCGCCACCACGATGGCCCACCTGACCCGTCAGGACATCCCCTTCCACTACGCCCTGGCGGACGCGTTCACCCTCTGCGACGCCTACCACTGCTCGTTCATCGGCTCCACCGACCCCAACCGCTACTACCTCTGGTCGGGCCACACCGGCAACGACGGCCGGGGCGGCGGCCCCGTCCTCGACAACGCCGAGGCGGGCTATGGCTGGACCACCTACCCCGAGCGCCTCGAGGCGGCCGGAGTCTCCTGGAAGGTCTACCAGGACATCGGCGACGGCCTGAACGCCGCCGGATCCTGGGGCTGGATCAACGACGCCTACCGCGGCAACTACGGCGACAACTCGCTGCTGTACTTCAACAGCTTCCGCAACGCCCAGCCCGGCAGCGCCCTGTACGAGAAGGCCCGTACGGGCACCGACGCCAAGGCGGGCGATGGCTACTTCGACAAGCTGCGCGCGGACGTCGTGAACGGCACCCTCCCGAAGATCTCCTGGATAGCCGCCCCCGAGGCGTTCAGCGAGCATTCCAACTGGCCGTCCAACTACGGCGCCTGGTACATCTCGCAGGTCCTGGACGCGCTCACCGCCAACCCCGATGTGTGGGCCCGTACCGCGCTGTTCATCACCTACGACGAGAACGACGGCTTCTTCGACCACGTCGTCCCGCCGTACGCGCCCGCCAGTGCCGCGCAGGGCCTGTCTACGACACCCACCGCCCTCGACGTGTTCCCCGGCAAGGCCGGCTACGCGGCCGGACCCTACGGCCTGGGTCCGCGCGTGCCGATGCTCGTGGTCTCTCCCTGGAGCACCGGCGGCTACGCCTGCTCCGAGACCTTCGACCACACCTCGGTCATCCGCTTCATGGAACAGCGCTTCGGCGTCCACGAGCCCAACATCTCGCCCTGGCGCCGTGCCGTCTGCGGCGACCTCACCTCCGCCTTCGACTTCGCCCGCAAGGACACCGCCCCGGCCCCGCTGCCCGACACCGACGGCTGGTTCCCGCCGGACCGCGAGCGCCACCCCGACTTCCTGGCCACCCCGCCGGCCCGGGGGACCATGCCCCGCCAGGAGAAGGGGCTGCGGCCCACGCGCGCGCTCAAGTACGCCCCGTACGTGGACGGCGCCGCGCTCGTGGCGGACGGCAGGTTCCGGCTGACGTTCAGCGGCGGCCCGGAGCTGGGCGCGCAGTTCTACGTCACCTCCGGCAACCGCACCGACGCCCCCTGGACCTACACCACCGAGGCCGGCAAGTCGATCGCGGACACCTGGAACACCGCCTACTCGGCCGGGTCCACCGACCTGACCGTGCACGGCCCCAACGGCTTCCTGCGCGGCTTCCGCAACCCCGGCACCACCCCCGGCCCCGAGGTCACCGCGCGCCACAACGCCGCGACCGGGAACCTGGACCTGACCCTCACCAATGCGGGAGCCACCACCGCCACCCTGACGGTCGCCAACTCCTACGGCGGCAGCCCGAAGCGCCTCACGGTCGCCAAGGGCGCCACGCTCACGCACACCGTCTCCCTGAAGAACACGCGCCGGTGGTACGACGTCCAGGTCACCGCGTCCGGCGCCCCGGGCTTCCTGCGCCGCTTCGCCGGCAAGGTGGAGACCGGCGCGGCGGGCCTGTCGGACCCGGCGATCCTGACGGAGCAGTCTTCCTGACACCGACCCGCCCCGCCCCCGGCCCAGCCGTACGCCCTACGGGGTGTCGTCGTTCCGGAGGGCGGTGCGGACCCCCGTGACGACCACGGTGATGAGGCAGAGGGCGATGACGGTTTCGGCCCACAGGAAGGCGTACCAGTCCAGCACGCAGCCGATCGGCGGCGTGCCGGGGGCGTTGTTGCGGAAGGCCGAGAGGGCGAACAGGGTGGCGGCCATCCAGCCGAGTGCGGCCCAGACCAGGCCCTCGCCGCGGGTCGTCGCGTACCAGGCCCCGATGAGCACGGAGCCCGCCAGCGCCCACATCACGACCATCATGAAGACCGTGAAGACGAGCAGGCTGCCCGATCGGGACAGCCCCAGCGCCACGCCGGCGGCCTCATGTCCGGACAGGGCGGGTGTCGCGGAGACCGAGAAGAGTGCGTCGTCGTTGGAGAACAGCAGCCGCACCGGCACCGGCTTGCCGTCCAGCTCTGCCCAGAACTCGATGCCGGTCTCGTAGGTGTCGAACGGGTAGTCGCTGATCGATCCGTCCGTGAGCGCGACCTGTACGTCCCTGATCGTGAGCCGCTCGTGCGCGGTGAACTCCAGGTCGCCGAGGGTCTGCGCGGAGGTCTGGAGGCTGAGATCGGCCACCGGGGCGGTCCCGTCCTCCTCGCCCAGAGCCCCGCGCGGTGTGACCCGTACCCGCAGTGCCAGCTCTCTGGCCGCGGCGTCGACGCGTTGGACATCTGCCTCCACGTCCACCCGGTCGGCGGCCTGGGATCCGACCGTGTGGACCGTGTCGAGCCTCTGCCGCTCGGTGAACTGCAGCCACGACCCCACGGCCACCGCCATCAGGATCAGGACCGCGAGGGGAAGCAGGACCGGCAGGAGCGAGGCTCCGGAGCGGCGTGGGCCGCGTGCGTCCCAGGTGGGCGCCATGGTGACTCCGACGAGGCGAGAGGCGAGAGGCGGGCTCAGGGAGCGATCTCGAACGCGGGCGCCTCGAGGCTCTTCAGGCATTCGGTCTTCGGCGCCTCCGGGGTCTCGAAGAAGGAGACGGCGATCTCCTGGGCGCACTTCGACGTGGCGATCACCACGTGCGGCTCGTAGGGGATCGTGACGACCGCGGCCCTGCTCAGCGTACGGGCCACGTACGGCCCGTTGTCCGCCCCGGTCTGGGCGTCGAAGGCACCCGACAGGGCGAGGGTGGGGATGTCGCTGGTCGTGACGTCCCGGATCGAGCGATCGGCCGCGGGGATGTTCCAGGCGTCGCAGTCGGGATGGAGGAACGTCAGGAGCGGGGCCTGGGCCTGCACCGAGGCGGGGAAGGACGGGAACTCCTCCTGACCGCCCTGGAGCGCCGCGTCCTCGCTCTCGTACGGCGTCCACTCGCTGCAGAAGACGCCGTAGGCGAGACCGTGCGACACCACGCCGATGCCCTTGGGGTTGGTCCTCCAACCCGCCCACTGCCGGGCGATCCGCTCGGGGTTGCCGTTCGCCAGCTCGTCGATGGAAAGGGGTACGGCCTCCGCCGTGTGGGTGGCGGAGGTCAGCCAGTTCACCAGGGTCCCGCCGTCGATCACGACCTTGACCGGCTTGTCGCTGCCGGGGACGGTGACGGTGGTGGTGACCGGCTCGGCTTCGAGGTCGCCGACGAGCTTCTCGAAGGTGCCGCGCAGGTTCGGATAGCGCTCGTTGCAGGCCGGCTGGTCCGCGCAGGCCTTGAACAGCCCGTCGATGCCCTGCCGGAAGCTGCTCCAGGTCGCGGCCGACCCGGACCTGGACGGCGGCAGGATGCCGTCGATGCCCACCGAGCGGAGACCCTCGGGGTGCAGGCGCATGGAGACCAGCGCCAGGTGGGTGCCGTAGGAAATGCCGTACAGGTTCCACTGCTTGATGCCCAGCGCCGTACGCAGGTCGGCGTAGTCGGCTGCGCTCTCGGTGTCGTTGTAGGCGCCGAGGTCGACCCCGCGGGCCGCCAGCTTGTCGCGGCAGGCCTTCGTTGCCCCGACGTGCAGGCGCTCGGTGGAGGGAGCGTCGTAGACGAGGCCGACCACCTGCCCGTTGAACTCGTCGACGTTGGGACAGAGAAGCTCCGGGTCGGCGGAGTACGTACCGCGCTGGGACATGAGGATCACGTCGCGGTCGCGGTTCAGTCCGCCGTCGACGGCCATCTTGGCCTCGCCCACCGCATCGTCGCCCGGTCCGCCCGCGAGCCACACGATGGGGTCGGGTTTCGGCGTCTCGGCCACCGCGGGCACGATCGCGACACCGAGCCGGATCGTGCGGCTGCTCGGCCTGGCACGGTTCTCCGGCACGGTGAGCGTTCCGCAGCGGGCGTCCTTCAGCTCCTCGATCGGTTCCACCGTCTCGGGGCACGGGCCCGGCGCGAAGCGGGCGTCGCCCACGGTCCGGGCGGTCGTGCCGATCGGCGCTCCCGGGCCGGGACTGACGTCGGTGGGGGCCTGCGCCCGGGCGGGCGCCGCCAGCAGGCCGGTGACGAGGAGACCGGCCGCGATGCCGGCCGACGGGCCGAGGAGTCGTCGTACGGTGCGCCGACGACGGGGCGTGTGATGGCGTGTCATCTGCTCTCCCGGTCACTTCGGGATGATCGTGAACGGCTGGGGCTCGAGATCGTCCACGCAACTCGTCTCGGGCGCCGTCGGGTTGGCGAAGAACGAGGCCAGCACGCTTTGCGCACAGGGGGACTGCGGGACCACCCAGTGGCCGATTCCGGGTACCTGTATGGCGGTCGAGCGGGACAGGTTGTCGGCCACGCCCTTCGCCCAGCTCGCCCCGGTCTTCACGTCGAACGTGCCGGAGACGACGAGTGCCGGCACCGAACTGACCGTGGACACCCGCTGGACGGACGCACGGTCGGGAACGTTCCAGATCCCGCACACCGGGTACTGGAAGGGCAGCTGCGGAGGCTGGGCCAGGACCGTGTCCGGCCACCCGGGGTAGGTCTTCTGCCCCGCCTTCAGCACATCGGACTCCGTATGTCCCGGCGCCCATTCACTGCACGCGATCGAGTTCGTCAGGCCGTGGGCGAAGTCGCCCGCCTTCTGGACCGAGCCGGCCGCGCGGGCCTGCGCGAAGCGCTCCGGGTTCCCCTTGCTCAGTTCCTCGAGCGCCGCGGGCATGTCCTTGGGCCGCGGGGTGAAGGCGACGATCAGGTTCAGCAGCGCGCCCCCGTCGAGGACGGTCCTGACCGTCTTCCCACCGTCCTTCGGCATGACGTTCAGCGTCAGGGGGTGCGCCTCCAGCTTGCGCACCTGCTCCGTCAGCATGCCGGGGAGGTCCGGGTACCGGTCCTTGCAGGCCGGCTGCGCCGCGCACGCCTCGAAGATGTTGTGGATTCCCTCGGCGGTGCTGCCCCACGTCCACGGCAGGGTCACGAACTGGGAAGGTGCCACCGAGTCGATCGCCACCGCGCGGATCCCCTCGGGGTGCAAGCGCAGGTACGTCAGGGCCAGGTTGCTGCCGTAGGAGTACCCGTAGACGTTCCACCGGGGGATGTCCAACGCGCCCCGCAGATCGGCGAAGTCGGCGGCGTTCTCGGTGCTGTTGTAGGCGCTCAGGTCGACTCCGTCGGCCACGATGCGGGCCCGGCAGTCCGTCACCGCCTTCAGCATGATCTGTTCCGCCTGCGGTGCGTCATAACCCAGCCCCACGGCCCTCTCGTTGAACCGGTCGACCTCCGGGCAGGCGAGGTTCGGCTGGTCGTAGAGGTTGCCGCGCTGGGCCATGACGATCAGCTCGCGGTCCTTGTTCAGACCGGAGTCGACGAGGAAGGGGATGTCGTCGAACGTATCCGCACCCGGGCCGCCCGCCATGAACACCACGGGGTCGGCGCCGGGCTTCGGGGAGCCGGCCGAGATGCGCGCGACGGCAAGCTTTATGGTGCGACTGCCGGGGTCGGAGCGGTTCTCGGGGACCTCCAGGTAGCCGCACTTCGCGGCGCTCAGCGCTTCGACCGGCTCGGGCGGTTCAGGACAGGCGCCGGGCACGAACCGGGGGGCCACCGGGCCGGGCTCCCCGGCGGGCCGGTCCGCTCGTGGCGCGGCGCTGCCGGGTGTGGGGCCGAATGCAGCCAGGCAGACCAGAGCGGCTGCGGCAGTCACCGCGGGGACGCTGTGCTTTGGCATGTGATCCCGTTCCTCTGCCGACATCGGCGGCAGCCCTGCCGGGCCAGGCCGCAGCGTTCTGGGCGGAACTCACGCTTTCCACGCTACTCGCGGGCACCCTCACACGCGCGCGGAGCAGCGGAGCAGCCGCGGGCCGGTGCGGCGCTGCCCCTCGTGCGCCTCTTCCCGCCACCCGGTAGCGCTGATCGTGTGTGTTCCGCCCGCACCTGCGCTGCGCCGTCCGGCGGACAGCCGCCGATCGGCGCATGAGCCGGTGGCCCGGCCGCCGGCGTCGCACGTGGGCCGCCGCGGGGCGGACGGCACCAACTCGCCCTGATCGACACCCTGCTGGGCCGACAACTACCGCACCGGGCGCATCGGTGGAACGGAACTGCTCGCCGGGGTCAGGAGGGATCGGTGAGCGTGGGCGACGTCCTGCCGCGCGCGCGGCATCGAGGAGGGTCGGTACGGAGCCGGGATCCTCGTCCTCCCCGACGAGGGCCTGGTGCACCGCGGCGACTCGAAAGGGTTTCACAGCACCTTCAAGGTGAGCCCGGACCGCGACATCGCCGTCACCGTCGTGTGCAACGTGGATTCGCCCGATCACTTCCGTGCGGCGAACCAGCTGATGGACATCTGGACCGAATGACGCGTCGGCGCCCCCGCAGTGACCACCCCGGCACCCGACCGGTCCCGAAAACGATCAAGGGGCCGTTTCAGATTGCTCTGAAACGGCCCCTTGATTTGCGACTCTTTCGAGTCGGGACGACAGGATTTGAACCTGCGACCCCTTGACCCCCAGTCAAGTGCGCTACCAAGCTGCGCCACGTCCCGATGTGCTTCTGATCTGGGGTTTCCCCCGTCTCGGCGGCACATGCAGAACATTACCCCACACCGAGGGGTGTCCATGCACCGGTTATCGGCGGGAAGGGGGAGGAAGAGAGGATGGCGGAGTGAACGCACGGGATCGGGACGGTGAGGGGCGGGCGCGGAACGCGCGGCCCAGGGACGGGCTGGGGCGGCCGCTGCCCTACGGGGCCCAAGGGGTGGAGCGGCAGCCCGAGGGAGTGGTGCGCACGCCCGGGGAGACGGTGGCGCAGGCGCAGCTGCTGCTCGACGCCGGGATGCCCTTCCACGCGCACGAGGTGTTCGAGGACGCCTGGAAGTCCGGGCCCGGGGCCGAGGCACCGCTGTGGCGGGCGCTGGCGCAGCTGGCCGTCGGGCTGACGCACTGCGCGCGCGGGAACACGGTCGGCGGGGCCCGGCTGCTGCGCCGCGGAGCCTCTGCCCTGCCCCTGACCCTGGCCGGGCGGGACGGAGCCGGGTCTGACGGAACCGGGGACGCGGCCGCTCCCGGGGCCGGTCCCCCGTACGGGATGGACCTCCCCGGGCTGGTCCAGTGGGCGCGGGAGCTGGCGGGCCGCGTGGAGGACGGAGCTGTCGTCGACGCGGTGGCCGAGGCCCCGCGGCTCACGGGGGCACCCGGACCGGTCTGACTGGGACGGCGCGGGCGGACGGCCCGGTCGGACCGGCCGCCCGGCCGGGCCGGGGCAGTCAGGGGCCGGGGCCGGACCGTCCGGCCCCCGGACGGTGCCCGTCCCGCGCCCGGCCGGGGCCTACGCCGGCTGGAGGAGGTCCCAGCGGTTGCCGTAGAGGTCCTGGAAGACGGCGACCGAGCCGTACGTCTCGTGGCGCGGCTCCTCCAGGAAGCGGACGCCCTCGGCGGTCATCCGGGCGTGGTCGGCGGCGAAGTCGTCGGTGTAGAGGAAGAAGCCGACCCGGCCGCCGGTCTGGTCGCCGACGCGGGAGCGCTGGGCGTCGTCCTTGGCGCGGGCCAGCAGGAGGGCGGACTCCTTGGCGCCCGGCGGGCGGACCACGACCCAGCGGGAGCCGTCCGGGCGCACGGTGTCCTCGGCGAGGTCGAAGCCGAGCGCGCGGGTGTAGAAGTCGATGGCCTCGTCGTAGTCGTGGACCACGAGGGCGGTGAGGGCGAGGTGGGAGGACATGCCCTCATTGTGCGCCGAGGAGGACCACTTCCAGGGTGCGGGGGCCGTGCACGCCCTCCACCCGGTCCAGCTCGATGTCGCTGGTGGCGGAGGGGCCCGAGATCCAGGTCAGGGCGCGGGTGGGGTCCAGCAGCGGCAGCGCGCGGGGGACGGAGTCCACCACCTGGCCGGGGACGCGGACCACGCAGATGTGGTGGTCCGGGATGAGCGTGATCCGGCGCCGTCCCTGCCCGGGGCCGCCGTCGAGGACGATCGTGCCGGTCTCTGCGATCGCCAGGGCGCAGCCGGTCACCACGCTGTCCACCGCGTCCAGTTGGTACGGGGTGGAGCCCGCGCGGTCGTGGATCCGGGTCGGGCCGGCAGCAGCCGTCCAGTACGGGGGCAGCCCGGGCGGTACCAGGACCGACTCGGAGCCCCGCTCGGCGAGGAGCCGCATCAGCAGCACGGCGATGCCGTCCTCGCCGACCCGGTGCACCTTCGCCCGGTACTCCGTGAGGTTCGCGGCGAGCAGGTCGACGGTCTCGGCCGGGGTGCGGGCTCCGTGGACCTCGAGGTAGTCCCGGGGGATCGCGGTGTCCGGGCGCGGCTCCGGCAGGGCCCGGCGGATGCGGGCCAGGATCTGCTCCCTGGCGCTCATGGGCGTGCCTCCTTCTCGCGCGCCGCCCACCAGTCGCGGAACGAGCGCTCCGGGAGCTCGGGCAGCTCCCTGCTGTCGGTCCAAGCGCGCCCCGGCCCCGGCAGCCGGCGCGGTCGCAGCCGCCGGGCCCGGGCCAGCAGCCGCTCCCCCGCGCGCAAGGCCCCCGGATGGTCGAGGAGGAGCCGGGCGGCCCGCATCGCGGCCCGTTCCGCGGTGTGGCCGTCGGCGGGGCGGATGCGGACGCGGATGCCCTCGCGGGTCACCGGGCCGCCCTGGACCACGCGTTCGCGCAGGTGGACCAGTACCTCGGGGATGTCGATGGCGACCGGGCATACCTCGTAGCAGGCCCCGCACAGGGTGGAGGCGTAGGGCAGGGTGGCGTCGATCTCGCTCGCGGTGCCCCGGAGCTGGGGGCTGAGGATGGCGCCGATCGGCCCGGGGTAGACGGAGCCGTAGGCGTGGCCGCCGGCGCGCTCGTACACCGGGCAGACGTTGAGGCAGGCCGAGCAGCGGATGCAGCGCAGGGCCTGGCGGCCCACCTCGTCGGCGAGGGTGTCGGTGCGGCCGTTGTCGAGGAGGACGAGGTGGAAGGCGGAGGGGCCGTCGCCGTCGGCCCCCTTCGACGGCCCCAGCCCGGTCCACATGGTCGTGTACGGGTTCATCCGCTCGGCGGTCGAGGAGCGGGGCAGGGTCTGGAGGAAGATCTCCAGGTCGCGGAAGGTCGGGACCACCTTCTCGATGCCGACCACCGAGATCAGGGTCTCGGGCAGGGTCAGGCACATCCGGCCGTTGCCCTCGGATTCGAAGACGACCAGGGTGCCGGTCTCGGCCACCATGAAGTTGGCGCCGGACACGGCGACTTTGGCCCGCAGGAACTTCTCGCGCAGGTGCAGCCGGGCCGCTTCTGCGAGTTCGCGCGGGTCGTCGCCGAGCCCCTCCGGGGCCGGGCGGCCCCAGCCGCCCATCTCCGCGGCGAAGATGTCGCGGACCTCGCCCCGGTTGCGGTGGATGGCCGGGACCAGGATGTGGGAGGGCCGGTCGTGGCCGAGCTGGACGATGAGCTCGGCGAGGTCGGTCTCGTACGCGGCGATCCCGGCCGCCTCCAGGGCCTCGTTGAGACCGATCTCCTGGGTGGCCATGGACTTGACCTTGACGACTTCCTTCTCTCCGGTGGCCCGGACGAGCTCGGTCACGATGCGGTTGGCCTCGCCTGCGTCGGCCGCCCAGTGGACGGTTCCGCCCGCGGCGGTGACGGCGGCCTCCAGCTGGAGCAGGTAGCGGTCGAGGTGCGCCAGCGTGTGGTCCTTGACCGCCTTGCCTGCGGCGCGCAGCCGGTCCCAGTCCTCCAGTTCCGCGACGGCTCGCGCCCGCTTGTCGCGGATGGTGTGCGTGGCGTGGCGGAGGTTGGCGCGCAGCACCCCGTCCCGTACGGCCTCGCGGGCCGCGTCGGGGAAGGCCGGCATGCCGAGGTACGTGCCCGTCATACGAGTGGTTCCTCTTCCGTCGCGGCCAGGATCTCGGCGAGGTGCAGGGCGCGCAGCGGTGCGCCCCGGCGGCGCAGGATGCCGTCGAGGTGGGCGAGGCAGGAGTTGTCGGCCCCGCACAGCACCTCGGCGCCCGTGGACAGCGCGTGGGCGGTCTTGTCGGTGCCCATCGCGGCCGAGACGTCGGGGTTCTTGACGGCGAAGGTCCCCCCGAAGCCGCAGCACTCCTGCGCGCCGGGCAGTTCGCGCAGTTCCAGACCGCGTACGGCGGCCAGCAGCCGCCGGGGCCGGTCCCCGAGCCCGAGGCCCCGCAGGCCGTGACAGGAGGGGTGGTAGGTGACGGTGTGCGGGAAGTACGCGCCGACGTCCGTCACCCCGAGGACGTCGACCAGGAACTCGGTCAGCTCGTACACGCGCGGTACGAGGCCTTCGGCGAGCGCGGCCAGCCCCGGACCCCTGCCCTCGGCCTCGGCCGCGCGCCCGATCCGGGGGTAGTGGGAGCGGATCATGGCGGCGCAGGAGCCGGACGGGGTGACCACGTACGCGTGGCCGGCGAAGGCCTCGGCGGTACGCCGGACCAGTGGTTCGGCCTCGCGCCGGTAGCCGGTGTTGTACTGCGGTTGCCCGCAGCAGCTCTGCGCGGCGGGGAAGTCCACGGTGACCCCCAGCCGCTCCAGCAGGCGGACGACGGCGATGCCCGTGCGCGGGTAGAGCGCGTCGTTGACGCAGGTGACGAACAGGGCGGCGCGCATGACGGGCAGAATAGCCCGGTGAAGAAGTTCTCAGTGATCGGCATAGGCGCGGGCGACCCGGACCACCTGACCCTCCAGGCGGTCAAGGCGATCGGCGCGGCGGACGCATTCCTCATCCTGGAGAAGGGCGAGGAGAAGGCGGATCTGACCGGGCTGCGGCGCGCGATGCTCGACGCGCACGCACGCCCCGGACACCGGCTCGTGGAGGGCCGCGATCCCGACCGCGACCGGACGCCCTCCGACTACACCCCGACGGTGGACGGCTGGCGCAGCGCGCGGGCCGAGCTCTTCGAGCGGTTCATCGCCGAGGACCTGGCGGAGGGCGAGACGGGCGCCTTCCTGGTGTGGGGCGACCCCTCGCTCTACGACTCCACGCTCGCGATCCTCGACGAGGTGCTGGAGAAGGGCAGGGTCGCCTTCGAGCACGAGGTGGTGCCGGGCATCAGCAGCATCTCCTCGCTGCTGGCCCGCCACCGCACCAACCTCAACCGGGTGGGCCGTCCGGTCCAGATCACCACCGGGCGCCGGCTGGCGGAGGGCTGGCCGGACGGTGTGGACGACGTGGTGGTGATGCTGGACGCCCGGCACGCCTTCACGGCCCACCTCGACCAGGACCTGTACATCTACTGGGGTGCGTACGTCGGCACCCCGGACGAGATCCTGGTCTCGGGGAAGCTGGCGGAGGTCTCCGGCCGGATCGAGGAGCTGCGCACCGAGGCCCGTGCCCGCAAGGGCTGGATCATGGACACGTACCTGCTCCGGCGCGACTGAGGCCGTCCGCCGGGCCTAGGCCCGGCGGTAAGCGGGGAGATAGGCGGGGAGTACCTCGGCGAGCCGTTCGTACTCCTCGGCCCGGTTGTAGATCTGCCCGCTGACCCGGATCCCGCCGCCGCCCGGCCAGGGCCAGATCAGCACCCGGATCCGCTGCTCGGCCGCGATCCGCTCCCGCAGTTCGCCGGCCGCCGCCGGGGTCTGCGCGACCCCGGGCGGCAGCCGCAGCGTGCGCAGGGCCAGGCCTTCGGTGTACGGGAGCGGGGCCACCCCGGGGATCTCGGCGAGCAGGGCCGCGCCGTAGGCGGCCAGTGCGCTGTTGTGGGCGCGCACCTTCGCGGCGTCGAGTTCCTCCAGCAGGTCGAGCCCTTCCGGGGCGGCGAGCCAGCCGGTGTAGTCGAAGGTGGCCCGGTTCTCCACGGAGCGCGGGTAGCCGTGGTGATCCTCCCAGGAGGGCACCGGCGGGCGGACCCGGCCGCGGTGGTGCGGGGCGACGGACAGGATCGCGGTGCCGGAGGGGGCGTAGGCCCATTTGTGGAGGTTGCCGAACCAGAAGTCGGCGCCCCCGCCCAGGGGGTCGGGGATCATGCCGGGCGCGTGGGCGCCGTCCACGATGGTGGTGACGCCCCGCTCGGCGAGTTCGGCGAGCAGCCGGGGCGAGGCGATGAGCCGGGCGGTGGGCGAGCTGATGTGGTCGAGCACGGCGACCCGCGTGCGCGGGGTGACCCCGGCCAGCACGGTTTCCCGTACGGCGTCCTCGTCCGGGAGATCGGTGCCCAGGGCCACGGTGGTGAGCGGGGCACGCCGGGCGGCGGCCGCGACCACCGTGCCGTAGCCGTGGTCGGTGACCAGGATCTCGTCACCGGCTGCGAACTCCACGGCGTCGAGGGCCACGTTGGCGGCCTCGGTGGCGTTGGAGACGAAGGCGAGCCCGTCCGGATCGGCGCCGAGCCGGGCGGCGATCCGGGTCCGGGCCCCGACGAGTCGGTCGGGGGCGCCGATGAAGAAGGCGTCGGGGTCGGCGTGCGCCTCCGCCCGGAGGGCGGCCTGTGCTTCCTGGACGGGGATCGGGACCGCTCCGAACGACCCGTGGTTCAGATGGCCGACCGCCTCGGAGAGCCGGAACAGCTCCCGCCCGCCCGGGAATTCGGCGGGACGGCGCAGGGGCCCGCCGCGTGAGGCGGCCCCGGCCCGTCCGGCGGCGTCGGCGGGGCCGACTCGGTCGGTGCGGTCGGTCGGCTCTGCGGGCTGGGTCACGTGGGACCTCCGTGGGTGCGGCGCGGCTGTCGGCCCGATCATGCCCCGCCGCCCACCCGGAGCGACAGCCCCTTCCCCGGCCATCGCGCCCCGGGGCCGCCGGGCCATCGCGGCCGCCCGGGCCTCAGGCCGCCGGCGGGCGCACGGTCTGGCGGACCGTGGCCCCCGCGCCCAGCTCCGCGAGCCAGTCGTCCAGGTCGGCCATGGCGGGCGGGTCCAGGAGGTCCGGGTCCACCGTGGTGCGGAGCTGGTGGGGGACCTCCGAGGCGAGCAGCAGGCGCAGGCTCCGCTCGGCCGAGGCGGCCGCGTGGCCGATGCCGGTGACCCGTTCGTACCGGCCGGGCGGGGCCTTGACGTCGAAGCCGACCCAGTCCAGCAGGCCGGCGTCCAGCAGCCTGGCCAGGCGGCGGGGGAAGGCTCCCCCGGTGTGCAGGCCGACCTCCAGGCCCAGCGCACGGGCTTCCCGTACGGCCTGCGGCAGACCGCGCTGGAGCAGCGGTTCCCCGCCCGAGAAGACGATCCCGTCGAGCAGCCCCGTCCGGCGGGCGAGGTGGCCGAGCACCGCGTCCCAGGGGACGGCTGCGGGGGCCCGGGCGGGCAGCAGGCCGGGGTTGTGGCAGTAGCCGCACCGCCAGGGGCAGCCCTGGCAGAAGACGGTGGTGACCAGCCGGCCGGGCCAGTCGCAGGTGGACAGCCGGGACCAGCCTCCGATGCGGATGACCTCGTCCGGCTGCGCGGCGGGGATCACACCGCCGCCTTGAAGGGGACCCGCTCGGCGTGTTCGCCCTTCTTGCCGGTGTTGAAGGAGGAGACCGGGCGGTGGTAGCCCATGACCCGGGTCCACACCTCGCACACCGCCCCACAGGCGGGGCAGTGGGGCTGCTCCCCCGCCAGGTAGCCGTGGTCCGCGCAGACGGAGAAGGTCGGGGTGACCGTGAGGTACGGGAGCCGGAAGGTCTCCAGGGAGCGCCGGACCAGCTTGCGGCAGGCCTCCGCCGTCGGGATCCGCTCGGGGGTGTACAGGTGCAGGACGGTGCCGCCCGTGTACTTGCCCTGCAGCTCGTCCTGGCGCTCCAGCGCCTCGAAGGGGTCGTCGGTCCATCCGACGGGCAGCTGGGTGGAGTTGGTGTAGTACGGGTTGGCGTCGGTGCCGGCCTGGAGGATGCCGGGGAAGCGGGCCCGGTCCTCCTTCGCGAAGCGGTAGGTCGTGCCCTCGGCGGGGGTGGCCTCCAGGTTGTAGAGGTGGCCGGTGCTCTCCTGGAAGTCGACCATCCGGGCCCGCACCCGGTCCAGGAGGCGGACCGCGAGGGCGTGGCCCTCGGGCGCGGTGATGTCGTGCGCGCCCCCGCTGAAGTTGCGGACCATCTCGTTGACGCCGTTGACCCCGATGGTGGAGAAGTGGTTGCGCAGGGTGCCCAGGTACCGCTTGGTGTACGGGAAGAGGCCGCCGTCGATCAGGTCCTGGACGGTGATCCGCTTGATCTCGAGGCTGTCCCTGGCGAGCTCGCAGAGCCGGTCCACCTCGGCCAGCAGCCGCTCCTCGTCGCCCGCGCAAAGATGCCCGAGCCGGGCACAGTTGAGGGTGACCACGCCGAGCGAGCCGGTCTGTTCGGCGCTGCCGAAGAGGCCGTTGCCGCGTGCGAGCAGCTCGGTCAGGTCGAGCTGGAGCCGGCAGCACATGGAGCGGATCATGTTCGGTTCGAGCTCGGAGTTGATGAAGTTCTGGAAGTACGGGAGCCCGTACTTGGCGGTCATCGCGAAGAGCCGCTCGGCGTTCTCGCTCTCCCAGGGGAAGTCCCGGGTGATGTTGTAGGTCGGGATGGGGAAGGTGAACACCCGTCCGGTGGCGTCGCCTTCCGTCATCACCTCGATGTACGCCCGGTTGATCATGTCCATCTCGGCCTGGAGCTCGCCGTAGGTGAAACCGGTCTCCTCCCCCGCCACCACCGGGATCTGCTCGCGCAGGTCCTCGGGGCAGGTCCAGTCGAAGGTGAGGTTGGTGAAGGGGGTCTGGGTGCCCCAGCGCGAGGGCACGTTGAGGTTGTGCACGAGTTCCTGGACGCACTGCCTGACCTGGTCGTACGTCATCGCATCGAGGCGGACGTAGGGGGCGAGGTACGTGTCGAAGGAGGAGAAGGCCTGGGCGCCCGCCCATTCGTTCTGCAGGGTGCCGAGGAAGTTCACGATCTGGCCGACGGCCGAGGACAGGTGCCTGGGCGGGGCGGAGTCGATCTGTCCGGGGACTCCGTTGAAGCCTTCGGTCAGCAGGGTGCGCAGGGACCAGCCGGCGCAGTAACCGGAGAGCATGTCCAGGTCGTGGAGGTGGAGGTCGCCCTCGCGGTGGGCGCGGGCCACGGCGGCGGGATAGACCTGTTCCAGCCAGTAGTTCGCGGTGACCTTGCCTGCGGCATTGAGGATGAGCCCGCCGAGCGAATAGCCCTGGTTGGCGTTGGCGTTCACCCGCCAGTCCCGGCGGTCCAGGTATTCGGTCACGGTCTCCACGGCATCGACGACAGCAGTCACGGCAGCCCTCCCACGAGGCTCGGCACGGAAGAATGGCGGGCCTCTTCGAAAGCCCGTGCCGGCAGGTGTCGGACTCGTCCGCCGTGGCGGATTCACCGTTGCGGGGCAGTCCCGGATTCCCACCGGGTTCCCTGTTGCCTCGGTCGGGGAGGGGCCCCGCCGAACCGGCAAGACCAACACTACATATGGATGTGACGGCGGGGCACCACCACTACATATGGGGTGACGAAGGTCCCGCACCAAGGGACTTCAGCCCTGCGGAGAGCAGCGGAGAGCAACGGAGAGCAGCGCCGAGGCCCCCGGGCTCAGCTCCGGCCGCTGCTGGCGGCGTGGTACTGGAGGTCCTGCACCTCCACCGTGCGGTCCACCCGGTACCCCAGCTCCACCCGGGCCCCGGTCCTGCCGTCCCGCACCACGGCCGCCGAGCCGGTGCCCGGACCGAGGGGAAGCAGCTCGGAGTGGACCCCGGCCGGGGCCGCGTGCGCGTCCTCGGCCGCCCCCACGGCCGTACGGATGCTCGCGGGCCCGGTCAGGAAGCTCAGCACCTCCACCGTGTCGCGAGCCGCGGCGCTGCCGCCCCGCAGCGACATCACGAGGGACTGGCCGCCGCTCGGATCGGCGGCGGCGAACTGGGTGCGCGAGCTCAGGTACAGCGTGTCCCGGACGATCTTCGGCCAGCCGCCCGTCTTGAACCGGGTCAGGTAGTACGAGGAAAGGTCCAGGTAGGCATGGCCGTTGTGCAGGGAGGGCGCGAACTGGCTTCCCTCGCTGTAGTCGTTCCAGGTGGTGAGCTGGACCCAGTCGGCCCCGTCCTCGATGGCGCGGTTCCATGTGGTGCGCAGGGTCGCGGTGTTGCCCGCCTCGTCGTAGATGCCCTGGTTGGGACGGGCGTCCTGGACGGATACGGGCTGCATCCAGATCTTGCCCGCCGCGTGGGCGCGCCGCACGTCGCGCGTGGAGCTCTCCTGGCCGACGTAGCTGCGGCTGCCCCACTCGGAGAATCCGTAGCTGATCGACTCGAACTCGCCGCTGTGCGCGCCGAAGTCGAGGAAGAGCGGGACGAAGGCGGTGCGGATGCCGTGCCGGGACTTCAGGACGTCCATGACCCGGGTCCACCAGGCGGCGCTCTTCTCCTCCGCCTTGAACGGCGAGACGACCAGCCGTCCGTCGGGGAGCCGGTGGGCGGCCGGGGCCTTGCCGAGTTCCGCGAGGAGGTCGGCGAGCACGGCCGGGTCGTCGGTGCCCAGGGAGGTCATGTCCGGCATCAGCATGACCTTGAAGGCGGGGTCCACCGAACGGGCCGCCTCCATCAGGAGGTTGCAGCGTTCGAGGTTCTTCCCGGAGAGGGAGAGCAGGTCGAGGGTGAATCCGTCGATGCCGGCGGCGCGCGCGGTGCGGACCTCCTGCCGGAGGTTGGCGAGCTCCCAGTCCCCGGCCTTGGGCGGGACGGGCAGCGGCCGGTCGCGCAGCAGGCCGCCGTAGCGCTGGTGTTTGCCGTTCTCGCCGTCCGGCTTCAGGTAGTTGCGGGTGTAGTAGTCGGCGTCGGCGTTCGCGTTGTCCAGGGAGAGCGGGTACGGGGTGAAGTAGTGGGCGAAGACCAGCTTCTTGCCGGCGGCTCCGGAGCGCAGGGCGGCCGGCTGCGGCAGGTCGAAGGGCAGGGCTCCGGTGGGGCGCGCTCCGCCGTCCGTACCGGACCCCTGGGGCTTGGGGTCCGGGGCCGGCCCGCCCGGGCTCTGCGGGGCGGTGGTGCCCGGGCCGGTGGTGGCGGGGCCGGCGGTGGCGGGCGCGGAGCCGTAGCCGGACGCCCCGGACGGGGAGTCGGCCGGGCCGGGCCCCGAGCGGGCCCGTGCGTCCGAGACGGTACGGGGCTCCCAGGCGATGCCCGTCGCGGCGCAGACGCCCACGAGGAGGAAGGCGGAGAGCAGGAGGCTCAGCAGGGGTCTTCGGCGCCGGAAGCCCGCACGGCGCCGGTGCGACGCGGGTCTCGTGCCGCGCCCTGCCCGCCGCCGGTCCGCACTCATCCTGGCCCCTCCCCCGAATGTGCCCGCGCCATGCCCGTACATCGGGCCGCACAGCAGCAGTACAGCGGATTCCGGGGCCCCGGACAACTGTTCCCCGGGAGACGGGGCGTGAGACGGGACGGAACCGCGGGGCTACCGGAGTCCCGCCCGCGGCGGCCACCTCGGCCGACGGCCCCTTGGCCTGCGCGGTTCGGACGTCGGAGCGGCACTCTTCGCACGCGGTTGGACAAAGGCATGTGACCTGTACAACTGCTGCGATCACCGGGCGGCACGGGCTTTTCGCCGGAATAGGGAATTCCACTGGCCTTTCGCGAAAAGTGGCGCATAATCGTCTTCATGCGGCTTGAAACAACCCTCTTGCCGCAGGTCACGCATGCAGGGGGGCATCGTGTCGATGAGGGATTCCAGAGGCGCCGGAACGTTCCCGGCGACCTCGGCGGAGCTTTCCCGTCTTTTCACCGCCGTGCGGCGGGGCAAAGTGCTGACCGTCACCGGTCGGTTCCGCGAGCCCCGGAGCCAGTTGGTGCACGAGATCGGGAAACGGCTCTCGTCCAATTTCTACGACGGCGTGGCCGTGGTGTCCATGGACCGGCGGTTCGGGGTCCCCGACCTGACCGCCGCGCTGGGCTGCGTACCGGGCATGCCTTTCCTGCCTTACGGGACGCCGAACGCGGCGTCGTGGCTGGCGGAGCGCGACATGCTGCTCGTCCTCGACGGCTGCGAGCACCTCGCGTCCGACGCCCTGGACTGGCTGCGCGAGCTCCTCGCCGCGGCCCCCGGGCTGCGGGTCCTGGCCGCCGGACGCGACCCACTGGCCTTCGCCCGGGAGCAGGTCCACCCGCTGTGACGGGACGCTGAAACGGGTCCGCCCCGGTCGGCTGGTGCCGACCGGGGCGGACCCGTGAAGCGTTGAAGCGTTGAACCTCAGCCGAGGATCGCGAGCGCCGCGTTCAGCGTCGCGGACGGCCGCATGATCGCCGAGGCCTTGGCGGCGTCGGGCCGGTAGTAGCCGCCGATCTCCGCCGGGGCGCCCTGGACGGCGATGAGCTCGCCGACGATCTTCTCCTCGGACTCGGCCAGCGTCTTGGCCAGCGGGTCGAAGGCGGCGGCCAGCTTCGGGTCCTCGGTCTGGCGCGACAGCTCCTGCGCCCAGTACAGGGCGAGGTAGAAGTGGCTGCCGCGGTTGTCGATGCCGCCCAGCTTGCGGCTCGGCGACTTGTCCTCGTTGAGGAAGGTGCCGGTCGCCCGGTCCAGGGTGTCGGCCAGCACCTGGGCGCGGGCGTTGCCGGTGGTGGTGGCGAGGTGCTCGAAGGAGACCGCCAGCGCGAGGAACTCGCCGAGGGAGTCCCAGCGCAGGTAGTTCTCCTTGACGAGCTGCTGCACGTGCTTCGGGGCGGAGCCGCCGGCGCCGGTCTCGAAGAGGCCGCCGCCGTTCATCAGCGGGACGACCGACAGCATCTTGGCGCTGGTGCCCAGCTCCAGGATCGGGAACAGGTCGGTCAGGTAGTCGCGCAGCACGTTGCCGGTCACCGAGATGGTGTCCTCGCCGCGGCGGATGCGCTCCAGGGAGTACGCGGTGGCCTCGACCGGCGACAGGATCTTGATGGTCAGACCGTCGGTGTCGTGGTCGGCGAGGTACGTCTTGACCTTGGCGATCAGCTGCGCGTCGTGCGCGCGGCCCTCGTCGAGCCAGAAGACGGCCGGGACGCCGGTGGCGCGGGCCCGGGTGACGGCGAGCTTGACCCAGTCCTGGATCGGCGCGTCCTTGGTCTGGCAGGCGCGGAAGATGTCGCCCGCGGCGACCTCCTGCTCCAGGACCGTGGCACCCGAGGCGTCGACGACGCGGACGGTGCCGGCGGCGGCCAGCTCGAAGGTCTTGTCGTGGCTGCCGTACTCCTCGGCCTTCTGGGCCATGAGGCCGACGTTCGGCACCGAGCCCATCGTGGACGGGTTGTACGCGCCGTGCGCGCGGCAGTCGTCGATGACGGCCTGGTACACACCGGCGTAGCTGCTGTCCGGGAGGACGGCGAGGGTGTCGGCCTCGGCGCCGTCCGGGCCCCACATGTGACCGGAGGTGCGGATCATGGCCGGCATCGAGGCGTCGACGATGACGTCGGACGGAACGTGCAGGTTGGTGATGCCCTTGTCGGAGTCCACCATCGCGAGCGCCGGGCCCTCGGCGATCTCGGCATCGAAGGAGGCCTTGATCGCGTCGGCGTCGGGCAGCGCGCCCAGGCCGTTCAGGATGGTGCCGAGGCCGTCGTTCGGGGACAGGCCGGCGGCCGCCAGGGTCTCGCCGTAGCGGGCGAAGGTCTTCGGGAAGAAGGCGCGGACCACGTGGCCGAAGATGATCGGGTCGGAGACCTTCATCATCGTGGCCTTGAGGTGCACGGAGAACAGGACGTCCTCGGCCTTGGCGCGCTCGATCTGGTCGTTCAGGAAGGTGCGCAGCGCGTCGACGTGCAGGACGGACGCGTCCACGACCTCGCCCGCGAGGACCGGTACCGAGTCGCGCAGCACCGTGACGGCGCCGTCGGCGTCGACGTGCTCGATGCGCAGCGTGCCGGCCTCGGCGATCACGGCGGACTTCTCGGTGGAGCGGAAGTCGTTCTCGCCCATGGTGGCGACGTTCGTCTTCGACCCGGTGGTCCAGGCGCCCATGCGGTGCGGGTGCGCCTTGGCGTAGTTCTTGACCGAGGCGGGGGCGCGGCGGTCAGAGTTGCCCTCGCGCAGGACCGGGTTGACGGCGCTGCCCTTGATCTTGTCGTAACGGGCGCGGTTCTCGCGCTCCTCGTCGCTCTTCGGGTCGTCCGGGTAGTCCGGAAGGGCGTAGCCCTGGCCCTGGAGCTCGGCGACCGCGGCCTTGAGCTGCGGGATCGACGCCGAGACGTTGGGCAGCTTGATGATGTTGGCGCCCGGGGTCTTCGCCAGTTCGCCGAGCTCGGCGAGGGCGTCCGCGATCCGCTGGCCCTCTTCCAGGTACTCGGGGAAGCTGGCGATGATCCGACCTGCCAGGGAGATGTCACGGGTCTCGACATTCACACCGGCCGTCGACGCGTACGCCTGGATCACAGGCAGGAACGAATACGTCGCGAGGGCCGGGGCCTCGTCAGTGTGCGTGTAGATGATGGTCGAGTCAGTCACCGGATGCTCCGCTCCACAGTCTGCGTCTCTCGTCTGCAACATTGCTCGACATCAAGATATCTCGTGATCGGGCCGGTCTGGACAGCCCCCCGGCGCAAGCACGGGCGAGACGCGCGTCACTCTCGGTGGCCGTGGGGGCCCCGACCCGCCCACAAACGGCGAAACGCCGCCACCGGCTGTTTCCAGCCAGGGGCGGCGCTTCGGGCACGACGACTGCCGGCCTGCTCAGGCGTGGACGGCCTTGGGGCTCGGGCCGTACTGGTTCGGGTTCGGCTGACCCTCGGTGGCCGTCAGGACCAGCAGCCAGATGCCGCCGACGAGCGGGACCAGAGCGATGAGCAGCCACCAGCCGGACTTGCCGAGGTCGTGCAGGCGACGGATGGAGAGGCCGAGACCCGGAAGGAAGGTGGCCAGTGCGTAGAGCAGGTAGATCCACGGCGAGGTGCCGAGGATGCCGTCGATGACGGCGGCGATGATCAGCGCGGCGATGTCGAAGAGGACGAACATCCAGTACTCCTGGCGGCGCGCGCGGCCGGAGAAGACGGCGTACTTCTTCAGGACGTCGGTGTAGTAGTGCATGGGTCCCCCCAAGAGACGGTGTGCCGGCCGGTCCCCGATGGAGCGAGCCGGGGCAGAACTTATGCCCCGCTTACGTCGCGGTCAAGCCAGTTGGCAAGGCACCAAAAGGGTTACTTTTCGCCGCTCGGTCACTCAAACACCCTGGTATCGGACGTAACTTGGGACACCCTGCCCCCATCCACTCACCGCCCGTGACGAAATCGGCTGACGGAAGTCTTACGGCAAGGCGTGGGACACCCCGCCGCCCCCCGGATTTCCGTAGCGTCGCCACCATGCGCGTACTCGTCACCGGCGGATCCGGGTTCATCGGCTCCCACATCGTTACCACTCTGCGTCTTCGCGGCCACGATCCCCTCGTCCTGGACCTCGTCCCCCCGGCGGACGGCGTCGAGTTCGTACGGGCCGACGTCCGCGACCCCGAGGCCGTGCGCGCCGCCCTGCGCGGGGTGGACTCCGTCTGCCACCAGGCGGCGATGGTCGGCCTCGGCAAGGACTTCGCGGACGCCCCGGCGTACGTCTCCCACAACGACCTCGGCACGGCGGTGCTGCTGGCCGCGATGGCGGACGGCGGGGTCCGGGACCTCGTCCTCGCCGGCTCGATGGTGGTCTACGGGGAGGGGCGGTACGAGTGCCCGCGCCACGGGGTGGTCCGCCCGGGCCCGCGCCGCGCCGCCGACCTGACCGCCGGCCGCTTCGAACCGCACTGCCCCGTCTGCGACTCGGAGCTCGCGCCGGGCCTGGTCGCCGAGGATGCGCCGGCGGATCCGCGCAACGTGTACGCGACCACGAAGCTGGCCCAGGAACACCTGGCGGCCTCCTGGGCGCGGTGCGTGGACGGCCGGGCGGTGTCGCTGCGCTACCACAACGTGTACGGCCCGGGGATGCCGCGCGACACCCCGTACGCGGGCGTGGCCTCCTTCTTCCGCTCCTCGCTGGCGCGGGGCGAGGCCCCGCAGGTCTACGAGGACGGCGGCCAGCGGCGGGACTTCGTCCACGTGACGGACGTCGCGGAGGCCAACGCCCTGGCCCTGGAGGCGGCGACGCCGCTCGGCGCGTGCACCGCGTACAACACCGGCAGCGGAACCCCGCACACGGTCGGCGAGATGGCCACCGCCCTGGCCACGGCCCACGGCGGCCCCGCCCCCGTCGTCACCGGCGAGTTCCGCCTGGGCGACGTCCGCCACATCACGGCCGACTCCCACCGCCTGCGCACGGACCTGGGCTGGCGCCCGGAAGTCGACTTCGCGAAGGGCATGACGGACTTCGCACACGCCTGACGCCGGCCAGATCCAGCCCCTCCGGCGTTTGAGGAGCAGGGTCGGGGGCGGCGCCACCCGGGTCCCGGCCCCCTGCCGGCCCGGCCTCAGGCCGACACCGGCAGGGTCACCTCGAACCGGCACCCCCCGGGAACGTTCCGGACCGCCGCCTGCCCCGCGTGCGCCTCCACGATGCCCCGCACGATCGCGAGCCCCAGCCCCGCCCCCGCCGGAGGCGCCGGCACCGACGCCACCCCCGCCGGAGGGGTCCGCGCCGGGGTGCCCCGCCAGCCCGTGTCGAAGACCCGCGGCAGGTCCTCCGGCGGGATGCCGCCGCAGCCGTCCGTCACGGAGACGACCACCGCTCCCCCGCCGGCCGGCACGGAAGCCGCGATCGCCACCGTGCCGTCCGCCGGCGTGTGCCGGATCGCGTTGATCAGCAGGTTGGCCAGGACCCGCGTCATCTCCTTGCCGTCCACCTCCACCGGCACCCGGTCCACAGCTCCGCCGTCGAGCCGGACCCCGCGCTCCCGCGCCAGCGGGTGCACCCCGGACAGCGCGTCGCCGACCAGGTCGTACACGGACATCCGGCTCGGGCTCAGCGTCAGCGCCCCCGCGTGGATGCGGGACAGTTCGAAGAGGTCCCCGACCATGGAGTTCAGCCGGTCCACCTCGGTGCGGATCTGCCGGTGGTACCGCGCCGGATCCTCCGCCATGCCGTCCTCCAGGGCCTCGGACATCGCCCGCAGACCTGCCAGCGGGGTCCGCAGGTCGTGCGAGATCCAGGCAACCAGCTCCCGCCGCGAGGTCTCGAGCGCCCGCTCCCGTTCCCGGGACACCGCCAGCTTCTCGCTCGTCGCGGCCAACTCCCTCGACAGCGAGGCCAGTTCCGCGGTCGCCAGCCCCGGCGGCGCCGCGAAGCTGCCGCCGTCACCGAAGTCCCGCGCGGCCCGGGACAGTTCCCGGCTGCGGGCCACCACCCACCGCCCCAGCAGCAGCGCCACGGCGAGCGAGACCACCGCGGCCATCGCCACGACGAGGGTGACCACCCCGAGGTCGTGCCGGGAGAGGAACATCGCCTGGGCCACGGCGAGCGTCCCGGCCAGCATCGCGGTGACGGTCACGGCGGCGATCACGGTCAGGGACACCGCCACCGACCGGTGCCGCACCAGCCTCAGCACGAGCGCGCCGAACGCCCCCGCGCACACGGCCCCGCCGAACGCGAACAGCGCGATGAACAGGATGTCCTTCATGCCGCGGCCACCTCGCCCGGTTCGAAGCGGTAGCCGACGCCCCACACCGTCTGGATCAGCTTCGGCCGTCCGGGGTCCTCCTCGACCTTGGCGCGCAGGCGGCGTACGTGCACGGTCACCGTCGACAGGTCCCCGAAGTCCCAGCCCCACACCTCGCGCATCAGCTCCTCCCGGCCGTGCGCCTGGCCCGGATGCCTCAGGAAGTGCGCGAGCAGGTCGAACTCCCGGACCGTGAGCGCCAGTTCCCGTCCGTCCTTCGCGGCACGGTGGGTGGCCGGATCGAGCGTGATCCCGGCGCCCGTGAGGCGGGCCTCCGCCGCGCCCGCGGCACCGGCGGCACCGGCGGCCGCCGCGCGCCGCAGCACCGAGGTGACCCGCAGGACCAGCTCGCGCGGGCTGAACGGTTTCGTGACGTAGTCGTCGGCGCCCAGTTCCAGTCCCGCGATCCGGTCGTCCTCGTCGCCCCGCGCGGTCAGCATGATCACGGGGACCGGGCCGGTCGCGCGGAGCCTGCGGCACACCTCCAGCCCGTCCAGCCCCGGCAGCATGAGGTCCAGTACGACCAGGTCCGGCCGGATCAGCCCGGCGCGGGCGAGCGCCGCCGGGCCGTCGGCGCTCGCCACGGTGTAGCCGGCGCGCCTCAGGTAGCCGGTGACGACCTCCGCCACCGTCGGGTCGTCGTCGACGACCAGGATCCGCGCGGGCGCCTGCTCCGTACCGCCACCGCCGCCCTCGCCGCCACTGCTGCCGCTGCTCACGTCGTCACCGCTCATACCGTCCAGCCTCCCACCCACGGGCGCCGGTGCGGGCCCCGGACCGCGGCCGTGGGGGCGACGTCCGCGTTTCGTAAGGAGTCCACGCCCCTTTCGCGCGGCCCCGGTTCCTACGGTGAGACCGTGAGCGAAACCGTGACGGTAGACGTCGTACTTCCCTGTCTGAACGAGGCCGAGGCCCTGCCCTGGGTCCTCGCACGCATCCCGGTCGGCTGGCGGGCCCTGGTCGTGGACAACGGTTCCACCGACGGCTCCGCCGAGCTCGCGCGGGCCCTCGGCGCGACCGTGGTCACCGAGTCCCGGCGCGGTTTCGGCGCCGCCTGCCACGCCGGGCTGCTCGCCGCGGAGGCGGACGTCGTCTGCTTCTGCGACTGCGACGCCTCGCTGGACCCCGGGCTGCTGACCGGCTTCGTGGCGGCCGTCGCCGCGGGCGAGGCCGATCTGGTGCTCGGCCGGAGGCGGCCTCAGGGCCGCGGCGCCTTGCCCCCGCACGCCCGGGCCGGGAACCTGGCACTGGCCCGGCTGCTGCGCCGGCGGACCGGTCTGCGGCTGCGCGATCTGGGCCCGATGCGGGCGGCGCGACGGGAGGGCCTGCTCGGGCTGGACCTGTCGGACCGGCGCTCCGGCTACCCCCTGCAGATGGTGGTCCGGGCCGCGGACGCGGGCTGGCGGGTCCGGGAGGTGGACGTGCCGTACCTGCCGCGCTCGGGGAAGTCGAAGGTGACGGGCACCTGGCGGGGCACCTGGCAGGCGGTGCGCGACATGAGCCGGGTCCTGGCGCAGCCCGCCGACGGCCGGGCTGCCGGCCGGGCCGGTGCGGGCGCACCCTCCGGTGGTGCGCGATGAACACGACCACCCTGCTGGTGATCGCGAAGGAGCCGGTCCCGGGCCGGGTCAAGACCCGGCTCACCCCGCCGTTCACCCCGGTCGAGGCGGCCGCGCTGGCCGAGGCCGCGCTCGCCGACACCCTCGCCGCCGTGGCCGCGGCCCCGGCACGGCGCCGGGTCCTGGTACTGGAGGGGCGGCCCGGCCCGTGGCTGCCGCCCGGCTTCGAGGTGCTCCCGCAGTGCGCCGGGAGCCTGGACCTGCGGCTCGCCGCCGCGTTCGGGGCCTGTGACGGCCCTGCGCTGCTCATCGGCATGGACACCCCGCAGGTCACGCCGGAGCTGCTGAGCGTCGACTGGTCGCAGTACGGGGCCTGGTTCGGGCCCGCCGTAGACGGCGGGTTCTGGGCGCTCGGACTGGCCGTCCCGGACCCCGCCCTGCTGCGCGGCGTACCGATGTCGGTCCCCGGAACGGGCGCGGCCCAGTACGAACGGCTGCGCGCGGCCGGGCTGCGCACCGGCAGGCTGCCCGTGCTGCGCGACGTCGACACCGCCGAGGACGCCGGACCGGTCGCCGCTCAGGCCCCGGCGGGCGCCTTCGCCGCGCGACTGGCCGGCCTCACCCGGCCGGTCCTGCGATGACCACGCTCACCTCGGGCGGGGCCCGGGCCCGCGGCCCGGTCACCGCCTGGTCGGCAGACCCGTACACGGTGGCCCTGCGGCGCGGCCGGGGGCCGCTCTACCTGCGGCGGGGCGACGGGTGGCTGCTCCCGCTGGACGTGGAACGCTGGTGCGAGGCTCCGGACGGCGCCGACCGGACGGTGCTGGGCCGCTGCCGGGGAGCCGTCCTCGACATCGGCTGCGGCCCCGGCCGGCTGGTGGCCGCGCTCGCCGCACGCGGACACCTCGCCCTCGGCATCGACGTCAGTTCGGAGGCGGTGGCCCGGACCGCCCGCTCGGGCGGCAGCGCCCTGCACCGGTCGGTGTTCGACGCCCTTCCGGGAGAAGGCCGCTGGGACACGGCGCTGCTCATCGACGGGAACATCGGCATCGGCGGCGACCCCGTCGCGCTGTTGCGCCGGACGGCCGAGGTGCTCGCGGTGACCGGCTCGCTGATCGTGGAGTGCGCGCAGGCGGAAGCCGGGGCCGATGTGGACGAACGCTGCCAGGTCCGGGTGGCCGACGGCCGCGGCGGCCTCGGGGCGCCGTTCCCCTGGGCCCGCGTCGGCCCGGCGGCCCTGACCCGCCACGCGGCGGCCGCGGACTGGACCCCGGCCGGCCACTGGACCGCGGCGGGCCGGGCCTTCACCGCACTGACGCGCGGGGCCGCAGCCCCGTAGGCCGCGGCCGGTACGGTCCGGCGTCACTGCGTCCGGCGTCACTGCGTCCGGTGTCAGGCCAGTCCGGTGCCTGGCCAGTCCGGTGTCAGAGCAGTCCGGTGTCAGAGCAGTCCGGTGTCAGAGCAGTCCCGAGTACGCGGCCATGACGATCTCCATGCCGCGGTCGTCCTCCTGCCGGTCCCGGTCGATCATCTGGTTCATGACGTAGGCCACCGTCATCCGTGCGTCGGGATCGCTCACGACCAGCGAGCCGCCCCAGCCTCCCCAGCCGAAGGTGTTGCCGAACTTCCCGAAGCCCGCCGTCCAGGACATCGGCGTACCCAGAACACGGTCCTCGCCGCCGAACACCTCCTGCCACGCGGGCTCGCACCCCCGCGGGGACAGCAGGCGGACACCGCCGGCCGTGCCCCGGTTCGCCAGGACCGACTGGACCAGGGCGACGGAGCGGGCGTTGCCGAAGCCGTTGACCGCGGGGATCCGCGCACGCCGCCAGGCCGGGGAGTTGACGTCCCTGACCCGGACGGCGACGCCGGCACCCTCCCGGCGGGCGCCGTCCGGGCCGGGCGGCGCGGTGGCGGCGTACTCGTCGGTCAGTGACGGCGGCGCGATGAGCGGTGCGACGCGGTGGTCGTGCTCCGCGGGGAGCCCGATGTGGAAATCCGCGCCCAGCGGCCCGGCCACCTCCTGCGCGAAGAACTCGCCGAGACCTCGGCCGGTGACGCGGCGGACGATCTCACCCACGAGGAACCCGAAGGTGAGCGCGTGATAGCCGGCGGCCGTTCCCGGTTCCCAAGCGGGCGCCCGCGCGGCCAGCCCCGCCGTCACGCGCTCCCAGTCGTAGAGGTCCTCGACCGTCGTCGGCCCGGACAAGTCCGGCAGTCCCGCGGTGTGCGAGAGCACGTGCCGTACCAGCACGCCCTCCTTGCCCGCCGCGGCGAACTCGGGCCAGTAGGCGGCGACCGGCGCGGACAGGTCGAGCAGGCCGCGGTCGGCCAGGATCAGCGCGCACAGGGCCGTCATGTTCTTGGTCGTCGAGTTCACGCCCGTGAGGGTGTCGCGCTCCCAGCGGGCGGAACGGTCCGCGTCGGCGTACCCGCCCCAGAGGTCGGCCACCGGCTCGCCGTCGAGGTAGACGGCCGCCGAGGCGCCGACGTCGTCCTTGCCGAGCAGCCCTGCGAGTGCCTCGTGGACCGCGCCGAACCGCGGATCGCAATATCCCTTAATGTCGTTCATGAGCGTAAGCCTCGGGTAGCGCCACGGCCTGCTGCCCGACAATTCCCGTACCGGATTTGTCGGGCGGGCACGGAAGGACGGACGGCGTGCTGGAGCGGCTGAACCAGGCGTTGGAACACCTGGAGTCCTGCCTCGACCGGGAGATCGACATGGCCGAGGTGGCCGGGATCGCCGCGGTGTCGGAGTACCACTTCCGGCGGCTGTTCTCCGCGCTCGCCGGGATGCCGCTCCCGGTCTACGTGCGGCGTCGGCGGATGACGCTCGCCGGGGCGGACGTACTGGCCGGGGAGCTGACGCTGCTCGACGTCGCGGTGCGGTACGGGTACGGCTCGGGCGAGGCGTTCGCCAGGGCGTTCCGGTCGGTGCACGGCATCGGGCCGGGCGAGGCACGGCGCACGGGCGCGGTGCTCACGGCGCAGCCCCGCATGTCCTTCCGTGTCGTCGTCGAGGGAAGCACGACCATGCGGTACCGGATCGTGGAGAAGGCGCCGTTCCGGGTGGTCGGCAGGAAGGCCCGGGTGCCGCTCGTGCACGAGGGGCCCAACGCGGCCGCCACGGCCCATGTGGAGAGCCTCGACGAGCAGGCGATCGTACGGATGAAGGCGCTGGCCGGCCGGGAGCCGGAGGGGATCTTCTCGGCGGTGGTGCACCTGACCGGCAGCCGGGAGGAGGGCGCCGAGGTGGACTACTGGGTCGGCGTGGCGACCGGCCCCGGGACGACCGCCGAGGATCTCGACGCCCTCGACGTGCCGGCGGGGACCTGGGCGGTCTTCGACAACCGCGGGCCCTACCCGAGCTCCCTCCAGGAGCTGTGGCGAGACGTGTTCACCCAGTGGTTCCCCTCGAACCCGTACGCGAGCCGGCCGGGTCCGGAGTTCCTCCGGACACAGCCGGTGGAGATCGGCGCGGAGACCGACTCCCAGCTGTGGATCCCGGTCGAACGGAGCAGCGGGAGCGCCGGCTGAGCCGCTTTGCCCACGGCCGCCATCCGCTTCCCCACTGTCCGCTGCTTGTCTACTTGTCGGTTCGCGTCGCGGCGGCTTCGGACGGATCGGGCCGTGAGCGCCGCCACCGTCCCACGGCCGCCGTCGCCCCGGCGGCGACCGCCACCGCGGCGAGCACCAGGAGCAGGTTCCGCCCGTACGGAAGCGGCAGGGCCGACGGGTTCGCCGGCGTCCCCGGTCGCAGCAGCAGGGGCAGCGTGACCAGTACGAGCACGCCCGCCGTCAGCAGGGCCCCCCGTACGAGACCCCGCGCGGGCACGGCGGCGACCGCGAGGCCGGCCACCAGGACGAGGGGCGCGATGATCCCGTCGTGCAGGACGACCGCACCGCCCATCCACACCAGCACGTCGAGGGGGTCGGGCAGGTCCGCCAGCAGCCGGCCGCCGATGGCGATCAGCAGCAGTCCGGCGCCGCCCAGGAGCAGGCGCACGCTCTTCACAGCACCTCCAGCAGGGTGACCCACTTGGTCTGCAGCACTCCGGGACGGTTCGGCGCGATGACGCGCGCCGGATAGCCGTGGTCGGCGGTCAGGACCTGCCCGTTCAGTTCCAGCGCGAGCAGGGTCAGCGGGTCCTCGGCGTAGTCCCGGCCCATCTCCATCACCCGGTAGGCGCCGCCCGCTTCCAGCGAGGTGACCCTGAGCGCGGAGCCGGCCGGGGCGCCGGCCCGTGCCATCAGGTCGCGGATCCGGACGCCGCTCCAGCGCGCTTCCACGCTCCAGCCCTCCACGCACGCGATCGGCAGCCGCGCCTGCGCCCTGGGCAGGGCACGGAGTTGATCGAGCGTCAGGGTGTAGGGGGCGGGGCCCCGCACCTCCAGCCGCCAGTCCCGTACCGCCCGCCCGGTGACCCCTGCGGCCGCGGCCGTGCGGTTGACCGGGAGGCCCTGCGGTCCGTGGTCGGGGTGCCGTGGCGCGAGGAGGTCGAGCCGCTTCAGCGGGGTGAAGGACTGTCCGACGGTGGTGAGGGTGACGGCTCCGACGGCTGCTCCGACACCGAGCATCAGAGAGCGCCGGTCCGGGCCGTCCCCGGCGGGGAGTTCGAGCGCTCCGGGCGACCGGCTGCTCCAATGGGCCTTGATGTCGGGGGCCTTGACGGCGATGTGCAGCAGCAGCGAGCCCATCACCACCCAGGCGAGCGCGAAGTGTGTCTGGATGAATCCGAAGGGCCAGGGGTACCACTCCGCGATGTTGAGGAGGCCGGTGAAGACCTGGAGGACGGCGGAGGCCACGAGCACCGCCACCGACAGCCGCTCCAGCCCGTGCCGGAGACCGCGCACCGGGGGCCACACGAACAGCCTCGGGTACACCGTCCACAGTTTCGCCAGGAGCAGCACGATCGCCGCGAGCCCCGTGGCGATGTGCAGGCCCTGGCTGAGCCGGTAGCCCCAGACCGGGCGGCCGGGCAGCGAGTTCGCCGCCCAGCCGGGCGGGTGCTGGAGGTAGTGGCTGATCAGGCCGGTCAGGAAGCAGACGGCGAAGGCCGCGCCGAGCCAGCGGCCGAGGGAGGTGGCGGTACGGGCGTCGTGCAGCCGGCCGCCGAAGGAGGGCGGCCGGAACGGGAAGCGGGAGGCGGGTTCCGGCGGAGCGGGGGGCGGCGACGGGGGCGGGGGCACGGACGGAGGTACCGGCGGAGTCATGCCCTCCATGAGAGCGCCGCCGGGCCCCGCGCGGGCGGCCCGACACCTTACGAAACGCGGACGCCGGGCCGGGTCGCCCGCCCGGCGGCGCCCCGCGCTGCCAGGCTGGCCCGTATGGACCACCCCCGCGCCCGGACCCTCCTCACCGTGCTGCTGCTCACCGCGCTGACCGCCGTGCTCGTGCCGGCCGTCCGCGAGGAGGGCTACTTCGCCGACCCGGCGCGGCTCACCTGGTGGTACGCCGCCACCTGGACGCTGTTCGGCGCGGCCGCCTGGTCGCTGCGGCGGGTGCCCGAGCGGTACGTGGTCCCGCTCGTGCTGGCGGGCGCGCTGGCCGTCTGCACCGCGGGACTCTCCGGGCCGCCCCTGACCAGCACCGATTCCTTCCGCTACGCCTGGGACGGGCGGGTGCAGGCCGCCGGGATCTCCCCGTACGACCACGCCCCCGCCGATCCGGCGCTGCGCGCCCTGCGCGACGAGTGGCTGTTCCCGCGCGGCGCGGCCGCCTGCGCCGGACCCGACCGGGTGACCGTCGAGCCCGGGGTGTGCACCCGCATCAACCGGCCCGGCGTGCACACCGTCTACCCGCCCGTCGCGGAGGGGTGGTTCGGGCTCGTGCACGCCCTGTCCCCGGCGGGCGTGCGTCACAAGGCCCTGCAGACCGGCGGGGCCCTGCTGGCGCTCGCCGTCACCGGGGCGCTGCTGCTGGTCCAGCGCCGCCGGGGCGCGCGGCTGCGTACCGCCGCGTACTGGGCCTGGTGTCCCGCGGTGGCGGTGGAGGCGGTGAACAACGCGCACGTCGACGTGCTCGCCGTGCTGCTGTCGGTGGCGGCGCTGGGGGTCGTGGTGCGCCGACGTCGGCTCGGCGGAGCCCTGTTCGGGCTGGCGATCGCGGCGAAGCTGCTGCCTGCGGTGCTGCTGCCGGGCGCGCTGGCCGGCGTACGGCGGTGGCGGGACGCGGCGGCGCTGCTGCTGCCCGCGGCGGCGGTGGTGGGCCTGGCGTACCTGCCGTACGTGCTGGTCTCGCGCGCTACGGTCTTCGGGTACCTGGGCGGCTACGCCGAGGAGGAGGGGTACGAGGATCCGGGCGCGGGCGGCCGCTACGCGCTGCTGCGCCTCGTGCTCCCGGACTCCTGGTCGGTGCCCGCGGTCGCGGTCGGGATGCTGGCGGTGACGGCGTACGTCTGGCGGCGCGGGGATCCGCGGCAGCCGTGGAGCGCGGCGCTGCTGGTGACGGGCACGGCGTTCCTGCTGATGACTCCGGGGTACTCCTGGTACGCGCTGCTGCTGATCGCGCTGGTGGCGCTGGACGGCCGCGCCGAGTGGCTGGGGGTGGCGGTCGCCGGGGCGGCGGCGTACGTCTCCGTACGGGCGCTGGGCGGGGCGACGATCCCGGTGGCTTACGGGCTGGCGGGTGCGGCCGTGCTGGTGGGCTGGGCGCTGCGGCGGCGGGCGGCGGCCCGGGGAGGGAGAGGAGTTCGCCCCGGGCCGCCGCCTCACGCTCCGCGGAGCGGACCGATTCAGCCGATTCAGCCGATGTGGAACGGGTCCCCGTAGACCTTCCAGTCCAGGGGGGTGTTGAGGTTGAGGTTGCCCTTCTTGAGCCACACCCGCTGGGCCGTGTCGACCCGGCTGGTGTCGCTGTGCGCCTCCTCCTGCTTCATCGCCCAGACCCGGGCGTCGAGGAAGGCGTTGAGCCAGGTGGTCTCGTTGCCGCCCTGGGCCGGGGGCTTGGCCTTGGTGAGGGCGCGCTTGCGGATGTTGCGGAAGCTGGTGGAGTCGTCGCCGTCGCCGTGCATGACGATGGCGTCGTAGTAGGTGAACTGGCCGAGCACGCCGACGCCGTCGGACTTGCCCCGGCTCACGGCCGGGTTGAAGTAGACCCGGTCGCGCTCGTGGTCCTGTGCCTTCTTGAAGTCGGAGTCGGAGGCCGCCTTCACCCAGTCCTTGGTGAAGTTGGGGTCGAGGCCGGCGTGCGAATCGCTGCCGTCGACCTTCCGCAGGGCGGGGAGGTACTTGGCGAGGACGTTGCCCGGCTTGATCTGCGTGTAGTACTCGACGAGTTCGAGCATGTCGTGGGTGCCGGAACAGAAGCCGATGATGCCGGCCGTGTAGCCGCGGCCGTCGTCTATATCCTCGATGTACTTGTACTGCGCCTTCCAGTTCAGCGAGGAGTTCTCCGCACTGGAGACGATCTGCATGGCGATGTCCTTCTTCACCGGGTCGTCGAGTCCGACGGCGGCGGCCGACACCTGCGCGGCGGCCGGTGCCGCGGTGGGGGCGGAGGCGGTCGCATGGGCGGTGACGGGCACGGCGAGAAGGGCGGCGCCGAGCAGGGTACTTACGGCCAGCCGCTTGCGGTGGGGGGTGAACACAGTGCCTCCATGAGGGAGTTGATGCTCGGGCGACTTCGTTAGGAAACTTTACTACCAGAAGTCCCACGACCTCAAGACCCCGGACCGGCCCGCTCCGGCCGGGCGGAATCCGGCCCGCCCACGCCTGGCATATGAGAGGCTGCGCAGGGCATGCTTACGCAGATGCGGTCGATTCCGGCTGGTGGAACCTCATCTGCATGATCAACGAACAGCGCACTGCAGGCCAGGGCGAGCGCAGGGCAGGCCGGCGCAAGCGCGAGAGCAGGCACGAGCACGACGCGGGAAAGGGAGGCGCAGATGGCCGTCCTCGTCATCGGAGACGCACCCACCGCCGCCATCGAGGCGGCCGGGCTGCGGATCCACGCGTGCCGGAACGACGCCGACGACCCCCTGCCGGTCACCCTCACCGGGATCGACGCGGTGGTTCTCTCCCCGGGCGCCACCCCTGCCGCCCTCCCCCTCGTCGGGCCCGCGCTGGCCGCCGAAGTGCCCCTCCTCGCGCTGGGCGAGGGGGCCCGGCTGCTCGCGGAGGCGGCGGGTGCGACGCTCGGCTCCGGGGGCGACGGCACCGACCCCGTGCTCGGCGCCGGCTCCGCCCCGCACGGCTTCCGCGTGGGCGCCAGCGCCTGGGGGCTGCCCGTCCCCGACGAGGCCGACCGCGAACTGCTGCGCCGCTTCGCGGAGCTGGTCGCCGGGCGGGCCGAAACCACCGCCACCCGAACCTTCTTCACGCCCCGGGCCGCCGCCTGGGAGGAGCGGTTCGCCCACCAGACCCCCGCCTACGAGGCCGCCGTCGCCCGGATGCGGCTGCGACCCGGGCAGCGCGCCCTCGACCTGGGCTGCGGCAGCGGCCGAGCCCTGCCCGCGCTGCGGGCCCTGGTCGGAGCCGCCGGCACGGTCATCGGCGTCGACCTCACGCACGCCATGCTCACGGCGGCCGCCCGCGCGGGCCGCGGCGGCCCGGCGCGGCTGCTGCTCGCCGACTGCGGGCGGCTCCCGCTGCCGGCCGGTGCCGTCCACGGCATCTTCGCCGCCGGGCTCCTGGACCACCTGCCGCATCCCGGCGCCGCCCTGCGCGAGTGGGCCCGGGTCACCGCCCCCGGCGGGGAGTTGCTCCTCTTCCACCCCTCCGGCCGTGCCGAGCGCGCGGCCCGTCACGGCCGCACCGTCGGCCCCGGCGATCCCGGCGACTTCACCGCCGAACCGAACCTCCGGCCGGCCCTCGAAGCGGCGGGGTGGCACGTGGCCGCGTACGAGGACGCCCCCACCCATTTCCTGACCCGCGCCACCCGCTGACCCCGCGGGGGCCGGACTCCGCTCAGCTTTGGGAGCGGCCGGCGGTCCGGGCCGCCAGGCGGTCCAGCAGGCCCTGCTTCACGTCCGGCCACTCCGGGCGCGTGATGCTGTAGACCGCCGTATCGCGGATCCAGCCGTCGCGCATGACCATGTGGTGCCGCAGTACGCCCTCGTGCTTCGCACCGATCCGGGTGATCGCCGCCCGCGACTTCTCGTTCCGCACGTCCGTGAGCAGCTCGACCCGGTTCATCCCCATCGCCTCGAAGGCGTGGGTCAGCATCAGCAGCTTCGCCTCGGCGTTCGCACCGCTCCGCTGCCAGGACGCGGCGAGGAAGGTCCAGCCGATCTCCAGCCGCCGGTTCGCCGTGTTGATCACCATCAGGCGGGTGGACCCGATGACCCGGCCCGTCGCCGCGTCCACGGTCGCGTACGGGATCTGCGTGCCTGCCGCCCGTGCCGCGACCGCGTCCTCGATGAAGCCCCGGACATCGTCCGGGTGCGGGACGATCGTCACCGCGAGCTCCCAGAGGCTGCCGTCACGGACCGCCTCGCACAGGCCGTCGTGGTGGCGGATCTCCAGCGGCTCCAGCCGCACCCGCGCCCCGGTCAGCTCCGCCGTAGCCGTAGCCGTAGCCGTAGCCGTAGCCGTCTCGTCCGCGTCCGCGTCCGCCTGCTGCATGTCCGACCTGCCCGTTCCTCGTGGTTGCACGCCAACACGCGGACCCTAATCGGCGGGGCCGGGCGCCCTCACCCGGTTTTCCGCCGCCCCGGCCGTGCGCGGTCAGAGCCAGCCGTTGCGCCGGAAGCCCCGGTGGATGACGAAGCAGGCGACGACCATCACCCCGAGCACGAGGGGATATCCGTAGGTCCAGTGCAGTTCGGGCATGTGCTCGAAGTTCATGCCGTAGACCCCGCAGACCATCGTCGGGACGGCGATGATCGCCGCCCACGCGGTGATCTTGCGCATGTCCTCGTTCTGGGCGACGGTCACCTGCGCGAGATGGGCCTGCAGTATCGAGTCGAGGAGGGTGTCGTACGCGCCGATCTGGTCGGTGGCGCGGGTCAGATGGTCGGCGACGTCCCGGAAGTAGGTGCGCATCTCCGGCGGGATGACCGCAATGGGCAGGGTGCTCAGCTGCTGGAGCGGCCGGCCCAGCGGGGCCACCGCCCGGCGCAGTTCCAGCAGTTCGCGCTTGAGCTGGTAGATCCGGCCGGCGTCCCCGCGGCCCCCGTGCTCGCTGAAGACCATGGTCTCGACGGCGTCTATGTCGTTCTGCACCGCGTCCGTGACGGCCACGTACTCGTCGACCACGTGGTCGGCCAGTGCGTGCAGGACGGCGACCGGCCCCTTGGCCAGGTGCTCGGGGAAGGCCTCCAGCTCCTCGCGGACCGACCCGAGGGTGCCCCGGCCGCCGTGCCGGATGGTGATGACGAAGTCGTTGCCGGCGAAGGCCATGAGTTCGCCGGTCTCCACCACCTCGCTGTTCGCGGTCAGCTCCTCGTGCTCCACGTACCGCACCGTCTTGAACACGGCGAAGAGGGTCTCGTCGTAACGCTCGATCTTGGGCCGCTGGTGGGCCTGGACCGCGTCCCCGACGGCGAGCGGATGCAGTCCCAGCAACTCGGCGAGCCCGGCCAACTCCTCCTGCGAGGGCTCGTGCAGGCCGACCCAGACGAAGCCCTCGCCCGTCTTGCGGACCCGGCGCAGCGCCTCGCCGACGTCGGCGTGGCCGTGGCCGTCCTGGCGTACGCCCTCCCGGTACACGATGCAGTTGACGACGGCACTGCCGAGCGGGGAGCGGGCCGGGTGACTGAGGTCGACGGCCCGCCGGTAGCTGCGGCGCACGACCCGGCGCAGGTTGCTGAACATGGACAACGGACGTACTCCCCTTCGGCGGAACAGCGGCCAGTGTGCCATCGGCACGCGGACCGCGGGACCACAGGGCTGCCCGGCTGCCGGGCTGCCGGGCTCGGGTCTCCGGGCCTAGGCCTAGGCCCGGTCGATGAAGACGCTCGTGGACTTCACCCGCGCCGTCGCCCTCGCCCCGACCTCCAGGCCGAGTTCCTCCACGGCCTCCCGGGTCAGCAGCGACACGACGCGGTGCGGTCCGGCCTGGATCTCCACCTGCGCGTCGACCGTGCCCAGTTTCACGCCCGTCACGATGCCGGGGAAGGCGTTGCGCGCCGAGGTGTACGGGGCCCCCTCGCCTTCGCCGCCCTCCTGCGCGACCTCCACGCAGAACGCCGCCAGGTCCGGCCCGTCGACCATCCGGCGGGTACCGTCCCGCCGCGTCGGAAACCGTTCCGCGTCGGCCCACCGCCGGGCCGTGTCTACGCTGACGCCGAGCAGCCGGGCCGCCTGGCCGATCGTGTAGGACTCCATGCCCGCAGCCTAAGCCCTCCTCCGACCGGTCCTCGCAGGCCAAGGGGCCGGGACTCGACCCCGGCAGGCCCTCGGAAGGCCCCCGGAAGGCCCCCGGCAGGCCTCCGCAAGGCCTCGGCACGGCTCCCACGGGCCCCGTGCGCCTCCCGCCCGCTAATCGAGCGCCGCCGCGGCCGCCCGCGTGATCGCCTCCGCGACCGTCGACAGGGCTGGCGAGTCCAGCTTCCACTGCTGCCAGTACAGCGGTACGTCCAGGGTCCGCCCCGGCGCGATCACCACCAGCTCCCCCGATTCCACCCGTGGGGCGGCCTGTGCCCGCGGCAGCATCGCCCAGCCCAGCCCGGCGACCACCGCATCGCAGAACCCCTCCGACGTCGGCACGTAGTGGCGGACCTCCGAGGCCCGGGCGCCCGCGTCCCCCGTCACCAGTCGCACGAACTCGTCCTGGAACAGGTCCAGCCGGTCGAACACGACGGCCGGCGCCCTGCGGAGGTCCCGCTCCACCGTCTCCCGCAGGTGCCGCGCCGCGAAGGCCGGGCTCGCCACCGGCAGGTACCGCGCGACTCCCAGCCTGCGCACCGTGCACCCCGCCACGGGCGCCGGCTGTGAGGTGACCGCCGCCATCACGCGTCCGTCCCGCAGCAGTTCGGTCGCGTGCGCCTCGTCCTCCCGGTGCAGTTCGAAGCAGACCGGCGGATCCTGCGGCACCCCCGCCAGCGCGGGCAGCAGCCAGGTGGCCAGCGAGTCCGCGTTGACCGCGATCGGCAGCCGTACCGGCCCCAGGCCCCCGGCCATGCCGAGCTCGGCCCGCGCGTCGCGCTCCAGCCGGACGAGCTGCCGGCCGAAGCGCACGACGACCTCCCCGGACTCGGTCGCCCGTACGGGCTTGGTGCGCATCAGCAGCACCCGACCGGTCCGCTGCTCCAGGGCCTTGACGCGTTGGCTGACGGCGGACGGGGTCACGTGCAGGGCGGCGGCCGCGGCGTCGAAGGTGCCCTCGTCGATCACCGCGAGCAGGGTCCGTACCTGGTCGACAGGCAGCTCATCCATCACACCGGCTAATGGTACGTAAGAATCTTTAGCTGTACTCCTCGCCGCGCCGCTGCCTACGGTCGAAGACATGACACACGGCATCATCGCGGCGGCCCTCGCCGGCTTCGGCACCGGCCTTTCCCTCATCGTCGCCATCGGCGCCCAGAACGCCTTCGTCCTGCGCCAGGGCGTACGCCGCCAGTCGGTCCTCGCGGTGGTCGCCATCTGCGCCCTCTCGGACGCGGCACTCATCGCCCTCGGCGTGGCCGGCGTCGGCGCGTTCGTCACCGCTTGGCCGCCCGCCCTCACCCTCGTCGGCATCGTCGGCGGCGCCTTCCTGATCGGCTACGGAGCCCTCGCCGCCCGCCGGGTGCTGCGCCCCGACCCGGCCGCCGCCCTCGCCGCGGACTCCACCCGCGGGGCCGCCGGCTCCGCCACCACCCGGCGCGCCGTGCTGACCTGCCTGGCCATGACCTGGCTCAACCCGCACGTGTACCTCGACACCGTGCTGCTGCTCGGGTCCGTCGCCGCCGGCCGCGGCGACCTGCGCTGGGCCTTCGGCGCCGGGGCCGTCCTGGCGAGCCTCACCTGGTTCGGCGCGCTCGGCTACGGTGCCCGGCTGCTCAGCGGCCCGCTCGGCAAGCCCTCGGCCTGGCGGGCACTGGACGGGCTCGTCGCGGCGACCATGGTCACGATGGGCGGCCTGCTCCTCGCCCGGGCCTGAACCCCGGCACCCCGCACACCCCGCACCCCACACCCCGCAACCCCACGTCCCCCGCCGCGGCGGCCCCCAAGTCCGCGGGCACCCCATGGACACTGCCCGAGTGGGTACGGATCACCCTGCCCCGCCCCGCACCTCCAGGAGCCCCCGTGCCGGATCAGCCCCCGTCCTCGCCGCCCCCGTCCTCACCGCCCCCGTCCTCACCGCCCGCGTCCCCGCCGCCGCCGTCCCCGTACACCGACTCGGTCCGCGCCCACTACGCCGCCCAGCCCTCCCCCCTCGTGGCCGCCACCGGGATCGTGCTGGACCCGCGCGGGCGGGTCCTCGTCCTCACCACCTCGTACAAGGAGGAGTTGGAGCTCCCCGGCGGGGGCGTGGAGGACACCGAGACCCCGGAGGAGGGGCTGGCCCGCGAGCTGAAGGAGGAGCTGGACCTGAGCGTGCCGGTCGGGCGGCTGCTCGCCGTGGACTCCCGCCCGCCGGGGCCCCTCGGCCGCTCCCTCGTCGTCCACGTCCACCTGGTCGGCCCGCTGACACCGGAGCAGACCTCCGCGATCTCCTTCCCGGACGGGGAGGTCACCGAGGCGCGCTGGCTCACCCCGGACGAGGCCTACGAGGCCCTGGGCGACCGGAAGGCGTCCCGCCTGCGCGCCGCCCTGGCAGCCCTGTACTCCGGCTCCCTCGCGCACCTGATCAACGGGGTACCTCAGCCCGGCTCCCCGGCCGGCCTGGACCCGGCACGCCGGGCGGAGCTGGAACACGCGGGCGCCTTCGACACCGCCGGCCACCGCGCCGCACGCCCCAAGGCCCTCACGGCGGCGAGCGTGCTGTTCACCGACGCCACGGGCGGGGTCCTGCTGGTCCGGCCCGCGTACGGCGATCCCGACCACTGGAACCTGCCCGGCGGCGGCATCGACAGCGACCTCGGCGAGATCCCGCGCGACGCGGCCCGCCGGGAGGTCCTCGAAGAGCTCGCCCTGGACCTCGCCCCCGGCACGCTGCTCGCCGTCAACTGGTCCCACCGGTCCGGCTATCCGGCCCGGGTCCGCTTCCTCTACGACGGCGGCACCCTGGACGCCGCCGCCCTGGCCCTGATCCGGCTGCCCGAGACGGAGCTCCTCGAATGGCGCGCGGTCCCCCCGTCCGACCTGCGCCGCTTCACCAAACCGGCACTCCGCCGCCAGATCGAAGCCTGCCTCACGGCCCGCGCCACGGCCACCGGGCCCCTCGAACTGCACGCCGGCCGGCGGGTGGACCAGATCCGGTGACCGGCCGGACACGGGTCCGGGTCAGATCAGAAGAGCTGGGTGACGCCGGTGGCCCAGCCGCTCCCGCCGACCAGCAGGGGCGCCTTGAGGCCGGTGGGACCACCTGGATAGAAGAGCAGGCATCCGGTGGGGCAGGTCGTGGTGGCCGCCGCACCCGCGCCGGTGACGTAGTTCACCACGAGCTTGGGATCGGCCGGAGTGGTGGCCCACAGGTCGCCCTGCTCGTCACCCGCCTTGGGCTGGAACTGCTTGTACGGGATGACCTGGCCGTCGTCGGTGATCGTCTTGCTGACGACGGTGCCCTGGGCATTGCCGTGACTGACGATCAGCGGACGGCCGGCGGGCTGCCAGCCTCCCGGGGCGTAGACGGCCCGGGACGCGAGACCGAAGGTGCCGTCCATGCCGATCTTGCCGGGATAGAGGTACAGCTTCCCGTCGGTCTTGCTGCGGGCGAGGATGTCCTTGACCCCGTCGCCGTTCTGGTCCCCGATGCCGAGGATCGTGTAGTTCTTCCAGGTGTTGCCGCCGGTGAAACCGGGGTTCTGGAAGTCGAAGGGCTTGCGCTGGTCCGCGCTTCCATCGGACAGGGTCCGGCCGGAATAGATGCGCAGGCGGGCACCGGAGCAGGCGTCGTCCACGCATTCGACGACGGCCAGGTCGTTGCCCTTCTTGAAGCCGGCATCGGTGCGCTGATCCAGATCGCCGGGGGCAATGATCTGCTGGAGCCGCCCCCAGCCCATGGATCCGAAGCCGAGGGGCGGGGTCAGTTCCTGGCGGTTGGCATGCGAGAAATCGCCGAACCCGTTGCCGGGATAGACGTAGAGCTTCTTGTCGCCCAAGCGGGCAATGACGTCCTCATAGCCGTCGGGGGAGGCCGTGGGACCGGCGAAGCCGACGAAGTCACCGCCGTGCGCGATCAGCGCACCCTTCCAGCCCGAGTCTGCGACGACGCGCCTCTGCACGCGGCCGGCTCCGTTGCCTGCGTAGAAGCGCAGACCGCCGTCCGCTTCGGGGCCGAGCAGGTCGACGAAACCGTCGCCGTTGAGGTCGCCGAGGAGGTCCGTGCGCGTCCCGTTCAGCGGAGTCTGCCCGGCCGGGTAGACGAAGGATGCCGGGGATGTCTTCAGCACCGTGGCGTCGGCGCCACCCCCGGTCGGCGAGTGGTTGCCGGCCTTGTCGACGGCGTGGACGTACAGGGTGTGCTGGGGCCAGAGCGTGAGGCTGACGTCGGCCGTGGCTTCCGTGCCGCCATTGGCGAGGGGAATCCAGTTGGCTCCCTTGCAAGGAGTGCTGGATACGGAGATGGGACGGTCCATGGACCAGCAGAACCCGGCGAGGTCGGTGGCCGGGTTCTTGAACTTGAGGCGCACCTTGGTGCGCGCCTGCTGCGTGGTGAGGGCGGTGCCGTCCGCCTTGGTGACGGTGACGGGGTCCGCGGGCGCGTTCGCGTCGACGCGGAAGGCACACTCGCCGGTGTAGGCGCTGTAGGCGCCTTCCTGGTCCTTTGCACGGACCTTCCACTTGTAGGTGCCCGCGGGAAGGTTCGTGGCGAGGACCGTTGCGGTCGCCGTGCCTCCGCTGGGCACGGTGGTGACGTTGGAAACCGGTACGGCCGCACCCGCGGCTGTGGTGACGACGAACCGAGGCGTGACGGTGCCGCCGTCGCCGTCGTACAGGTTCGCTGTCAGTGCCAGGCCGTTGTTGCCCATCACCCCGTTGCAGGGGACCGGCTTGTTGCCGTCGGCGGAAGGCGCCCAGCTCCCTTCGAAGGCTCCGGCGCTGACGACCTCGGGCTTGGTCGGGGTCGCTGCGGCCGCACCCGGTGCGGAGAGCAGGTCTGCCGCCGTGAGCGGGAGGACGAGCGTGAGGACGGCGGTGAGTGCGCGGGGCACGCGTGCACCGGCTCTTCGGTAAATCATGTGAACGGTGAGTCCTTCTGCGGGTGTCCAGGGCGTGGATCACCGCAGGGTAAGGCACCCAGTTCGCACGGGCACAGCAAAATTGAGTGGGCATCACCACGCCGACACCGCCCCCGAACCCAATTGACCTGGTTCAAGACGGCCTGGACAGCTTTGGCGGTTCATCAGGGATTTTGCTGTACCAAACAGCGGCTCCGGGCCCCCCTGCCGCCGGTGCGGTGGTCGGCTACTTCGGCTCGGTCGCGAGCTGGATCAGGTTGCCGCAGGTGTCGTCGAAGACGGCCGTGGTGACGGGGCCCATCTCCAGCGGCTCCTGCGTGAAGCGGACGCCGAGGCCGCGCAGGCGCTCGTACTCCGCCTTGACGTCGTCGACGGCGAACTGGGCGAGCGGGATGCCGTCCTCGACGAGCGCGTCGCGGTAGGTCCTGGCGGCCGGGTGGCCGGCGGGCTCGAGGAGGAGTTCGGTGCCGCCGGGCTCGTCGGGCGAGACCACGGTCAGCCACCGGTCCGGCCCGCCCAGCGGGACGTCGTGCTTCTTCACGAAGCCGAGGATCTCGGTGTAGAAGTGCAGGGCCTTGGCCTGGTCGTCGACGAAGACGCTGGTCAGGTGGATCTTCATGGGGTGCTCTCTTCCGGTCCGGACGGGTCGGGCATGCGCCACCGCTCGGCGATGTGCCGCAGCGGGGCCGTGTTCAGGTCGTGGAACTTGTACCGGCCCTCCCTCCGGGTCTCGACGAGCCCGGCGGCCTCCAGCACGGCGAGGTGCTGGGAGACGCCCTGGCGCGAGATGCCGAGCCGGTGCTTCATCGTCAGCCGCGAGCAGATCTCGAACAGTGTCTGCCCGGACTTCTCCGCGAGCTCGTCGAGGATGGTGCGGCGGGTCGGGTCGGCCAAAGCTCTGAAGAGTTCATCGGCCACCACCACAGGATAGGCAAGCGACCACTTGCCTATCAACCCGAGGAAGACATCGGGCCGATCGCGAATCCTTTTCGGGCCTCCCCGCCTCTTGTCCGTGTACCGGCCGAACGGGCCGGCGGGACCAGGAGGAAACACCCATGATGATCACCAGCCTCGTAGTGATCGGAGCCCTGCTCGTGGGCGCGTGCAGCCTGCACCTGCTGCGCCGCTACAAGAGCCGGGTCTGACCAGAGCACGGCGCGGGACACCACGAGACACCATGGGCCACCATCCGGGAATGAGCACCACATGAACCGACGCTTCCCCTGGCCGGACGAGCGGCTGATCAGGGCCGCTCAGGACGGCGACGTCACGTCACTCACCACCGTCGTCATGGAATCGCAGCCCCATGTGCGCAAGTTCGCCCTGTCGCTCTGCGCCTCGCCGCAGGACGCCGAGGACGCGGCGCAGGAGGCGCTGATCATCCTCTACCGGAAGATCGGCACCCTGCGGGCCACCGGCGCCCTCGCCTCGTGGATGTTCCGGATCGTGCGCAACGAATGCCTCCGGCAGATACGGCTGCTCTCCTCGCGGAGCGAGGAAGCGCCGGCCCGGCCGGCGTCCTCCGCGGAACCGTCCGCGGAGGACGCCGTGCTGCACAGGCTGGAGGCCGAGCGGATCGCGGCCGCGCTCAGCACCCTCCCCCGCGACCAGCGTCAGGTCCTGATCCTGCGGGACGTCCGGGGCCTGCCCGGCAAGTCCGTCGCCGATGCGCTCGGCCTGAGCACCGCCGCGATGAAATCCCGGCTGCACCGAGCGCGCGCGGCACTGCGCCACTCGCTTGAAGCGACCGACCCATCGATCGACCCACCAGTCGAAGGAGACTCACGACGGTGAACACCGTGAAGCCCGCACCCTCCGCGGCGCCCGAAATGAACTTCGCCAGCACGTCCGTTCCGCGCCACCTGGTGCGCGGCGCCATCGGCTTCGGGCTGATCATCGGCTCGGTCGCCCTGGTGCCCGCCGTCGGCCCGGTGACCCTGCTGGCGGCCCCGCTGGCCCTCGTCGCCTTCCGCGGCTGCCCCACGTGCTGGATGGTCGGCCTGGCGCAGACCATCTCCCGCGGCCGCCTGGAGCGCCAGTGCGCGGACGGCGTCTGCACCCTCACCAAGGCACACCCGACGACGAAGGCCACGGCGAAGGCCACGGCGTAGCCGACAGGCCCCGGACACACGAAAGGCCGTTCTCTCGTGAATGAGAGAACGGCCTCCGACCTTGCGTTTCCGCTCAGTCGGGACGACAGGATTTGAACCTGCGACCCCTTGACCCCCAGTCAAGTGCGCTACCAAGCTGCGCCACGTCCCGATGCCCGTTGACCTGGGGTTTCCCCTGGTTGAACGCGCAGGAGAACGATACCGCACTTCCGGCAGTGGTCGCGCGCACCTTTCCTTCCGGGCGAGTGTTGACCTCAAGCGCGCTTGAGGTTGCACGATCGGTCCATGACACCGACAGCACCTGCGGACACCCGCTTCCGCTACGAAGACCTGGGGGGCCTCATGGCCCTCATGACCGGGGCCGAGAAGCACGGTCCCGCCGCCACCTCCACGCTCGACGCACTGTGGGTGCTCTACGACCGGGTCCTGCGGGTCGGGCCCGGCAGCGCCGGGGAGCCGGAGCGGGACCGGTTCCTGCTGTCGAAGGGGCACGGGCCGATGGCCTACTACGCCGTGCTCGCGGCCAAGGGGTTCTTCCCCGTCGACTGGCTCAGCGGGTTCGGCGCGTACGACTCACCCCTCGGACACCACCCCGACCGCACCCTGATCCCCGGCGTGGAGATCGGCAGCGGCTCACTCGGACACGGGCTGCCGCTCGCCGTCGGGAGCGCGCTCGGACTGCGGGCCCAGGGGCTCACCGACCCGGCCGTGTGGGTGCTGATCGGGGACGCCGAGCTGGACGAGGGAAGCAACCACGAGGCGATCGCGTACGCCGGCTCGGCCGGCCTGGAGCGTTTGCACACGATCGTGATCGACAACGACTCCGCGACCCACGGCTGGCGGGGCGGCATCGCCTCCCGTTTCGAGGCGGCCGGCTGGTCGTCGGTCACCGTGGACGGCCGGGATCACGCGGCGCTGCAGATGGCGTACACCACACCTCATCCGGGCCGGCCGCACGTCGTGGTCGCCCGGGTCGAGAAGAAGCAGTGAAGAGGGGGAGACATGGACACCATGCGCGAACGGTTCATTTCGGTCACATCACGTGCGCTCGACGAGGATGCCCGGCTGGCCCTCGTGCTGGCCGAGATCACCATGGACGGCTTCCGGCCCGCCCGGGACCGCCACCCGGACCGAGTGATCAACGTCGGCATCCGCGAACAGCTGCTGGTCGGCGTGGGCGGCGGCCTGGCCCTCACCGGGCTGCGCCCGGTGCTGCACACCTTCGCCAGCTTCCTCGTGGAGCGGCCCTTCGAGCAGGTCAAGCTCGACTTCGGGCACCAGGGCACGGGCGGGGTGCTCGTCAGCGCGAGCGCGAGCTACGACTGGCCGGCCGGCGGGTTCACCCACATGGCGCCGGGCGACGTGGCCCTGCTGGACACCCTGGACGGCTGGACCGTGCACGTCCCGGGCCACCCGGACGAGGCCGAGGCGCTGCTGCGCCACGCCTACGCCGCCGGGGACGACAAGGTCTACGTACGGCTCTCCGCGCAGTCGAACAGGGCTGCCCGCCCCGTCGCCGGCCCCGGGTTCCAGACCGTACGGGAGGGCCGTGCGGGCGTCGTCATCGCCGTCGGGCCCCTGCTCGACAACGTCCTCGCCGCGACCGAGGGCACGGAGGTGAGCGTGCTGTACGCGCCGACCGTACGGCCCTTCGACGACGCGGCACTGCGCGCGGCCGTCGGGCCCGGCCCGGCCGAGGTGGTGCTGGTCGAGCCGTACCTGGCCGGGACCTCCACGGCAGCCGCGAACCAGGCACTCGAAGCGGTGCCGCACCGGGTGCTCGGCCTCGGGGTCGGCCGCGCCGAGCTGCGCCGCTACGGCACGATCGAGGAGCACACGGCGGCCCACGGACTCGACCCGGCCGCGCTGCGCGCGCGGATCTCCGCCTTCATGACGAGGTGACCGGCCCCTTCGGCCCGGGGCGGTCCAGTTCCGGATGGGCCGCCGCCAGGCGCTTGGGGGCCGCCTGGCGCCAGGAGTCGGTCAGGATCGAGCGGAGCTCCGCCGTGTCCTCCACCGCCGCGAGCCGGACCCGGAGCCACGCGTAGTTGTCGTCGTGACCGGGCCGGATGAAGAACTTCTCGGGCTCCGCCGCGATCAGCTCGGCGCGCTCCTCCTGGGGGCACTTCACCCCGATCGACGTGTCGTCGTCGGCCAGCGCCGCGAAGATCTTCCCGCTCTTCCCGCTCGCACCGCCGCCCACCCTGAAAGTGGGCATGCCCCAGGCCGGCTTTTCGCTGCTGTCCGGGAGCGACAGTGCGATCCTCCGGGCGTCCTCCGCCGTCGTGGCCATCCCCCGACTCCTCTCCGGTCCCCTGCGGTGCCGTCCCTCGTCTCCGACCGTAGCCCCGGGCACTGACATTCACCCGCGGGCCGCGAGGTCCTCCCGGTGGTGCACCAGTTCCACCAGCTCCGCCGCCAGCGCCTTCACCGTCGCGAGCCCCGCCAGCCCCCACCGCCTCGGCACCACGTCCACCGCGCACACCGTCCCCAGGACGATCCCGCGCCGGTCGGTCAGCGGCGCGCCCGCGTAGGAGCGCACCCCGCTCTCGTCCACGACGGCGTTGCCCGCGAAGCGCGCGAAGTCCCGTACGTCCTCCAGCACCAGCGCGCGCCGGCGTACCACCACGTGCGGGCAGTACCCGTGGTCCCGGGGGAGCGTCCGCGCCGGATAGCCGCTCGCCGGGGCGTCGGCGGCGTGGTGCAGACCGGCGAAGAACTGGCGTTCCTCGCTGATGAAGTTGATACCGGCGTACGGCGCGGCCAGCTCGTCCGCGACCCGCCGGGCGAACGCGTCCAGCTCACCGTCCACCCGCTCCCCCAGCCCCAGTTCACGCAGTCTCAGCACGCGCGCGGGCGCCTCCCGGTCCACCGGTGTGAGCAGCAGGTGTCCGGTCGATTCGTAGTAGGTCATGGTGTCTCCCCCACATCACGTCACTCCGCGCGCCGCGCGGACCTCATGGACATCGCGTGCTCCGGACGCTCCGAGTGCTCCGGATGCGCCGCACGCTTCGGGTACTTCGTGTCGAGCAAGTGGTGGACCAGGGCTGCCAGCACCCCCGTTCCGGAGCTCGGCAGGCGTGCGTCGCAGCGCACGACGGGCACGTCCGGGCCGAGCCCCATGGCGTCCCGCACCTCGCCGGCGGTGTAGCCGTGCCCGCCGTCGAACTCGTTGACGGCGACGAGGAAACCGATCCCCCGCCGCTCGAAGAAGTCCACGGCGGGGAAACTGTCGGCGAGCCGGCGCGTATCGGCGAGCACCACCGCCCCCAGGGCGCCCGCGCACAGCTCCTCCCAGAGGAACCAGAAGCGCTGCTGGCCGGGGGTGCCGAAGAGGTAGAGCACGTGCCGCTCGTCCAGCGTGATCCGGCCGAAGTCCAGCGCCACGGTCGTGGTCGCCTTCGCCTCGACCCCGTCCAGCGGGTCGGCTGCCTCGCTCAGCCCGCTCAGCAGTTCCTCCGTGCTCAGCGGCTCGATCTCGCTCACCGCGCCGACGAAGGTGGTCTTGCCCGCCCCGAACCCGCCCGCGACCAGGATCTTCAAGGTCGCGGAGGTCGCGGAGGTCGCGGAGGATCCGCGGGCGGCCGGGTCAGAGCCGTTTGCGCAGGCCATCGAGCACCGCCCGGAGCAGGGACTGGTCGTCGTCGGCGAAGGAGCCGCCGGTCGGGAAACAAGGTGCCCGTACCGTCACGGCCCCGTGTTCCATCAAGTCGCCGAGGACGACCTTGACCACCACCGCCGGCAGCCTCAGGTGCCCCGCCACCTCGGCGACGGTGACCGCGGCCGAACCCGCGCACAGGCGGAGCGCGAGGGCGTGCTCGGCGCCGAGCGGCGCACGCGGGCGCACTCCGGTCGCCGTCACCAGCGACAGCAAGTCGAGGGCGACCGACGGTCGCGTCCGCCCGCCGCTCGCGGTGTACGGGCGGATGACCCGGCCCGCCGAATCGTCCAGCCACGGTGCATCGCGCGGTCCCCCCGGTGCCGTCGCCCCCCTCGCGCCGGCCCTCATCGCTCCGCGTCGGCGGCGGGCCGCCTCGGCGGGGCCGCCAGGTACGGGCGAACGCTCTTGACCAGCATGGCCATCTCGTAGCCGAGCACGCCCGCGTCGGCCTCCCGGTCGGCCAGTACGGCCAGGCAGGTGCCGGATCCGGCCGCCGAGACGAACACGAGCGCGGTGTCGAGCTCGACCACCACCTGCCGCACCTCGGCGCCCTCCGCGAACCGGGACCCGGCGCTGCGGCCCAGCGCGTACAGCCCGGAGGCGAGGGCCGCCAGGTGGTCGGCGCTGTCGGCGTCGAGCCCGTGCACGCAGGTGACGAGCCCGTCGGCGGTCAGCAGGACCGCGCTGCGCGTGTACGGGACCCGCTGGACCAGGCCGCTGAGCAGCCAGTCCAGGTCCGAGAGCCGACTGGTCGTGGTCGCCACTTCGCCGCCCATGGGGGTGCGCTCCTTCGCTGTCGGGTGAGAGGCCGGGGTCACGTCTGGTGCTCCGACTGGGCGAGGCCGAAGCCCCGTTGGAAGGCGGCCATCAGGCCGGGGTCGTGCACGGGCCGCTCCGCGCCCTCGGCACCGCCGGGCCGGGGTACGGGGGCTTCGCGCAACTGGGGCGCGAGGTGTTCCTGGGCCCGTCGGCGGGGCAGCGGCGGCCGTTCCCCGCCGTCCCGGGCGGCGGGTACGGACAGCGGTGGCACGAGCGGCGCCCTCACCGCGGCCACCGCCATCACCGTGGCTTCCGCGACCACCGGTTCCGGGACCACCGGTTCCGGGACCACCGGTTCCGGGACCACCGGTTCCGGGACCACCGGTTCCGGGACCACCGCTTTCATGATCACCGGTTCCGCGACCGCATGGTCCACTACCGCGGGTTCCGCACCCGCGGGCCCCGTACGGGGCACCCTGCCCGGCACGCCGGCATCCCGGCCCGGTACCACCGGCGGAGCTCCGGAGGGCTCCGGCCCGGGCAGGGGCACCCGGACCGGCTCCAGCCGTGGCGCGCCCGTCCCCTCGCCGGTCCCCCAGGAGGTGGCCCGGGAGCCGCCCAGGGCGTCGGCGGCGCTCGGCGCCTCGGCCCCCAGCAGCTCCTGGGGCAGGACCAGTACGGCGAGCACGCCGCCGTAGATGTTGGACTTGAGCTCGACGGCGATCCCGTGCCTGCGGGCGAGCGCCGAGACGACGAACAGGCCGATCCGGCCGTCGGCGAGCAGTTGCCGGACGCTGATCTGGTCGGGATCGCCGAGCAGGGCGTTCATCCGGTGCGCCTCCTCGGGCGGCATGCCGAGGCCCCGGTCCTCCACCTCGACCGCGATCCCGGCGGTGACCCGTTCCGCGCGCACCACGACATCGGTGTCGGGGGCGGAGAACACGGTGGCGTTCTCGACGAGTTCGGCCAGCAGGTGGACGACGTCGGCGACGGCGTGGCCGCGTACGGAACCGCCGGCGGGGGGCACCACCTTGACCCGGGTGTACTGCTCGACCTCCGCGACCGAGGAGCGCAGTACCTCGCTCAGGTCGACGGGCCGCGTCCACTGACGGCGCGAGGCGGCCCCGCCGAGCACCGCGAGGTTCTCCGCGTGGCGCCGGATCCGGGTGGCGAGGTGGTCGACGTGGAAGAGCTCCTTGAGCAGGTCCGGGTCCTCGACCGTGTCCTCCAGGTCGTCCAGCAGCGAGATCTCCCGGTGCACGAGGGACTGGAGGCGGCGCGCGAGGTTGACGAAGACCTCGACCTTGCGGTCGCTGTCGGAGGGCGTGACGGGGCCGCCGAGGCGGACCAGGGTCGCGTGGGCCTGTTCGCGGGCGCCGCGCAGTTCCTGCGAGAGCAGCCAGAACTCGTCGATCCCCGCCGTCTCGGCACCGAAGGACGGCGCGGCCGGTCCGCCGCGCACCGGGCGGGCGGGCAGTTCGCCGCGCTCCAGCCGGTCGGCGGTGATGTGCAGCTCCTGGCGGCCCCGGACGCTGGAGCGGCGCAGCGCCTCGCAGCGGTCCCGTACGGTCTTGGCCGCGCGCTGGGCTCCGAGCAGGGCGGCCGCGAGCGCGCCGGCGAAGAGCAGGGCGCAGCCGCTGAGGACCGGCCACAGCCGGGGGTCGCGGGCACCCGCGCCGCCACCGAGCTGGAGCGCGAAGATCACCGCGGCGGCGCCGCTGAGCCCGGCGGCGAGCGTGGGCAGCAGGGCTGCGCGGATCAGCTGGGGCCGTATCTGCCGACCGGGACCGGTGACGGCATGTCTCGACGGGGAGTGGCGGGCGGCGCGGAGTCCGGACATCGTCGTCCTCGGTATGTGGGGCCCGGCCCCCGGGCTTCCCGGGATCCGGTGTTGATCACCGGATACCCACGCTAGACCGCACGCTCGGCCCCAGGACGGCCAGTTGGGGAACTTCGCCCGGGTGCTTCCCGCTCCCGATGGAGCGCTCGTACGACAGCCCGAATGCGCCGGGAGCGCGTACGCCCCGGCTCTCCGCGGGCACGCGCCGCCTCCCGCGGCTCCCGCCCGCACCTCGTCCCTCTCCCGCCCCACGGCTGCGACCGGGTCACCGGGGAGCGGCTACCCACCAGCGGGGGCACGCCCTCCCCCGGCGGCGCCCCCGGAAGCACGGAGGAGCGGGACCCCCCGACCCGGGAGGTCCCGCTCCGCTCAGCTTCCAGGCCTGCGGCCTGCGGGCCTACGAGCCCACCGCCTCCGGCTCCTCGCGCGTCACGGCCTCCGGCCGTGCGACCGGGGCGGGCCGGGCCGCCGTGACCGGCGGGGGCGAACCCGCGGCGACGAAGGGCCGCCACCACGGTGCGCTCGGCGCATCGGCCGCGCCCGGCTCGAAGGGCTGCCCCGGCACCGGCAGGGCGATCGCCGCCCCGGCTCCCTCCGCGGCGGTCACCGTGCCCTCCCCGGGCTCGTCCCACGGGTGCGGGGCCAGGTTGAAGGTGCCCCAGTGGATCGGCAGCATCGTGCCGCGCGGGGCGCCGCCCTGGAGGTCGAGGTGGGCGCGGACGCCCTCCTCGGGCGTCATGTGGATGTCGGTCCAGAACTCCGAGTACGCACCGATCTGGATCATCGTGGCGTCGAACGGCCCGTGCGCCGCGCCGATCTCCTTGAAGCCGGGGAAGTAGCCGGTGTCCCCGCTGTGGTAGATCCGGTGCTCGTCGCCCGCGACGACCCAGGACGCCCACAGGGTGAACTGCTGGTTGCGCAGACCGCGCCCGCAGAAGTGCTGGGCCGGGGTGGCGGTGAGCGAGAGTCCGGCGACCTTGGTGGTCTCGTTCCAGTCGAGCTCGCGCAGCCGGTCGGCCGGGACTCCCCAGCGCTCCAGGTGCGCGCCGACCCCCAGCGGGACGGCGAAGACCGTGTCCGTACCGGCCAGGGCCTTGATCGTCGGCAGGTCGAGGTGGTCGTAGTGGTCGTGCGAGATCACCACCACGTCCACCTCGCCCAGCGAGGCCAGCGGCACCGGTACGGGGTGCAGCCGCTTGGGCCCGGCGAAGGGGAAGGGGGAGCACCGCTCGCCCCACACCGGGTCGAAGAGGACCCGGCGCCCGTCGATTTCGGCGAGCACGCTGGAATGGCCCATCCAGGTCAGCCGCAGGCCGCTGGCCGCGGGCTTCGACAGCTCCGCGAGGGTCGTCGGGTAGACCGGGATGGGGGCGCCGGGGCTACGCCGGAGCCGCTGCTCCTTGTGGAAGTAGATCTTGGCGAACTCCGCCATGGACCCGGAGGGTCTGGTCCGGGTCCCGACCGGGTTCTGGAAGACTCCGTCGGCGAAGTTCGGCGAACGCCGGATCCGCTCCAGCCGGGCACCGGACGGGTCCGCGCCGAAGGCTTCGGGCCGCAGTGCACGCAGCCGTGGACGCAAGGGACGGGAGCCGGTCAAGGCGCCTCCAGTGTGGGGGGTGCGGGCAGGGCGTTCTCATGGTTACCACCATCCCAACGCGCGACACTCCCCAAGGATTCCGTTACCCGGATCCGAACGCGCCCGGGGCCCCCTCCCGGCCCGCCCCCGCACCCCTTCTACAGCGGCAGCAGGTCCGGCCGCTTCGCCTCCATGTGGTCTCCGGAGGACTCCCCGCGCAGCCGTCGGCCGATCCAGGGCACCAGGTGCTCGCGCGCCCAGTGGATGTTGTCGCGGGTGGTGTCCACCGATCCGCGCGGGCGCATCGGCGGCCAGGGCTGGTCCGGGTCGGCCGGCGTGTCGAGGCCGAGCACCTGGGCGGCGCGCAGGGCCACCCGGGTGTGTCCCTCGGGCGAGAGGTGCAGCCGGTCGTCGTCCCAGGCCCGCCGGTCCTGTACCGATTTCAGCGACCAGAGGTCGAGTACGGGGCACTCGTACCGGTCGGCGATCGACCGGACGTGCGCGCTGAACGTCGCGATCTTGCCCCGCATGTGCTTGAGGACCGGCACGTCCCGGGTGTCGAAGCCGGTGGTGATCACGACCAGGCCTACGGATCCGGCGAGGTCGCGCACGGCCGCCTCGTACCGTTCGGCGACGTCGTCCGGATCGCTGCCGGGCCGGATGATGTCGTTGCCGCCCGCGCAGAAGGTCACCAGGTCGGGTGCGAGCTCCTTGGCCCGGGGGACCTGCTCGGCCACGATCTGGTCCAGCAGCCGGCCCCGTACGGCCAGGTTCGCGTAGCGGAACCCGCCGGAACCGGCGTACTCGCCGGGGTCACCCGACGCGCCGGACGCGCCCGCCCCGCCGGACGCCCCTGATTCTTCGTGTCGCTCCTCGCGCCGGTCGGCCAGGAGGACGGCCAGCCGGTCCGCCCAGCCGAGGAAGGTGCCCCCCGGTCCCGGGTCCCCCACGCCCTCGGTGAAACTGTCCCCGAGCGCCGCGTACGAGCCAATGGTCTTGGTCTTGGATGTCGTCGTCGCTGCCACGGGACCCCATACTTCACCGCGGATCATGACCTACGCGACCGTAGCCAGGGCCTTACGGACCGTGATCTTCACCACCCCCCGTGCGGGGAATAAGAAAGGTGGGACCGGGACCCCCCTCCGGTCCCGGCCCCACGGCTCAGACGAGCAACCGGGTCTCGGCGCTCGGCAGTTTGCTCCACCAGTGGCCGTACCGCCGGTAGACCTCCGGTTCGCGGTCGGCCAGGAAGGCCGTCAGCGCCCGGGCCTCGCCCGCGAGCGCCTCCCAGACCTCCTCCGGCAGGGAGTGGAAGGCGGTCGCCTCGATCCCGCCGCCGGGCCCGGCCGGGCGCCACACCCCGGCGACGTGCCCGTCGACCAGCAGGGTCGCCAGGGTGTCGCCGTTCATCCGCGCGACGAGCTTGCGGTACTGCGGCGGGACGATGCGGCTCCGGTCGGAGTACGCGAGCAGCACGCTGTCCCACATGGCCATCAGCCGGGGCGGCGCCGGCGTGTCCTGCGCCGGGCGCGGTGCGCCCCGGACGTCGAACAGCTCCTCCCCGTCCGGCCCCTCCAGCCGGTCGAGCCTCCCGGAGAGCTCCAGCGCCCGCAGCGCCTGGCGGACCCTGACCCGCTGGACCAGGGAGAACTGCGCCACGTCCGCCGCCGACGCCGGCCCGAACCCCTCCAGGTAGCGCAGGACCAGCGTCCGCAGGGATTCCTCCGCCGCCTCCGGGTCCGCCGGTACGGTGCGCGGCCGGCACGGGGGCGCGACGTAGGACGGCCGCTCCCCGAACGACCACGGCGCGGCGGTGGGCGCGTGCAGCAGCGGTGCGTACTGCCGCAGCCCCCACCAGGCTCCGGGCCGCGGCGCCACTCCCAGCCGCTGTCCGAGCCAGTCCTCGCACTCCGCCGTCGTACGGGGCCGGTCGGCGAAGTCCAGCAGCTGCGGCACGAGGAGGTCGGCGTCCGCGGCCGTCAGCCCGGAGTCCGTGAAACGGGTCCCGAGCCGGGCGGCCCGTACGGAGGGCTGCACGGCCTCCCGGAAGGCCGGGTAGTCCTCGGCGTGCACGGCGTGCAGGGTCAGCCGCATCAACGTCGACTTGACGACCTCGCGCCCCGTGAAGGCGGCGTCGAGGTCTGCCGGGTCGAAGCCGGCGAGCCGGTTCCACAGCGCGAGGTACGGCGAGGCGGCGTGCTGCGCCTGCAGGGCGACCACCCGGCGCACCGCGTCGCCCACGTCCATCGCCTCGCGCCCCAGCAGCAACTGCCGTGCGAGCGTGGAGCGGTTGAGCTCCCCGGCGCTGACCTTCATGCCATGACCGTCCCGTCCCCTGTCGGAACGGGCAGCCTAACCGGCACCTCCGACAGCGCCTCGGATTCAGATGCTGACGCCCTTGGACCGCAGGTAGGCCAGCGGGTCGATGTCCGAGCCGTACGAGGGACCGGTGCGGATCTCGAAGTGCAGGTGCGGGCCGGTCACGTTGCCCGTGGCACCGGAGAGGCCCAGGGTCTGCCCGGCGCTGACGCTCTGCCCGGTCGAGACGGAGAGCTGGGAGAGGTGCGCGTACTGGCTGTAATTGCCGTCCTCGTGCCGGATCACGACCTCGTTGCCGTACGCACCGCCCCAGCCGGCGGAGACCACGGTGCCGGCGCCGACCGCCTTGACGGTGGTGCCGGTGCTCGCGGTGAAGTCGACACCGGTGTGGTAGCCGCTGGACCACATGGAGCCGGCGGTCTTGTAGGCGGTGGACGGGCCGCCGCTGACCGGGGCGACGAAGCCGGTCGGCGCGGAGCCGCCCTGCTGCTTGGCGGGCACCTTGGCGGCGGGCACGGCCTCTTCGGAGGAATCCGACGAACCGGCAGAATCATCCGAAGCAGCGGAGCCGGAGGAATCCGATGAACCGGAAGAAGCGGAGTAAGCGGACTTCTTGGCCGGCTTCGGCGTTTCGGCCGGCGCGGACTCGGCCGCCGCGGCCGGAGCCGCGCCCTTCGCGCCGAGCGTGAGCTCGAGGCCCGGGTGGATCAGCGACGGGTCGGTGCCGACGGCCTCGAGGTTGTCCGCGTAGAGCTGCTCCCAGCCACCGGCGAGGTGCTGGCGCTCGGCGATCTTGGAGAGGTAGTCGCCCGGCACGACGGTGTAGACGGTGGGGGCGGCCTGCACGGCGGCGGGCGCGGCCGCGGCCCGGAAGGCCACGGCCTGCGGAGCCTGGACCGGAGCGGCGGCGGGCGCCGCGGCCGGGACACCCGCGGCATGGGCGCCGGTGGCGCCGAGCAGCGGAAGCGCGAGGGCCGCGCCACCGGTGCCCGCGACGGCGAACCCACGGGATATCGAGCGGGACTTGGGACGGCGGTGCTTACCCGTTCCGGACATGGCGAATTCCTCTCCGACGCCTGCGAGGTGAGCTGTCGGGTTCGGACTGGAGATGTCCGGCGGTGTATGTACCGGTGAACAGCACATGCACGGCTTCACCCCGAGCTGTCCCGTTGTAAAGATCCCGAAGGAGCTCCGGAACAGCGGCTTACCTGGTTCCCCCGCTCCTGCCGCGCGCGTGAATAGTCGGGTGCGGTTTCCGGACGGCGGCAGGATTAGGCGGTCCATCCGGATCGATCGCGAAGGTAATCGAGCCCGGCCGCAAGGAACAAGTCCCGAATTCCCCGATGGATTCCCAGTGATGATGGACCGACGGAATTACGGTCACCCTGTGTCCATTCCCCTCGCCCAACAGCCGTCCGGACAGGGGAATTCGCCATTCGCGATCAGACACTCACGGTCACCGTATGATCTGGCTCACGGGGACGTGTCCGATCTCGCCTCTCGCTATGGCAAGTTGGCCTCAAGTGGCGTAATTCGGACACGGGCGACGGCGAGCAACGAAGAGCGGCGACGACCGCACGGACGACACGGAGGAGCCCCTGTGACCCAGCAGATACCCCAGAGCGCCCACACCGATCCGGCAGCGCCCGAAGCGGCACTGACCGGAGTGCGCAACTTCCGCGACGTGGGCGGCTTGCCGACCACGGAGGGGCGAAGGGTCAAGTCGGGACGACTGTTCCGAAGCGGACATCTGGCGCATGCCACCGAAAGCGATGCGGAATTCCTCGGGTCGCTCGGACTGCACACCGTCTTCGACTTCCGCAACGGCGCCGACCACGCGCTGGAGGGGGCGGACGTCGAACTGCCCGGGGTGCTCAACGTCAACATTCCGCTGTCGGATCCGGCCGACGGAAGCGAGTTCTGGAAGATGGTCCGCGACGGGGACCTGGCGCAGCTCCGCGAGATCCTGGGCGAGGGCAAGGCCGCCGCGCGGATGTCCCGTTCGTACCGGACGATGATCCGGACCCGTACCGCCGAGCACAGCCGGGTCGTGCACGCGCTCGCCGAGGACAGCGTCCCGGCGCTGATGCACTGCGCCGCCGGGAAGGACCGGGCCGGCCTGTCGATCGCCGTCACCCTGCTCGCGCTGGGCGTCGAGCGGGAGGCGATCCTCGCGGACTACCTGGAGTCGAACGCCCCGCACAACCGCTACCGGGTCCGCCGGGGCAGCGACTCCCCCGAAGCCCGCGCCCCCGAGGTGATGGAGCTGCTCGCCCCGCTCTTCGACGCCCGCGCCCCGTATCTGACCACGGCCTTCGACACCATCGACGAGGAGTGGGGCGGGGTGGAGCGCTACCTCGCCGAGGGCCTCGGGCTCACGCCCGAGACCCTCGACAGGCTCCGGGGCCGGCTGCTGGACTGACGCCCCACGAGGTGGGCCGTCAGCGGTTCGCGACGGCCTGCCTCACCAGTGTCCGGCCGAAGTCCCACATCAGCGCGCCGCCTCCGTGGGCCTCGTCCATGACCGCGCGGAAGGCGCCGACGAACCGGTCGACGTCCGCCTCGTTCACGATCAGGGGCGGGATCAGCTTGATCACCTCCAGGTGGTCGCCGGAGACCTGCGTGAGGATCCGGTGCTTCTGCAGCAGCGGTACCACCACCATCTGCGCGAACAGGCCCTTGCGCGCCGCCTGCAGCATGCTCCAGCGGCTCCGCAGCCCCAGCGAGGACGGCCGGCCGAATTCGATGCCGATCATCAGCCCGCGCCCCCGTACCTCGTGGAGCAGTTCGTACTCGTCCACGAGCGCGGCGAGCCGGCCGCGCAGCAGGTCGCCCATCGCGCGGGCGCCCGCCACCACCTGCTCGTCCTCCATGACGGACAGGACGGCGAGCCCGGCCGCCATCGCCTGCGCGTTGGAGCCGAAGCTGGCGGAGTGGACGAGCACCCGGTCCATGGAGGAGTAGACCTTCTTGAAGATCCAGTCCTTGCCCAGGGTCGCACCGACGGGCACGTAGCCGCCGGAGAGCGCCTTGGCCACGCAGACCAGGTCCGGTTCGACTCCGGCCTCGTGCTGGTAGGCGTAGAAGTCGCCGGTCCGCCCGAGGCCGGTCTGCACCTCGTCCGCGATCAGCAGTGCTCCCCGCCGGTGCAGCAGCTCCTGCGCGGCGAGCAGGAACCCGGGCGGGGCGGCGAGCACCCCCTTGCCCTGGATCGGCTCGACCACGAAGGCCGCGACGTCGCCCTTCTTCAGCTCCCGCTCCAGCGCGGCCAAGTCCCCGAGGGCGACCTTGGTGTCCGGCAGCAGCGGCGCGAACCCGTCGCGGAAGCCGGCCTCGCCGTTGACCGAGAGCGAGCCCGTGGTGAGCCCGTGGAAGGCGTGGTCGCAGTAGAGGACTCTGGGGCGCCCGGTGGCGTACCGGGCGAACTTCAGGGCGGTCTCCACCGCCTCGGTGCCGCTGTTGCCGAAGAAGACCCGGTCCAGGTGCGGACTGTGGGAGAGCAGCTTCTCGGCCAGCAGCCCGGGCAGCGGCTGGCAGTCGAAGCGGGTCAGGTCGGCGAGCTGAGCGTCCAGCACGTCGTGCAGGGCTTGTCTGACCACCGGATGGTGGCGGCCCAGGCCCATCACTCCGAAGCCGGCCAGCATGTCGAGGTAGTCGTTGCCCTCGGCGTCCCAGAAGTGGGCTCCTTCGGCCCGCTCGTAGACCTTGTCGAAGCCGATGGTGTGCAGCATCCGGGGCAGCTGGTGGTTGAGGTGGCGGGCGTGCAGTTCGTACCGCTCGCCACCCCTCTCGGCCAGCAGGGCGCCGAGATCGAAGCCGGTCATGCCGACTTGTCCCGGTTCCCGCCCCCCACGGTCTCGCGGACCGCCCGCAGCGACTCCTTCAGCGACCCCATGGTGGCCAGGACGGCCGTGGGCTCGTACCCGCAGTGCGCCATGCAGTTCGCGCAGCGCGGGTCCTTCCCTCGGCCGTACTTGCTCCAGTCGGTTTCCTCGATCAGTTCCCGGTACGTGGGCACGTACCCGTCGCTCATCAGATAGCAGGGGCGCTGCCACCCGAAGAGCGAGTAATTCGGAATGGCCCAGGCGGTGCAGGGGAAATCGGCTTTGCCTTCCAGGAAGTCCAGGAAGAGCGGGGAGTGGTTGAGCCGCCAGCGCCGCCGGTTGCCGCCCGCGAAGGCCTTCTTGAAGAGTTCGCGGGTCTGTTCGACGCCGAGGAAGTGCTCCTGGTCGGGTGCCTTTTCGTAGGCGTAGGCCGGCGAGATCATCATCTCGTCCACCTGGAGATCGTCATTGAGGTAGTTCAGGACCTCGATGATGGTCTGCGGGGTGTCGGTGTTGAAGAAGGTGGAGTTGGTCGTCACCCGGAATCCGCGCTTCTTCGCCTCCTTGATGGCCTCGACCGCCTCGTCGAAGACGCCTTCCTTCGCCACCGACTCGTCGTGGCGCTCGCGCAGACCGTCGATGTGCACGGCGAAGGCGAAGTACGGGGAGGGCGTGAACTTCTCGATCTTCTTGCGGAGCAGCATCGCGTTGGTGCAGAGGAATACGTACTTCCGCTTCGCCACCAACTGGCGCACGATCTCGTCGATCTGCGGGTGCATCAAGGGCTCGCCGCCCGCGATGGACACCATCGGCGCGCCCGATTCCAGCACGGCGCCCACCGCCTGGGCCACGGGCATGCGCTGCTTGAGCACCCCGGCCGGGTGCTGGATCTTCCCGCACCCCTCGCAGGCCAGGTTGCAGGCGTACAGCGGTTCCAGCTCGACGATCAGCGGGAACTTCTCACGCTTGCGGAGCTTCTGTTCGAGCAGGTACGTCCCGACCCTGATGGTCTGTCGCAGTGGCATGGCCATCTGGCTCACCTCCTGGGGAGCAGCAAAGAACGGTGCCATTCATAAAACGCGGGCAGTACGGCACGCAGTACGCGAAAGGCCGATATTCCCCCGCGAACGGTGCCGATACGGACGAGCTCATGCTCCGGAGCGTCCACGATCACCCGGACGGCCGCAACCGGACGGTCCCGGGCTCCCGGGGCGCTCCCGCCCCGGGTCGCGGTCCACAGGGTGGCGGCCGATTCCATGTCGACCCCGATGGCGCCGCCGGCGCGCAGCTGCGCGCGCTCCTGGCCCCGGACGACGTGGTCGGATCCGGTCAGTGCACCGAGGTGTACGGTCCGGCCGGGTACGGCCCGGGCCAGCGCCTCGGCGAGCAGGGCGGTACCGGCGCAGGCGACCGTGCCGCGCGGGTCCCGGGTCTCCTCGGCGACGATCAGGTCGCCGGGGCTCATGCCGGGCAGCAGCCCGGCGCAGAATCCGGTGGCGAGCACGGCGGCGCCGTGCAGCTCCGGCTCGGCCAGCTTCCGGCCCACGGCGCGCTCGGCCGCGCGCGGGCCCATGCCGGTGCGCAGGACCTCGTACCGCTCGGGCGCGCCCCGTTCCCGGCCGCCCCGGTACGGGGCGCTGCGCAGGGCGGTCCGTTCGATGCGCAGTGCGCAGGCGATCAGCAGCGGCGGCGGGGTCGCCTCGGCGGCGGGGCCGGCCATCAGGCCTCCCCGGGGGACGGGGCCGCGTGCGGGAGGGCTGCGGGATCCGCGTACCGCCCGCCCGGGCCGAACGGTTCTCCGTGCAGGTAGCGGCCGAGCGCGGTGAGCGGGAAGACCTGGCGGTACAGGTGGTAGTTGATGGAGAAGTCCCAGGGGAAGCCGGTGCCGGTGAAGTACGGCTCGTCCCAGGTTCCGTCGGAGCGCTGGGTGGAGACGAGGTAGTCGATCCCCCGTTCCACGGCGGGCGCGTCGCGCTCCCCGGCCGACAGCAGGGCCATCAGCGCCCACGCCGTCTGCGAGGCGGTCGAGGCGCCCTTCCCCGCCCAGGACGGATCCTGGTAGGAGCGCTGGTCCTCGCCCCATCCACCGTCCTCGTTCTGTACGGATTCCAGCCAGTGCACGGCCCGCCGGATCGCGGGGTGCGAGGAGGAGAAGCCTGCGGCGGTCAGGGCCGGGATCACGGACCCGGTCCCGTAGACGTAGTTGGTGCCCCAGCGGCCGAACCAGCCGCCGTTCGGGTCCTGTTCGGCGAGGAGCCAGGCGATGCCGCGCCGGGTCCGCGCGTCGCCCGCACGGCCCTCGACGGCGAGCATCTCCACCACGTGGGCGGTGACGTCGGCCGAGGGCGGGTCGATGACCTCGCCGAAGTCGCAGAAGGGCAGCTTGTTGGGGAAGGGGCTGGTGTTGTCGGCGTCGAAGGCGCCCCAGGCGCCGTTCTTCGACTGCATGCCGAGGTTCCAGGACACTCCCCGGGCGATGGCCCCCTCCAGCCGTGCCGCGTCGGGGTGCTTGATCCGGCGCAGGGCGAGGACGACCTCGGCGGTGTCGTCGATATCGGGGTAGTTGTCGTTGTGGAACTCGAACGCCCAGCCGCCCGGGGCCAGTCCGGGCCGGCGCACGGCCCAGTCCCCGCTGCGCACGATCTCCTCGCCGAGCATCCAGTCGGCGGCCTTGACCAGGGCCGGGTGGTCGGGACGCAGCCCCGCGTCGGCCAGGGCGATGGCCGCGAGGCAGGTGTCCCAGACCGGGGACTGGCAGGCCTCGATCATGCGGGCGCCGTCCGCGCGCCAGACGGCGAAGCGGTCCAGTGACTCCAGTCCGGCGCGCATCACCGGGTGCCGGAGGTCGTAGCCGAGCAGGTGCAGGGCGATGACGGAGTACACGGCGGGCGGCTGGATGCCGCCCCAGCAGCCGTCGTTCTCCTGCCGTTCCACGATCCAGCGGCCGGCGCTCGCCATGGCCGCCGCGCGCAGCCGGCGCGGGGCGAACCGGCGGTAGACGTGCAGGGCCTTGTCCATGCGCTGGAAGGCGCCGCCCCAACTGGTCAGCGGAGCGAGCTTCTTGACGGGGTACGGCGTCCGCGCGTCGGTGTGCAGTTCGTCCAGGGCGAAGGGGGCCGGGCGGACCGGGCGCAGGGCGGAGACCACGGTGAGCGGGACGATCGTCTGCCGGGCCCAGCAGCCGAAGTCGTAGATGTTCAGCGGCACCCAGGGCGGCAGGAACAGCAGTTCGGGCGGGAGTTCGGGCAGGTGGTCCCAGCTCCACCAGCCGAACAGCGCCAGCCAGATGCGGGTGAACACGCGGGCTCCCGCGACTCCCCCGTGGGCCCGGATCCACGCCGAGGCGCGGGCCATGTGCGGGGCGTCGGGCGCGTCTCCGGCGAGGCGCAGGGCCACGTAGGCCTCGATGGTGGCGGAGAGGTCGCAGGGGCCGCCGTGGAAGGTGGCCCAGGTGCCGTCGTCCTGTTGCTCTCCGCGGATGAACAGGGCCGCGGCCCGGGTGGTGGCCTCGTCCCTGATGCCGAGGAACTGGCGCAGCAACAAGTCCTCGGCGTCCATGGTGACGTTGGTCTCCAGGTCGCCCTTCCACCAGCCGGCCGGGTCCTGCCGCCCGAGCAGGTCCCGGACCGCCCGCTCGGTGGCCTCACGGACCCCGCGCACCCCGGCGGGGCCGGGGTCCGGTCCGGCTCCCGGAGCAGGGCCGGCTCCGGGAGCCGGGCCCGGCGGCCCGGCTCCGGGCCCGGGAACGGGTTCGTTCGGGTCGGCGCCGCAGGCACTGGCGCCGCCGTCGGTCGTCGCAGTCATGGCTTCCCCTTTGCGTGCAGTGTCCTCTGCTGTCATCCGCTGTACTGGGGGCCGCCGTCGGCCGGTACTACTGGCAGGAAGTACCGGCCGGCGACTCGCGATTCATATGCGCGTACGGGTGGCGATCACCTCTTGCGCACGACGACGAAGTCGGCGAGCGCCACGAGCTGGTCGCGCACGCGCTGGTCCATGTCCACGTCGTCGAGGGCCTTGATGGCAATCTCGTACTGGCGGCGCGCCTCGTCGGCGGTCCACCGGCGGCCGCCGGCGGCCTCGATGAGAGCGGCGCGGGCCGCGAACTCCTCCTCGGAGAAGTTCTCGAAGTCGTTGCTCTTGGCATCGGCGGCGAGCAGCTCGGTGAGTTCCTCACTGGCCGGTCCGCCGGCGGCGAGGGCGGCGACGACGGGCAGCGACTTCTTGCGCTGGCGCAGGTCGCTCCAGGTCTGCTTGCCGGTGGACTCCGGGTCGCCCCAGATGCCCAGGAGGTCGTCGACGGCCTGGAAGGCGAGGCCGAGGTGGTAGCCGTATTCCTCCAGCTTGTCGGCCGTACGGTCGTCCGCGCCGCCGAGCACGGCGCCGATGGAGACCGCGCAGGCGAGCAGGGCACCGGTCTTGTTGCCCTCCATCTCCAGGCACTCTTCGACGGTGACGCTCTCGCGGTGCTCGTAGGAGATGTCCTGGGCCTGTCCGTCGATGAGCTTGCGGCTCGCCGTGGTCAGGCGGCGCGCCGCGCGGCCGGCCTCGACCGTGCCGAGCTCCAGGAGCACCTCGTTGGCCAGGGCGAACAGCGCGTCGCCGACCAGGATCGCGAGGGCGGGTCCGTGGACCTTCCACACCGTGTCGCGGTGGCGGCGCTGCTCGTCGCCGTCCATCAGGTCGTCGTGCAGCAGCGAGAAGTTGTGGACGAGCTCGACGGCGACGGCGCCGGGGATGCCGACCTCGGCGGCGGCGCCGGCGGCCTCCGCCGAAAGCAGCGCGAGGGCGGGGCGGACGGCCTTGCCGCCGTCGCCGTCCGCCGGGTTGCCGTGGGCGTCGATCCAGCCGAAGTGGTAGGCGGCGACGGTGTCCATGGGCGCGGCGAGCCGGTCCACGGCGGCGCGGAGCACGGGCGTCGAGAGCGTACGGCCTCGTTCGAGGAGGGCGAGCGTGTCCGCCTTCTCCCCGCCGGCCGGGCCCGCACTGGCGTCCGTGTTCTCGACGGCCGGATTCCCCGGGTTCACTGGCTCTCCTCTGGTTCCTGTACGTACTGCGGTGCGTGATGCGGTGGTGCCGGTCGTGCCGGTACCGGTGGCGCCGACGGTGCCGGTGGTGGTCATACCGCCTCCTGCAAGGGGTGTTCGCGGTGGCGGCCCAGCGGGACGAGCGCGGCATGGGCCGCGCTCAGTCCGCTGCGGACGGCGCTCTCCATGGTCGCGGGCCAACCCGTCGCGGTCCACGCACCGGCGAGGAAGAGCCCCGGCGTGTCGGTCCGGGGTCCGGGCCGCAGCCGTCCGACGCCGGGAGTGGGGGCGAAGGTCGCGGTGCGCTCCCGGGTGACGAAGAAGTCGCGCACCTTGGCTCCGCGCGCGGCGGGCAGCAGCCGTTCCAGCTCGGGCAGGTACTTGGCGCGCAGGACCGAGACGGGTTCGTCGATGTCCTCGTGGGCGACCGACTGGGACAGCGCCAGGTACTGGCCGCCGTCGGGCAGTCCGGACGAGTCGGTGCGGTCGAAGACCCACTGGACCGGGGAGCCCAGAGCGGCGAAGAAGGGCTGCTTGAGCACCTTGCGGTCGTACACGACGTGCACGTTGAGGATCGGCGCGGTGCCGATGTCGAGCAGCTTGTCGGGGTCGGCGAGCGCTCCGGCGGGCAGCAGCCCGTGCGCCTCGCGCTGCGGGACGGCCAGCACGACGGTGCCGGCGTCGAAGGACCCGCCCTCGGTGGTCACCCGCCAACCGTCCTGCGGGGTACGGGAGATGTCGGTGACCCGGGTGCGCAGTTCGGTGCGCACCCCGGCGGCGTCCAGGGCCTTGCGGGCCAGGGTGTCGTGCAGGTCGCCGAGCGGTACGCGGGCCCAGCCGATGTCGGCCGCGCCGTTCTCGGAGAGCAGGCCGGTCTTGAAGACCATGGCGGCCAGGCCCAGCGAGGACTGCCCGGCGGTGGCGTTGAGGGTGGCGATGCCGACGAGGTCCCACAGCGCCTCGATGGTGCGCGGGGACTGGCCGTACCGGCCGAGCCAGGTCGCGAAGTCCACGCCGTCGAGGGCCGGGTCGGCGGGGTCGAGGCGGCGCAGCGCGAGCGCGGCGCGCCCGACGGACGCCCGCTCGGCGAGCGAGAGGTGCGGGTACCGGGCCAGCGAGCCGGCCAGGTGCAGCGGTACGGGCAGGGCGCTGCGGCGCAGCCGGCCGAGCCGGGGGCCGCCGGGGTGGGCGACGTCGAGCACGGGTACGTCGAGCCGGTCCTGCAGGGGCGCCAGGCCGGCGCCGTCGACGCGGTCGAGGAACCACCGGTAGGCGGTGCAGCAGCGCAGGTAGACGTGCTGGCCGTTGTCGACGGTCAGCTCGCCGCGCTTGAAGGAGAACGCCAGGCCGCCGAGGCGGGGCCGGCCCTCCAGCAGGGTCACCCGCAGGCCCGCGTCGGCGAGTTCCAGCGCGGTGGTGACGCCGGCGAGCCCGCCGCCGACTACCACGGCGTGGTGCGCGGTCATGCGTCCTCCTCTGTCGCTCCCACAGACGCCGCCGGGCGCTGCGGGGTTGCTCCCGTCCGCCCCTGCGGCACGGCTCGCCGGCCCGCCGTCATCAGAGCCGCCTCCTGGTGCTCTGGCGCGCGATGGTCCGCGCGTCCAGGCCGGAGAGGCCGCGGACGGCCACGTACGCCTTCTCGTGCGGCGGCAGCGAGACCCGGCCGCGGAGCACCGCCTCCGGCTCGCGCTCGATGCGGTCGAGGAGGCGCCGGTAGATGCCGGCCATGGCCGCGACGCAGGCGCCGCTGCGCCGGTCGAGCAGGGGCAGCAGCCGGTAGCCCTCCACGAACAGGGCGCGGGCGCGCCGCACTTCGTGGTGGACGAGTCCGGCGAAGTCGGAGCCGCTGGGCATCCGCTCGCTGCCGAAGCCGTCCGAGCAGCCGAACTTGGCGAGGTCCTCGGCGGGCAGGTAGGTCCGGCCGTTGCCCGCGTCCTCGCGAACGTCCCGCAGGATGTTGGTGAGTTGCAGGGCGAGACCGAGGGTGTCGGCGTACTCGCCCGCCCGTGCCGCGTCGTGCGCGCCGGAGCCGGCCGTGCCGCCGGAGGTGCCGAACACGCCGAGCGAGAGCCGGCCGATGGCCCCGGCCACGCAGCGGCAGTAGACCTTGAGGTCGTCCCAGGTCTCGTACGTCTCGCCGCGGACGTCCATGAGGACGCCGTCGATGAGTTCGTCGAGCCCTTCGAGGGGGATCGGGAAGCGGCGCGAGGCGTGCGCGAGGGCGACCGCGACCGGGTCGGTGTCGTCCTCGTCGATCTCCTCGGCGCGGATCCGGCCGAGCAGGGTGCGGGTCTCCTCCAGCCGGGTCAGCTTGACCTCCGGCGGCAGCGTGCCGTCGCCGATGTCGTCGACCCGCCGGGAGAAGGCGTACAGCGCGGACATCGCCTGCCGCTTGTCCGCGGGCAGCAGCCGGATGCCGTAGGCGAAGTTGCGCGCCTGCGATCCGGTCACGGCCTCGCAGTAGCTGTAGGCGGCGGAAACCGGTGAAGACATTGCAGCCGGTGCGGACATCGCTGTCGGCGCGTCCGGTGCGGACGCGTGTGTGGGGCCCTCCACGGTCGGGCTCACCCCTTTCTCGGCGCTGTGCGCAGGACGGTGGCCACTTCACGGAGCAGGCCGCTCTTGGTGGCCTTGGGCGGGCCGGGAAGGACGTCGAAGCCGGCGGCGGTGACGGCTCGCAGGGCGGCGCGTCCTCCTCCCACGAAGCCCGCGAGCAGCAGCCGGAGCCTTCCGTGGACGCTGCCCACGAGCGGTGTTCCTTCGTCGAGGAGTTCCCGCGCCCGTTCGGTTTCGAAGGCGACGAGGGCGCGTACGGACGCCCCCGCGGACGGGGCCTTCAGGTCGGTCTCGGTGACGTGGAAGCGGCGCATGTCCTCGCCCGGGAGGTAGATCCGGTCCCGGGCGAGGTCCTCGGCGACGTCCTGGAGGTGTTCGGCGATCTGCAGGGCGGTGCAGACGGCGTCGGAGCGGCGGATCCGCTCGGGGGTGCTGGTGCCGGTGAGGTCGAGGACGAGGCGGCCCACCGGGTTGGCGGACAGCTCGCAGTAGCCGAGGAGGTCGCCGTACGTCGCGTAGCGCGCGACCCGCTGGTCCTGGCGGTTGGCTTCGATGAGACCGAGAAACGATTCGGGAGTGAGCCCGTGGGTGCGCACGACGGGCTGCAGGGCCAGCATCAGCGGGTGGCGCGGAGGCCCGTCGGTGCCGCCGAAGACGCGTCCGAGGTCGGCTTCGAGGGCGTCGAGCATCGCGGGCCGGTCGTCCGCGGCGGCGGGGTCGAGACCGAGCAGCACGGCGTCCTGTCCGCCCGGGGCGAGGTCGCCGTCGCCGATGTCGTCGACCAGGCGGGCATACCCGTAGACCGCCATCAGGCCCTCGCGCCAGGCGCGGGGCAGGAAGGCGGGGGCGACGGGGAAGTTCTCGGAGCGCGCCTTGCCGAGGGTGGTGGCGCCCGGGTGGACGGGGAAGGAGGCGGAGGCGTCGGGCTGCTCGTGCGGCCGGGGGCTGGTGCCGTGCCCCGGGGTCACCGCCCGCCGCCCGCGGGGACGGCCGTCGTGCCTGGGGGCCGGAGAATTCCCGTAGCCATTGCCGTCACATCTCCCGTTCTACACTGCCAACCCAATACATCCTATTTCGGACACGCCGCCGGGTTTTCCCCGGGGCGTCCTGGGCTATTCACCTATGGGGGAATCGCCCCCTCTTGCCCGCGATTGAGGCCTGGCCCAGCTTACGCTGTACAACGCCGCCGGGCCTCGACGGGTATTCGGTCCACCACACAATGTCGCCCGCACGCCACCGCGGGAAAAGGGGGCCGCCCTGTGCGCCCGGCACCCGCACGGCATGCGACGGCCCCCGCCGCCGGACGCGGTGGGGGCCGTCGGTGGAAATCCGTCAGCTGGTCGCCTTCTCGTACGCGGCGACGACTTCCTCCGTGGGACCGTCCATGAGGAGTTCGCCCCGCTCCAGCCACAGCACCCGGTCGCAGGTGTCGCGGATGGACTTGTTGTTGTGACTCACGAGGAAAACGGTTCCGGCCGTCTTGCGCAGTTCACGGATGCGGGCCTCGGAACGCACCTGGAACTTCCGGTCACCGGTGGCCAGCGCCTCGTCGATCATCAGGACGTCGTGGTCCTTCGCCGCGGCGATGGAGAAACGCAGGCGCGCGGCCATGCCGGAGGAGTAGGTCCGCATCGGCAGGGAGATGAAGTCCCCCTTCTCGTTGATGCCCGAGAAATCGACGATGCCCTCGTAGCGTTCCCGGATCTGCGCGCGGGTCATGCCCATCGCGAGACCGCCGAGGACCACGTTGCGCTCGCCGGTGAGGTCGTTCATCAGCGCCGCGTTGACACCCAGCAGCGAGGGCTGGCCGTCGGTGTAGACCTTGCCCGACTCGCAGGGCAGCAGACCAGCGATGGCACGCAGCAGGGTGGACTTGCCGGAGCCGTTGGAGCCGATGACACCGATGGCCTCGCCCCGGTACGCCGTGAAGGAGACCCCGCGCACGGCGTGGACCCGGCGGACTCCCGGTGCGTCGCCGCGCCGGCGGAGTATCTTGCTGAGCGCCGCCGTGGCGCTGCCCCTGCCGGAGCTGCCGGTGTTGACCCGGTAGACGATGTGCACGTCGTCGGCGATGACGGTGGGGACGTGCCCCTGGTTGTTCTCAGCCACGGCCGTAACGCTCCTCAGCCTTCCAGAAGTACACGAATCCGCCGACGCCGAGCAGCAGGGCCCAGCCGACCGCGAAGGCCCAGACGTGCGGCGGCAGGTTCTCCCGGCCGTACCCGTCGATGAGCGCGAAGCGGATCAGGTCCATGTAGATCGCGGCCGGGTTCCACTGCAGGACGTCCGCGATCCACGCGGGCTTGCCCTCCAGCTGCGTGGTGATCGAGAACATGACGCCGGAGGCGTACATCCACGTACGCGTCACGAACGGCATGAGCTGCGCGAGGTCGGGGGTCTTGGACCCCATCCGGGCGAAGACCAGGGCCAGACCGGTGTTGAAGCCGAACTGGAGGATCAGCGCCGGGATCACGAGCAGCCACGACAGGGACGGGTAGTTGCCGAACCCGATCGTGACCACGAACACGACGACCATCGAGAACATCAGCTGCTGGAGCTGCTGCAGCGAGAAGGAGATCGGCAGCGAGGCGCGCGGGAAGTGCAGGGCGCGGACCAGGCCGATGTTGCCCGGGATCGCTCTGACACCCGCCATCAGCGAGGTCTGCGTGAAGGTGAAGACGAAGACGCCGATCACCAGGAAGGGGATGTAGTCGTGCTTGTCGATGCCCCGGCCCGCCTCCAGGATCAACCCGAAGATCAGGTAGTAGACCAGCGCGTTCAGCAGCGGGGTCGCCACCTGCCAGATCTGGCCCAGCTTCGCCTGGCTGTACTGGGCCAGCAGCTTGGCCCGGGAGAACGCGATGATGAAGTGGCGGCGCTCCCACAGCTGGCGCACGTAGGCGGTCAGACCCGGCCGCCGTCCGCTGACGGACAGGCCGTACTTCCTGGCGAGCTCCGCGGGGCTCAGCCCGGCGTCTTCGGACGGCCGCTTGCTCGTGGCAAGGGTTCCGTCCTGGGTTGTGTCACTCACAAGATGAAACTTTCCGTCTTCATGATGCGGCAGAAGGTGGCATCGGGCCTGAGTCGATCGGATCGTGATCGCGCCATGGTCTCAGACCCGGACGTGTCAGATGACAGGCGGTCGGCCCAGCCGGGTCAGCCGCCAGACCGTACGCCATTTCATGGGGCGCCGCGGACCACAGGGGGTGGTCCAGCCCTCCTTGAAACCGCCGAACCAGGCCTTGAGCGCGGGCCCCGAGGGCTTGCGCAGGAGCGTCAGCAGGAGCCAGACGCCCACGTAGACCGGGACCAGCGGGGCGGGCAGGTTGCGGCGGGCGAGCCACACCCGGTTGCGAGCCACCATACGGTGGTAGACCGCGTGCCGGGAGGGGGCCGTGGCGGGGTGCAGGAGGACCATGTCCGCCCGGTAGTCGATCAGCCACCCGGCGTCGAGCGCCCGCCAGGCCAGATCGGTTTCCTCGTGCGCGTAGAAGAACTGCCCCGGAAGGTCTCCGACCTGTTCGAACACCTTCGTGCGGACGGCGTTGGCACCGCCCAGGAAGGTGGTGACGCGCGAGGAGCGCATCGGGTCGGCCGCCCGCAGCCGGGGGACGTGCCGGCGCTGGGTCTCGCCGCTCTGCGGGTCGGCGATCCGGAAGCTGACGATGCCCAGCTCGGGGTCTTCGGTGAAGGCCTGCCGGCACAGCTCCGCGGTGTCGGTGCGCTCCAGCAGTCCGTCGTCGTCCAGGAAGAGCAGCACGTCCGCGTCGAATCCGTCCGAGCCTTCGGCGCCCGCGGTGCGGAAGGCCTCGATGCCGACGTTGCGGCCGCCCGGGATGCCCAGGTTCTCGGGCAGCTCGACGGTGCGCACGCCGGCCGCCGGGTCCGCCAGGCCGGGGAGCCGTACGCCCTGGCCCACGACGACCACCTCGACCGGGGCCCCGTCCTGCCGGGCCACCGAGTCGAGGAGCGCCTTGAGCTCGTCCGGGCGGTTGCCCATGGTGATGATGACGGCGCCCAGCCGCAGCGGCGCCGTCACTTGAGCCTGCTGGAGGCCAGGACCGAGACCAGGTGCAGCACCGTCTGCAGCAGGGCGATGCCGGCGAGCACCGCGACGCCGAGGCGGGAGAAGTAGAGGTCTCCGCGGACCTGGTCCAGGACGGCCAGCACCAGGATGAGCAGCGAGGCCTCGATGCCGAGGACCAGGCGGTGGAACTTCAGCGCGGCGGCGGCCCGGCGGGCGAAAGCCATGCCGGAGGAGCGCGGCGTGGCCGCGGCGTCCTGGACCACGGGCTTGCCCGCCTGGTGACGGGCCACGCCGACCAGGTCGGTCTCGGCCTTGATCAGGATCGCGCCGAGCGCAGCGAGGGTGCCCAGGAAGGCCCACAGCCAGTCGATGCGCCCGGTGCCCCACAGGTCGGATGCGCGCAGACCGAAGCCGACGAGCACCGCCGCGTCGCACAGGTAGGCGCCGACCCGGTCCAGGTAGACCCCGGACAGCGAGAACTGCTTCTTCCAGCGGGCGACCTCGCCGTCGACGCAGTCGAGCAGCAGGTACATCTGCACCGCGACCACGCCGAGGACGGCGCCCCAGACGCCCGGCACCAGCAGGGCCGGGGCGGCGAGGACTCCGGCGAGGGTCATCACGTAGGTCAGCTGGTTCGGCGTGACCTTGGTGGTGACCAGGAGGCGGGTGATGCGCAGGGAGATCTCGCGCATGTAGAGGCGCCCGCCCCAGTGCTCGCCGCTGACCCGGTCCTTGACGCCCGCCGGGTGAACGACGGGCCGGAGTTCAGCTACGGATGGTCTTGGCATAGTCGGCGTAAGCGTCCCTGATCTCGGCTGCGGACAGGTTGAGGTGCTCCAGGATCGTGAAGCGTCCCGGTCGGGTCTGAGGGGCGTACTCGACGGCCGCGACGAACTCGTCCACGCTGAACCCGATCTCTTCGGGCAGGACCGGCAGCCCGTGACCGCGCAGCACCCGGACGAAGAGCTCGGACTTGTCCGTGTCCCCCCGCAGGTGCATGGCGAAGGCCGCGCCGATGCCGACCTGCTCCCCGTGGAGCGCGGAGCGCCCCGGGTAGAGCAGGTCGAAGGCGTGGCTGATCTCGTGGCAGGCGCCGGACGAGGGGCGGGTGTCCCCGCTGATCGCCATGGCGATGCCGGAGAGGACCAGCGCCTCGGACAGCACGGTGAGGAACTCGTCGTCGCCGACCCCGCCGGGGTGGCGCAGTACGGACTCGCCCGCGGTGCGGGCCATGGCGGCGGCCAGGCCGTCGACGGGCTCGCCGTTGAGGCGGTGCGAGAGCTCCCAGTCGGCGATGGCCGAGATGTTGGAGATCGCGTCGCCGATGCCCGCGCGGACGAACCGCGCCGGGGCCTCACGGATGACGTCGAGGTCGACGACCATCGCGATCGGCATGGGCACGCCGTAGGAGCCGCGGCCGTTGTCGTTGTCCAGGATGGACACCGGCGAGCAGATGCCGTCGTGCGAGAGGTTGGTGGCGACGGCCACCATGGGCAGCCCGACCCGCGCCGCGGCGTACTTCGCCACGTCGATGATCTTTCCGCCGCCGAGGCCCACGACGGCGTCGTAGCGGTTTCCCTTTATGTCGTCGGCGAGCTTCACCGCGGAGTCGATGGTCCCGTCGATGACGGAGTACCAGTCGGCGTGCGGCAGCACCGGCTCCAGCTTCGCCCGCAGCACGGCGCCGGAGCCGCCGCTGATGGCGATCGCGAGCTTGCCGGACGCGGAGACGCGCTGGTCGGCCAGGAGGCCGGCCAGATCGTCCATCGCGCCGCGGCTGATGTCGACGACTACGGGCGAGGGGATGAGCCTCGTCAGTACTGGCATGCGATCGTCCGGCCCTTGGCGAGGTCGTCGTGGTTGTCGATCTCGACCCACTTGACGTCGCCGATGGGGGCCACGTCGATGGTGAAACCGTCGTTGACGAGCTGCTGGTAGCCGTCCTCGTAGTAGAGGTCGGGGTCGCGCTCGAAGGTGGTCTTCAGCGCCTCGGCCAGCGCCTCGGCGGCCTCCGGCTCGATGAGGGTGACGCCGATGTACTCGCCGGTCGCGGTGGCGGGGTCCATCAGCTTGGTGATCCGGCTGACGCCCTTCTCACCGTCGGTGATGACCTTCATCTCCTCGTCGGCCAGGCTCTTGACCGTGTCGAGGGCGAGGATGATCTTCTGGCCCTCGCCGCGGGCGGCGAGCAGGGTCTTCTCGACGGAGACGGGGTGGACGGTGTCGCCGTTGGCGAGGATCACACCCTGCTTCAGGACCTCACGCGCGCACCACAGGGAGTAGGCGTTGTTCCACTCCTCGGCCTTGTCGTTGTCGATCAGCGTGATCTTGACGCCGTACTTGGCCTCCAGGGCCTCCCGGCGCTCGTACACGGCTTCCTTGCGGTAGCCGACGACGATGGCGACCTCGGTCAGGCCGACCTCGGCGAAGTTGCCGAGCGTCAGGTCGAGCACCGTGATGCTCTCCTCGGCCCCTTCGGGACCGACGGGCACGAGGGCCTTGGGCAGGGTGTCGGTGTAAGGACGCAGGCGGCGTCCGGCTCCGGCAGCGAGGACGAGGCCGATCATGCTGGTTCTCCTTCGTCATGTACGGCGGGTGCCCCGGAGGACACCCAGAAGCGGATGCTCTCCACGAGCACCACGAGTGCCACGAACACGGCGAGGGCCGTGAGCGCGACGGGGAAGTCCACGGCGCGCGACGCCAGGACGGCGGCCAGGACCGTGATCAGCAAGATCCGGCCTTCGTGCCCGCCGATCGTCCGCACCAGCCAGTGCGGGGGCGCGCCGGTGCCACCGCGGATGCGGTAGACCGTGTCGTAGTGATGGTAGGCGACCGCCGCGACCAGTCCGAATGCCGCCGGAAGGGCCCCGGGGACGTCCGCCTTGGCGGCGAGGATCAGGACGGTGGTGTATTCGGCGGCCCGGAAGACGGGCGGCACGAGCCAGTCGAGGGCGCCCTTGAGGGGGCGGGCGACGGCCGCGCCGGCGAGTACGGCGTAGAAGACGGCGGCGACGATCACCTGGCGGGCGCCGAACTCGTACGCCCAGGCCGCCCACAGCAGCGCGACCGATCCGATCACGGCTGCGGCGATCCCGGCGCCGGGGGCCATCCGTCCCACCGCGCGGCCCGCGAGCTCGGCGACCGGGCCGGAGTCCGCGAGGTCCGCCAGGGCCTGGGCGGCCCGGTCGGTCCGCCGGGCCTTGCGGGTCAGCGAGCGCAGGACCCGGCCGGCCGTGGTGTAGAGCGCGCCGAAGGCGCAGCCGACCAGCAGGGCGTAGAAGACGATCCGCGGGGTGGTGCAGGCGATGAGGACGGCGATCATGGCCCAGCGCTCGCCGATCGGCAGGATGATCATGCGCCGGACCCAGACCGTCCAGCCGACGCTGTCCAGCTTGTCGGAGAGGGCCGCGGTGGGGCTTGTGTTGGCCGTGGCGTCGTGATTGGCCTCGTTGAAGGCGAAGTCCACGACGTGCCGGCAGGTCATCAGGATCATGGCGCCGAGGGCCAGGGCCCACACGTCGTCGCCGTTGCGGGCCGCGCCGAGCGCGAGGCCCGCGTAGAAGGAGTACTCCTTCGCGCGGTCGAAGGTGGCGTCGAGCCAGGCGCCCATCGTCGAGTACTGGAGCGAGTAGCGGGCGAGCTGCCCGTCCGTGCAGTCCAGCACGAAGGAGACGAGCAGCAGCACGCCGGCGGCGACGTAGCCCCAGCGGTCTCCGGTCGCCGCGCAGCCGGCCGCGATCAGCGCGGTGATCAGCGAGGCGGTGGTGACCTGGTTGGGGGTCAGTCCGCGGCGCGCGCACCAGCGGGCGATGTAGCGCGAGTACGGGCTGACGAAGAAGGTGGTGAAGAACCCGTCGCGGGACTTCACGGCGGTGCGCAGCCGGACGGCCTCGTCGTCGACGGCCGCGACGGCGGCGGCGGCCGCCCGGCGCTCGGCGGTCGTGGCGGGCACTGCGGCGACGAGGGTGCCCAGCTCGGGGCGGTGCACCGGGGTGCCGGCGGTCTCGACGGCGGCGGCGAGCCGGTCGGGGTACGGGCCGTCGCCCACGGGGGCGGACGCGTCGAGCGCGGCGGCCCGGTCCAGGGCCGCGCGGGCACCGGGCTGCACGGCGAGGGCCCCGGTGACGGCGCAGGCGTCGAACCGGGGGTCGGTCAGCGCGAGCCGCAGCGCGTGCACGTGCCCGACGAACTCCCCGTCCACGACGGCCACCCGCTGGTCGGCGGGTACGAGCGCCAGCGCGGCGGCCGTGTCCGACGGGGTGGCCGCGGGTCGGACCTCGAAACCGAGGGAGCGCAGCTCGTCGGCGAGCGCTGATCCGGGCACCGGCAGGCCGGTAAGGATGACGGTCGGCAGACGAACTCACTCCTTGCACGCACACGGGTTGACGGGCGCCGGGTGGACCGGCGGCACGTCGCCAGAGGCTATCGGATGAACGGAAGCAGGGGTTCACTGCCTGTTTACGCATCGATAAGCCGAAAATCACGGGCCTGTCGACCCTGTGCCGATCATCATTGACGATCGGGAGGAGCGATCACAAACCGCTGTCGGGGCCGCTGCTGTTAGGCTGGTCGCAGACGCGTACGAGTTTCGCGAAAGCGTCCCAATCGCCCGAATGTCACACGGGATGTGACGAAAGAAAGAAAGAGGTGGGGTTGATGACCGTCGCAGGCGTCGCCGCCCAGCGCAGCGCACTCCGGTTCATCCCCCTCTCCTTCCGGGCGTCCGGCCGGGTCTGATCACACCGATCACCCCCGTCGGCCGGAGCCCCCTTTCAAGGGTTCACGTTGACCGACAACACCGGTAACACCAGCAACTCCCACACCGCCGATTTCAGCACCCAGAGCGACCTCTTCTTCGAGGCGTTCCTGGAGCTGCACCGCGGCCTGCCCCGGCAGTCCCCCGGTTCCGAGGCGACCACCCGCCACCTGCTGTCCCTGTGCGGACCACTGCCCGAGCGGCCGCGCGCCCTGGACCTGGGCTGCGGTCCCGGCCCCAGCGCCCTGCTGCTCGCCGCGGAGGCGGGCGCCCACGGGGCCGACGTCATCGGCGTCGACCTCCAGGACGGCTTCCTCGACGAGCTCCGTGCGGCCGCCTCGGCCCGCGGGCTCACCGACCGCGTCCACGCCGTCAGGGCGGACATCGGCGACCTCTCGGCATACCCGGACGGTTCCTTCGACCTGGTCTGGGCCGAGGGCTCCGCCTACAACATCGGCTTCGCCACCGCGCTCGCGCGGTGGAAGCCCCTGCTCGCCCCCGGCGGCACCCTCGTTCTGAGCGAATGCGAATGGACCGTCGACGAGCCCTCCGCCGGAGTCCGCGCCTTCTGGGACCCGCACTACGCCCTGCGCTCCACCGCCCGCAACCTGGCCGCCGTCCAGGCCGCCGGGTACCGGGTGCTCGGCGTCCACCGGCAGCCCGACTCCGACTGGGCCGCCTACTACGGTCCGCTCGGCGAGCGGGCGGCCGCGGCTGCGGCTGCGGAACCCGCCGGGCCCGATGCCGCGGCCGCGCTGGGCTTCGTACGGGAGGAGATCGACGTACGGGAGCGGTACGGGCACGAGTACGGATACACCGCCTACGTCCTGCGGCCGGTGACGGCCGGAGACGGAGGCGCCTGGTCCGTCCGCCCCGAGGCCGACGGGGACGCGGCCGCCGTGCACGCGCTGAACTCGGCCGCCTTCGGGACCCCGGCCGAGGCCGACCTGGTGGACGCCCTGCGCGCGGACGGCTCCTGGCTGCCCGGTCTCTCCTGCGTGGCCGAGGGCCCGGACGGGTCGATCGCGGCGCACGCCCTGCTCACCCGGTGCGAGGTGGACGGGGCCGCGGCCCTCGCGCTCGCCCCGGTGGCCGCCGCTCCCGCTCTCCAGCGCTCGGGCGCCGGCAGTGCGGTCGTACGTGCGCTGCTCGCGGCGGCCGCGGAGCGCGGGGAGAGCCTCGTGCTGGTCCTCGGGCATCCCGAGTACTACGCGCGCTTCGGGTTCGTGCCGGCTTCGCGCTTCGGCATCAGGGCACCCTTCGAGGTGCCCGACGAGGCCATGATGGCGCTGGTGCTCGACGATTCCGCGCCGGTTCCCACGGGCACGATCAAGTACCCCTCCCCCTTCGGGGTTTGATGCGGGATCCGGCCCGCTGCCGGATGAACCGACCGTTCGGCGCGCTCCGCCCCCCGTCGCATATCACGCGGCGGGGGGCGGACATGCGCGGATCACCGAAGTGGGGGCAATCCCGATTTGTACGGCAGACTGAAAGCCGAAGTCCGAAGCGAAGGATGGGTATGCCGACCACACCAGCCACCGCCGCGAACAGTGCGACCACCGGCACCGGCGCTCAAGAACCGATCATGCTCGAACTGGTCGACGAGGCCGGCAACACCATCGGTACGGCGGAGAAGCTCTCCGCCCATCAGGCGCCCGGCCAGTTGCACCGGGCGTTCTCGGTGTTCCTCTTCGACGAGCAGGGACGGCTGCTGCTCCAGCAGCGCGCCCTCGGGAAGTACCACTCCCCCGGTGTCTGGTCGAACACCTGCTGCGGCCACCCCTATCCGGGGGAGTCGCCGTTCGCGGCGGCCGCCCGGCGGACCCACGAGGAGCTGGGGCTGTCGCCCTCGCTGCTCGCGGAGGCGGGGACGGTGCGCTACAACCATCCGGACCCGGCGTCGGGGCTGGTGGAGCAGGAGTACAACCACCTGTTCGTGGGACTCGCGCAGCGGTCGGTGCGGCCGGATCCGGAGGAGATCGCGGACACCGCCTTCGTGACCGCGGAGGAACTCGCGAAGCGGCACGCGGAGGTCCCGTTCTCGGCGTGGTTCACGACCGTGCTGGACGCGGCCCGGCCGGCGATCCGCGAGCTGACGGGCGACGCGGCGGGCTGGTAGCAGCCCGCCCCGGCCGGTGGAGCGGGGGCGGCGCAGGCGGTGCCCGGTGCGCACCGGGAACCCGTGGCGGCCGGCCGCGGCCCCTCGCGGGCTCAGACCGCCGAGGTCGGGGTGGCGGCGGGTGACGCGAGGGCCGTGGTGAGCGGCAGGGCCGCCCAGATCACCTTGCCGCCCGTGGAGGTGTGCTCCACGTCGCAGACCCCGCCGGCCTCCAGCGTGATCTCCCGGACGAGGAGGAGGCCCCGGCCGCCGGTCTGGCCGAAATCGGCCTCCAGCGCCTTGGGGCGGTACGGGTGGTTGTCCTCGACGGCCACCCGTACCCACTCCCGGCCGATGGCGACCTCCACCGCGACCTCCGGCGAGAGCAGGGCCGCGTGCCGGACCGAGTTCGTCACCAGTTCGGAGACGATCAGCAGCAGGGAGTAGACCAGGTCCCGGTCGGCCGGGACCTCCTGGCGGCCGAGCAGGTCACGGACCGCACGGCGGGCCTGCGGAACGGATTCTTCTACCGCGGGTGCCGTGAATCGCCACACTCCCTCGTACGCGAGGGGGGCGGCCGCGACCTCCGGCTCCTCCCCCTTGACTGGCGGGACGCTCCCGCTCACATCCATCTCCCGGCCCCCGTCTTCACGCTCGATCGTCTGCACACGTCAAGAGTGGGGACCGGACCGCTCCGGGCCCGACCACTGACCAGAAGTCAGCATCAATCGGACACTTTCTGACCGCTGGCGTATGACAGAGTCAGTTGTTCGACCGTTCCTGATCTTCTGGGGGAAGCTTCTCGGCCGCCTGGCCTGTCTCGGGCGCGGCCACCCCCGCCCCCGCGGGCGTCACCGGAACCTCGTCGTCCCTGACCAAGCCCAGGATGCGGCGGGCTCCCATGCCCACGGCGATCAGGCTCAGGCCGTCGAACAGCAGCGCGAGGGAGAAGAACGCTCCGATCACGTACAGGCTGCTGCCGGGCCAGTTGGCGAGGATCAGGAGGCCCAGCAGGATGCCGAAGGCGCCCTGGACGAGGGTCAGCCCGAGGTGCGCGCCGCGCACCACGACGGCGCCGGCCAGCCGGAACACCCCGCCGGTGAGGAACAGCAGCGCGGCGAACATCGTGAGCGCCTCCGCGCTCGCCTCCGGGCGGCGCAGGATCACGAAACCGGCCGCGATGTTGATCGCGGCGACGATGACGGCGAGCCAGAAGTAGTTGCTCTTGCGGGACTGGATCGCCTGGAACAGTCCCACCACGCCGCCGAACAGCAGCAGCCAGCCGAAGAGGAACATCGTGGTCAGGGTGGCGACGCCGGTGTAGACGAGGCCCACCAGCCCGGCCACCACCAGGAGGGCCCCGAGCAGGGCCATCCAGGCGAAGCTCCGGCTGACCTTCTTCTTGTCGGCCCTGACGTCCTGCGGACCCCTTCGGTCCGCACGCTCGGCACGGTCTGCGCCCATGGACGCCACCTTTCAGCTGCCCCCGACGGACCCTCGGACCCCGCGACTGCCTGCCGGTCCACCGAGCTGCCGGGGACCGGTCTCTTGATCATAGGTTTGACCGTCCGGGATAGCATCCGGCGCATGGACGCCGCCCTGCTCTCCTCCGTCGCCGACTGGGTCGCCACCGTCGTGATCTCGCACCCCGCCAAGCGCAACGCCATGACGGCCGCGATGTGGCGCGGGCTGCCGGAGCTGCTGGCCGGGCTCGCGGCGGATCCCGCCGTACGGGTGCTGGTCCTGACGGGGGCCGGCGAGACCTTCTGCGCGGGGGCCGACATCTCCTCGCTGACCGGGGACGAGGACCCGCAGGCCCTGGCCGTGGCGGCGGAGGAGGCGCTCGCCGCCTTCCCCAAGCCCACGCTCGCCGCGATCCGCGGGTTCTGCGTGGGCGGGGGCAGCCAGCTGGCCGCCGCCTGCGATCTGCGCTTCGCGGAGGAGGGCGCCTCCTTCGGGGTGACGCCGGCGAAGCTGGGCATCGTGTACCCGGCCTCGTCCACCCGGCGCCTGTCCTCCCTGGTGGGCCCGGCTGCCGCCAAGTACCTGCTCTTCTCGGCCGAGTTGATCGACGCGGAGCGGGCACTGCGCACCGGGCTGCTGGACGAATTGCTCCCTGCGGGGCAACTGGCCAAGCGTGTGGCGGAGTTCGCCCGGATCCTGGCCACGCGCTCCCAGCTCACGCAGAGTTCGGCGAAGGAGTTCGCGGACGGCCGCACGGACCGGGACGCCCACTGGGCCGCCCAGGCCGCCTCGAGCGGCGACATCGCGGAGGGCGTGGCCGCGTTCCTGGAGCGACGCCCGCCCGCCTTCACCTGGACTCCTCCCTCGGAGTGAGCCGGGCTTCGGAGCGAGCCGGGCCTTCGGAGCGAGCTAGTCCTTCGGAGCGAGCGAGGCCTTCGGGGTGAGCGAGCGGAGCAGCGCGACGATCTCGGCGGGCGCCTTCTCGGGGGAGCCCGCGTCGTAGGGCGGCTGCGGGTCGTACTCGGTCATCAGCTGCACGGTCTGCGCGTACTCGTCTCCCGCGATGCGGCCGAGCAGCGCGAGCCCCATGTCGATCCCCGCGGACACCCCGGCGGCCGTCACGTACTTCCCGTCGAAGACCACCCGCTCCGAGGTGGGCTCCGCCCCGAAGGGGGGCAGCCGGTCCAGGTACAGCCAGTGGCTGGTGGCCCGGCGCCCGTCGAGCAGGCCCGCGGCGGCGAGCAGCGTCGAGCCGGAGCAGACGGAGGTGGTCCACGTGCTGGTGGCGTCGACGGTCCGCAGCCAGTCGAGGACCACCGGGTACTTCATCTCCCGGTCGGTGACCACGCCGCCGGGCACGAGGACGATGTCCGGCCGGGTCACCTCGTCGAGCCCCTTGTCGGCGACGAGTGCGAGCGACTTCTGGTCGGTCCGTACGGGCCCCGGCCGCTCGGCCACGAACACGGTCTCGGCGCCCTGGAGGCGGCCGAGGGTGTCGAAGGGCCCGATGGCGTCGAGGGCGGTGAATCCGTCGTAGAGCAGTACGGCGATCTGCATGGCTCCTCCGGAGCGGTTGTCGGGCCCGCCGGGTGCGGGTCCGGTGGTCAGTGGTGGGTGCCGAAACGGCGGCGGTATTCGGACGGGGGCTGGCCCAGGGTCTTCACGAACGCGCGGCGCAGGGCCTCCGGGTTGCCGTAGCCGCAGGCCCGGGAGATCTGGGCGATGCCCTCGCCGCCCTCCTCCAGCAGCCGCCGCGCGTGCTCCACCCGTACCCTTTCCACGTACCGCCCCGGCGTCACACCCGTCTCCGCCTGGAAGGCCCGCGCGAAGTGCCGGGTCGACAGCGCGGCCCGCGCGGCGAGGACCTCCACTCTCAGGTCCGCCCCCGGGTGTTCCGTGATCCAGTGCTGCACGTCCCGCAGCGGCTCCCGCAGAGCCGTCTGTGCCGCGAGCTGCGCGCTGAACTGCGCCTGGTTGCCGGGCCGCCTCAGGAAGACCACCAGGTGCCGGGCGACGGACAGTGCCAGCTCCCGTCCGTGGTCCTCCTCCACCAGCGCCAGTGCGAGGTCGATGCCCGCCGTGACCCCGGCCGAGGTGGACACCGGCCCGTCCCGGACGTAGATCGGGTCGGGCTCCACCGTGACGGCCGGGTAGTCCCGGGCCATCCGCTCGCACACGTACCAGTGCGTCGTCGCGCGCCGTCCGTCCAGCAGCCCGGCCTCGGCCAGCAGCAGGCCCCCGGTGCACACCGACACCAGCCGCTCCGCGGACCCCCCGTGTGCGCGGAGCCAGTCGGTGAGTTCGGGCGCGAAGTCGGCGGTGTACCGCCCGCCCGGCACCAGGAGCGTGGTCCCGGCTCCCGGGTTCTCGCCCTCCAGGGGCCCGTCCGGGACGAGCCGCAGTCCGCTGCTCGTACGGACCGGGGCGCCGCCCGGAGAAACGGTGCGCAGCGCGTACCGCGGCGGACCGGGGTGGCGCTCGGCGCCGGAGAACACCTCCATCGGCCCCGTGACGTCCAGGCTCTGTACTCCGTCGTAGAGGACGACGAGCACGTTTCGCATCGGCATGACCTCATCGTGTGGCACCCCTCCGGCGGCTGCAATGACGTGCACCCCACCTATCCGGTCATGCCGGTCCCGGTGCGATCCTGTCCTGTCGCGGTCCCCGCGCCCCGGGCACCGCAACGCCGTGCGCGGGGCCGGCCGCGGCCGGCCCAGCCCTCCCGTCCCGCTCCGGAGCCCGTCCTGTATCCCGTCGCCGCCGCGTGTCTGTCCGTCGCCCTCCTCCTCGGAGTGCTGGCCTTCGCCGTGCTGCGCCCGCGCGGGCTGCCGGAGGCCGTGGCCGCCGTGCCCGCCGCCGGGCTGCTCGTCGTCCTGGGCGTCGTACCGCCCGCCGACGCGTGGGAGCAGACCCGCGAGCTGCTGCCGGTGGTCGGTTTCCTCGCGGTGATCCTGGCGCTGGCCCGGCTCTGCGCCGACGAGGGGCTGTTCGAGGCCGCCGGGGCGGCGGTGGCCCGGCGGGCGGCGGGGCGCGGGCCGGTGGCACTGCTCGGCGGGGTGTTCGCCGTCGCCTCCGTGGTCACCGCCGCGCTGAGCCTGGACGCCACCGTGGTGCTGCTGACCCCGGTGGTGCTGGCGACCGCCTCCCGGCTGGGGGCCCGGCCGCGCCCGCACGTCTACGCCACCGCGCACCTGGCGAACTCCGCCTCGCTCCTCCTGCCCGTGTCCAACCTCACGAACCTGCTGGCCTTCGCCGCGAGCGGGCTGTCCTTCACCCGGTTCGCGGCGCTCATGGCCCTGCCCTGGCTGGCGGCGATCGGCGTGGAGTACGCGGTGTTCCGCCGCTACTTCCGCACCGACCTCGCCGCCGCCCCCGAGCACGTACCGCAGGCCGCTAAGCCGGCCCCGCTGCCCCGGTTCGCGGCCGGGGTGCTCGCGGCCACCCTGGGCGGCTTCGCGCTCGCCTCCTTCGCCGGGGCGAGCCCCGCCTGGGCGGCGCTCGCGGGGACGCTCGTCCTGGCCGTACGGGCGCTGTGGCGCCGGGAGACCACGCCGGCCCGGATCCTGGGCTCGGCGGCGCCGGCCTTCTGCCTATTCGTGCTGGCGCTGGGGGTGGTGGTGCGGGCCGTCGTGGACCACGGACTCGGGGACGGCCTGGAGCGGGTGACCCCGGCCGGGGACTCGCTGCCCGCGCTGCTCGCGGTGGCGGCGGTGGCCGCCGTGCTGGCCAACCTGATCAACAACCTGCCCGCGGTGCTCGCCCTGCTCCCGGTGGCCTCGGCCGGTGGCGCGGGGCCGGTGCTGGCCGTGCTGATCGGGGTGAACATCGGGCCGAACCTGACGTATGCGGGCTCGCTGGCCACGCTGCTCTGGCGGCGGATCCTGCACGGGGACGGCGGCGGTGGCGCCGGTCTGGTGACGCTCCGGGACTTCACCCGGCTCGGGGTCCTGACCACCGTCCCGGCGCTCGCGGCGTCGGTGGCGGCACTGTGGGTGGCCCTGCGCCTCCTGGGCCCCTGACCGCCTCCGCCCGTTGACCGGGGCGGCGAGGGCGGGGGCGGGGGCGCGGATAGAATCGGCAGATCATGACTGCAACCCTCGTCGCCAAGAAGCTCACCGCCGCGCACGGTGAGCGCACGCTCTTCGCCGATCTCGACCTCGTCGTCGCCCCGGGCGACGTCATCGGCCTCGTCGGCGTCAACGGCGCCGGGAAGTCGACCCTGCTGCGGATGCTCGCCGGGCTGGACGCCCCCGAGACCGGTGAGCTGCGTCTCTCCCCGCCCACCGCGGCCGTCGGCCACCTGCCGCAGGAGCCCGAGCGGCGCCCCGGCGAGTCGATCCGCGAGTTCCTGGCCCGCCGTACCGGTGTGGCCGCGGCGCAGGCCGAGCTCGACGCGGCGACGCAGGGTCTGGTGGACGGCACCCCGGGCTCGGACGACGCGTACGCGGACGCCCTCGACCGGTGGCTGAACCTCGGCGGGGCCGACCTCGACGAGCGGGCCCTGCAGGTCGCCGGCGAACTCGGGCTGTCCGTCGGCCTGGACCTGCCGATGACCGCGCTGTCCGGCGGCCAGGCCGCCCGCGCGGGCCTGGCCTCGCTGCTGCTGTCCCGCTACGACGTCTTCCTGCTCGACGAGCCCACCAACGACCTCGACCTCGACGGTCTGGAGCGCCTGGAGCAGTTCGTCAAGGGGCTGCGCGCCGGCACGGTCGTGATCAGCCACGACCGCGAGTTCCTCACGCGCACCGTCACCAAGGTCCTCGAACTCGACCTGGCCCAGCAGCAGATCAACCTCTACGGCGGCGGCTACGACGCCTACCTGGAGGAGCGCGAGCGCGCCCGCAACCACGCCCGGGAGGAGTACGACGAGTACTCCGACAAGCGCTCCGCCCTGGAGGACCGGGCGACGATGCAGCGCGGCTGGATGGACAAGGGCGTGAAGAACGCCAAGCGCAAGGCCACCGACAACGACAAGTCCGCCAGGAAGTTCAGCGCCGACGCGAGCGAGAAGCAGGCCTCGAAGGCCCGCCAGACGCAGCGCGCGATCGAGCGCCTCGAGGTGGTCGAAGAACCCCGCAAGGAGTGGGAGCTGCGCATGGAGATCGCGGCGGCCCCGCGCTCCGGCTCGGTGGTCGCCACCCTGCGCGAAGCGGCCGTACGGCGCGGGGACTTCACCTTCGGACCGGCCGGCCTGCAGATCGACTGGGCGGACCGGGTCGCCATCACCGGCGCCAACGGGGCCGGAAAGTCGACCCTGCTGGCCGTGCTCCTGGGCCGCCTCGCCCCGGACTCCGGCTCCGCCACCCTCGGCTCGGGCGTACGGGTCGGCGAAGTCGACCAGGCCCGCGGCCTGTTCCTCGGTGACGAACCCCTCATCGACGCCTTCTGTGCGGCCGTCCCGGACACCGAACCGGCCGAAGTCCGCACCCTGCTGGCCAAGTTCGGCCTGAAGGCCGCGCACGTGACCCGCCCGGCGGCCACCCTCTCCCCCGGCGAGCGCACCCGGGCGGCCCTGGCGCTGCTCCAGGGGCGCGGGGTGAACCTCCTGGTGCTGGACGAGCCGACGAACCACCTCGACCTGCCGGCGATCGAGCAGCTGGAGTCCGCGCTGGACTCCTACGAAGGCACCCTGCTGCTGGTCACCCACGACCGCCGGATGCTCGACGCGGTCCAGGTGACCCGCCGGCTGCACGTCGCGGACGGCAAGGTCACCGAGCTCTGAGGGCCCCCGTCCCTCGTCTGCCTCGCCTCCCCCGTCGATTAGGCTCCCGAACATGGACGAACGGGGGGCCGGGACACCCTGGCACGAGCTCGAAGGGGTGGCGGCGGGGCGGGAGAAGGTTCCCGGGCTGCTGCGCGGACTGCGGATACCGGGGCTGCGGCGCTCCTCCTGGGCCCAGCTGGAGAAGCTGATCGGCTGGCAGAGCGACGAGCCGCTGTTCGTGGAAGTCACCGGGCGGCTCATCGAGCTGCTTCCGCGCCTCGACCAGCGCCGACGGGCCCTGGCCCTCGAGGGGCTGGCCCGGCGCGCCCAGGGCATCGGCAAGCGCCGCGTCGGCGTGCACCGCCCGGCTTTCCTCGCCTTCGCCGCCCGTGCGCACCACCTCGTCCCGCTGCTGTCGGACCGGTCGGCCCGGGTCCGGACCGGCGCGGCCTGGGCGCTGCGCGAGCTCGGGCACGAGGACCCCACGACGCTGGACGCTCTGCGGCGGCAGGCCGCGGTGGAACGCGACCCGACGGCGCTGGTCTCCCACCTGCTCGCGGTGGGGGTGCTGTCGGGAACGGACGACCGGGCGGCCGCCGCGGAGTGGGCCCGGGCCTGGCTGGACCACCGGCACGCGCTCGTACGGCTGGCCGCCGCGCGGGTGGTGCTGCTGACGGCCGCCCCCGGGGGCGCCGAGGGCGCGGGCAGCCGCGTCGCCGGGGTCTTCGCCGAGATCGGTACCGGCCTGCTGCCGGTGGTGCCCTGGTTTCCCGAGGGCTACGCGGCGATGGACCGGTTCGCGGTTCAGGTCGCGGCACATCCGCGCGAGGGGGAAGCGCTGGTCGAGGGCCTGGCCCGGCACCGGGATCCGGCCCTGCGGACCCAGGCCGTCCGGGCGGCCGGCCTCCAGCTCCGCTCCTGGCGCCACCCCGCGGCGCACCTGTGGGAGACGGTGGCCGGCGGACTGGAAGACGAGCCCGAGGTCGCGGGCGAAGCACTGATGGCGCTGGCCGACTGCGGGACGGCGGCGGCCCCGTACGCGGACCGGATCGTGGGCGCGCTCCAGCGGCCCGCCGGTCGCGTCTGGCCCGACTCGCACGCCGCGGTACGGGCCCTGGTCCACATCGGAGACCAGCGGGCGGTGCCCCTGTACCGCGAGCTGTTCGGGGACTCCTTCCTGAAGGTCGGCGCGCTGCCCGTGCAGTGGGCACCGGAGCTGCTGCCCGTCTTCCGGGACCGGCTCGCGGACGGTCCCGGGGCCCCCGGCGCCGACAGCGTCCTGCGGATCCTCGCCCGGTGGGGCCCGGCCGCGGCTCCGGCCGTGCCGGAGCTGTCCGGTCTGCTGGACGGCCGGGCCGCCCGGCCGGCCGCCGAGGCCCTGGGCCGGATCGGACCGGCCGCCTCGGCCGCCGCCGGGGCGCTCGCCGGGCTCGCCCGGGGTGACGCGGTCCCGTGGCGCTTCGGCCCCGGCGGCGAACGCTCGCCGAAGCCGTGGCAGGGTGCGCAGACAGCGGCCTGGGCGTACTGGCGGGTGACGGGCGACCCCGAACCGGCGCTGAGGGCGGGCGGACCGGCCGCCCGGGCGCGATTCGGCCGCCCGGTGCTGCGCTACCTCGCCGACCTCGGACCGCTCGCAGCCCCGTACGCCGACTCCGTGCGGGCCCTGCTCGACAGCCCGGGCGAGTGGACCAGGGTGGGCGCGGCCGAAGCCTGGTGGCGGATCACCGGTGACCCGGCCCCCGCGGTTGCGGCGCTGCTGCCGGAGCTGGCGCCGCTGGCAGGACACCGCGTCACCGAGGTGACGCTGCGGGCCGTACGCGCGCTGGGGGTGATCGGCCCGCCCGCGGCGGCCGCCCTGCCGGCGCTGCGGGCCGTGGTGGCGGGGCCGCCCCGCCGGTACGGCGCGAGCTTCCTCATGGACGAGGAACTGCTCCGGGACGCGCGGGAGGCGCTGGGCCGGATCGGCGGTCCCTGAGGGCCCGGCCCCGGGGAGGCGGACGAGCCGGGCTTATCCCGCGTCCGCCGGAGGGCGGCGCGTGCGGGCCATCTTGCGGGCCACGAAGGCCCGCGGGAGGTGGCGCACCGCCAGGGCGTACGCCCGGTAGTGCCGGCCCGTGATGCTCACCGGCCGGCGCCGGGCCAGGTCCTTCAGGGCCTGGGCCACCACGTCGTGCGGCTCCAGCCACACCGCGTCGCGCAGGGCGGTGACGTCCATCCCGGCGCGCTCCTGGAACTCGGTGCGGGTGAATCCCGGCACCACCGCCAGCACGCGGACCCCGTACGGCTCCATGTCCACGCGCAGCGATTCGCTGAAGGCCGTGATCCAGGCCTTCGCGGCGCCGTAGGTTCCGGTCGGGAGCAGTCCGGCCACCGAGGAGACGTTGAGCACCGCGCCGCGGCGGCGCTCGCGCAGGCCCGGGAGCACCGCGTGGGTGAGCCGGAGCGGTACCTTGACCAGCAGGTCGAGCATCCGCTCCTCGTCCTCGACCGGGCTGTACGGGAAGGGCGCGGGGAGTCCGAAGCCGGCGTTGTTCACCAGGATGTCGACGGGCCGGGCCGGGTCGGCGAGCCGCTCGGCGACGGATCCGAGTCCGCCCGCGTCGAGCAGGTCGGCGGGCAACACCTCGCAGACGGAGCCGAATTCCCGGGCGAGTTCAGCGGCGACGGCTTCGAGGCGGCCCTTGTCCCGGGCGACGAGGACGAGGTCGCAGCCCTTGGCGGCGAACCCGCGGGCGAAGGCCGCGCCGAGTCCGGCGCTGGCCCCTGTGATCAGTACGGTGGTGGTCAAGAGACGTTCGCTTCCTGGCTGTCGGGCACGTTCGGGGTCCTACTGGTTCGGCTCCGTCGGCTTCACGCGGTGAAGCCCGCCGTGGCCGGTGAGGCGTAGGCCTGGGCCACGTCCACCAGGAAGCGGGTCTCGCCTTCCAGGTCTCCTCCCTCGGCCGAGGTCTGGAGGGCCGCGGGCAGCTCCAAAGCGTCCTCGTCGGACCGCTGTTGCGGGATCCCGGCCAGCTTCGCCTGCCGTGCCTCCTTCAGTACGCAGGCCAGCGCGGCCGCACTGGCCCGCCGTTCGGGTACTCCGCTGCCGGCCACGTGGCTGCGCGCGAGCTCCGGCACGCCCGGGGCGACGTACTCCCCCAGGATCAGGATCGCGTCGCGGGTCTCGATGACCTTGCGGTAGACGAGCAGGTTGCGCGGGACCGGCGGCCACAGCAGTTCCAGCACCCGGCCGGCGCGCGGCTTGTTGAGGGCGACGTGCGGGACGGCGTGGACCAGGTCGCGCCAGAGCGGCCACAGCCGCCAGGCGGTGGTGATGTCGGCGGCCGTGCGGCGGAAGGTGAACAGCGTCGGGACGAGGATCGCGGCGGCGCGGAGCAGTCCGTGCACGTTCATCAGCAGGGGGTTCGCGGGCATCGCCCAGGTGAAGCCGAACAGCGCCTTGAGCAGGTACACGAACCAGAACACCCCGGCGAGCGCGGTGCCCAGGCCGAACAGCAGCAGCCCGGCGGCGAGGCCCCGGCTCTCGGCGCGGCGGCTGTAGCGCCAGCAGACCAGTACGCAGACGGTGTTGGCGATCAGGTGGGCGGAGATCAGCACCAGCCAGTACGCGAGGGAGGGCACCGGGTCACCGGCGGGCGGGATGGTGTGCGTGCCGTGGTCGGGCGCGGCCGCGTCCAGGACGACGAGGACGGTCAGCCACAGGACCGTGCCGGCCCCGGAGGCGATCTGGAGCCGGCGGCCCCGGGTGGCGGCGGCCACGAAGTAGAGCACGGCGCCGGCCGAGAGGACGCCGATGAGGTTGCGTGCCAGCCCGATGCCGTGCGCGTAGCCCGGATCGCGGCCCATGGCGTAGGCGACGACGTCGGGGAGGTTCAGGGTCATGGCGGCCGCGGCGGTGGCGACGGCGAGCCACAGGCCGCGCTGGTGCGGGGCGCGCAGGGCGCCGGGCGCGCGGAGCAGGACGGCGATCCAGAGGCAGACGACGCCGGGGACGGCGAGCGCGTCGCCGAAGGCGATCAGGTCAGAGGCCACGGTGAACCGGCCCCCGTCCGCGCCGCTCGTAGCCCATGGCGGACTCCAGCCGTGCGAGGGTGTCCCGGCCCGCGGCCCCGTGGCCGGGGTGCGGGGCGCTGGTCCCCGTGCGGATGCGGATCATGCTGGCGAGCATCTCCGCCTCCCGCTCCTGGCGGGTGGTGTAGTTGGTGCGCCCGAGCACGGTGGGTACGGATCCGTCCACCCCGCCGGCGCCCGGGGCGTCCTCGTCGGGGGCTTCCAGCGAGTGGTGCCCGAAGAGGATGTGGCCGATCTCGTGGAGCACGATGTGCTCCCGGTGCAGCGGGGTGGTCTGGGCCTCGTAGAAGACGTAGTCGACGGCGGCGGTGCCGACCCACAGTCCGCACACTCCGGACTCCGCGGCCTCCTTGGGCAGCGGGTGGAGCCGGATGGGACGGCCCCGCTGCTCGGCTATCCGCTCGCACAGCCCTTCGAGCGAGAAGGGGTGCGTCAGTTCAAGACGGCCGAGAATCGCCTCACACCGTTTGCGCAGACTGGGTTGAGGGTGGCGCATGTGTTCCCTCTTCGGACCCTTTCTCGGGCAACGGTGATAGGTGTGCGTGGGCTGGGGCATGACGTCCTTAGCCTTCAAGGCGACCCCGGGAGTGCGGTCCCGGGGGGAAACAAGGAAGCCCGCTCGCCGAAAGACGAACGGGCGTTCCGTCATCCCTACAGATCATCCGGATGAGTTGGCAAGGTTTGTCCCCATGTCGGGTGCCTATTCAGCCAATCCGGCACGCGCTGCCACGAATGGCTAGCGCTTGCGGCCACCCCGCTCGTCGGGGCCGCTGAGCCCCGCACGGCGCAGGGCGTCCGCCATCGCGCTGTTGGCCGGGGCCGGAGCGCCGCCGCCCTGACCGCCCTGACGCTGGCCGCCACTGCCCTGACCGCCCTGTCGGCGGCCCTTGCCGCCGTCGCGGGAGCCGCCCTGGCCACCCTGGCTGCGCTCGCCGCCGCCCTGGCCTCCCTGGCCTCCCGCCGGGCCGCGCTGCTGCGGGGGCCGGCCGCCGCCCCGCCGCTCGCCCCGATCCTCGCGCTGCCTCGGGGCGCCGCCGTCGGCGCCGCCCCGCTCCGCCTCGTCCTCCAGGCGCAGCGTCAGCGAGATGCGCTTGCGCGGGATGTCCACGTCCATGACCTTGACCCGGACGATGTCGCCCGGCTTCACCACGTCCCGCGGGTCCTTGACGAAGTTCTTCGACAGGGCCGAGACGTGCGCCAGCCCGTCCTGGTGGACGCCGATGTCGATGAAGGCGCCGAAGGCGGCCACGTTGGTGACCACGCCTTCCAGGATCATCCCGGGGGCCAGGTCGCCGATCTTCTCGACGCCCTCCTTGAAGGTCGCCGTCTTGAACGCCGGCCGCGGGTCCCGGCCCGGCTTCTCCAGCTCGCGCAGGATGTCGGTGACCGTCGGCAGGCCGAAGGCCTCCGTGACGAACTGCTCCGGTCGCAGCGAGCGCAGCACACCGGTGTTGCCGATCAGGGCCGCCACCTCGCTGCCCGCCGTCTTGCCCATCGTACGGACCACCGGGTAGGCCTCGGGGTGCACGCTGGAGGAGTCCAGCGGGTCGTCCCCGCCGCGGATCCGCAGGAAGCCCGCGCACTGTTCGTACGCCTTCGGGCCCAGCCGGGCCACGTCCTTGAGCCCCTTGCGGTTGCGGAAGGGGCCGTTGGCGTCGCGGTGCGCCACGATGTTCTCGGCGAGTCCGCCGCTGATCCCCGACACGCGCGAAAGCAGCGGCGCGGAGGCGGTGTTGACGTCGACGCCGACGCCGTTCACACAGTCCTCGACGACGGCGTCGAGCGAACGCGAGAGCTTCACCTCGGACAGGTCGTGCTGGTACTGGCCCACGCCGATCGACTTCGGGTCGATCTTCACCAGTTCGGCGAGCGGATCCTGCAGGCGCCGGGCGATGGAGACCGCGCCGCGCAAGGACACGTCCATGTCCGGGAGTTCCTGCGAGGCGAAGGCGGACGCCGAGTACACGGAGGCGCCGGCCTCCGAGACCATCACCTTGGTGAGCTTCAGCTCGGGGTGGCGGGTGATGAGGTCCGCGGCGAGCTTGTCGGTCTCCCGGGAGGCCGTGCCGTTGCCGATGGCGACGAGCTCGACCGCGTGCTCCTTGGCGAGGCGGGCCAGCTTGGCCAGCGCGTCGTCCCACTTGTTCGCGGGCACGTGCGGATAGATGACCTCGGTGGCGACCACCTTGCCGGTGGCGTCCACCACGGCCACCTTCACGCCGGTGCGGAAGCCCGGGTCCAGCCCGAGCGTCGCACGGGTGCCGGCGGGTGCGGCGAGCAGCAGGTCGCGCAGGTTGGACGCGAAGACCCGTACCGCCTCGTCCTCGGCGGCCGCGCGCAGCCGGGAGCGCAGGTCGATGCCGAGGTGCACCTGGATCTTCGTGCGCCAGGCCCACCGGACGGTGTCGGCGAGCCACTTGTCGCCGGGTCGGCCGCGATCGCCGATCCCGAAGCGGCGGGCGACCATGCCCTCGTACGTGGACGGCCCGGGGGTCTCACTCGGCTCTTCGGGCTCCAGGGTGAGGTCGAGCACGTCCTCCTTCTCCCCGCGCAGCATGGCGAGCACGCGGTGCGAGGGAAGGGCGGTGAACGGCTCGGTGAAGTCGAAGTAATCGGCGAACTTGGCGCCCGCCTCCTCCTTGCCCTCGCGGACCTTCGCGGCGAGCCGCCCGCGGCCCCACATGCGCTCGCGCAGTTCACCGATGAGGTCGGCGTCCTCGCCGAACTTCTCGGTGAGGATGGAGCGGGCGCCCTCCAGGGCGGCGGCCGCGTCGGCCACGCCCTTGTCCGTGTCGACGAACGCGGCGGCCGCCACGGCAGGTTCCTGCGAGGGATCGGCCAGCAGCCCCTCGGCGAGCGGCGCGAGGCCTGCCTCGCGGGCGATCTGCGCCTTGGTGCGGCGCTTGGTCTTGAAGGGGAGGTAGATGTCCTCCAGCCGTGCCTTGGTGTCGGCCGCGTTGATGCGTGCCTCCAGCTCGGCGTCGAGCTTGCCCTGCTCCCGGACGGAGTCGAGGATCGCCGCCCGCCGGTCCTCCAGCTCGCGCAGGTAGCGCAGGCGCTCCTCCAGGGTGCGCAGCTGGGCGTCGTCGAGCATCTCGGTCGCTTCCTTGCGGTAGCGCGCGATGAACGGCACGGTCGAGCCGCCGTCGAGCAGCTCGACGGCGGACTTGACCTGCCGCTCCCGTACGCCGAGCTCCTCGGCGATCCTGCCTTCGATGGACATCGTCACTGTGCGGTCCCGCCTGCCTTCGTACGTGTTCGTGCTGCTGGTCCGAGCTGCGTGGTGCGTGCAGCCTGCAGCGTGCTGCGTCGGAAGGCTGCCAATTGTGGCAGGTGGCGGCGGCGGACGTCGGGAGCCGGGCCCGGTCCGGGTCTCAGGCCTTGCCCATGAGGTCCCGGGGGAAGGCTCCGGCGACGAAGGCCTGGAGGGTGAAACCGCCGCCGATCTCCGCGAGCCGGGCGACCGCGGCCGCGCCGAGGTGCTCGTACGGAGCCGCGTCCAGGCGGTCGGTCTCGGTCTCCAGGGCTTCGCGCAGCTCCGCTCCCTCGGGCGTGAGCTCGCCCCCGGCGTCGAGCAGGCCGCGCTCGCGCAGCCGGCCAGCGGCCGCGTCCAGGTCGGACTGGTCCCACCCGCGGATGTACTTCAGGTACTTCGGCGTCATGCCGTGGCCGCTGGCCGTGTGGCTGACCAGGGCCTCGACCGGGTCCAGACCGAGGGTGAGCAGGGCGACGAGGTGCCCGTCGCCGCGGTGTTCGCGCAGCAGGGTGGTGGCGTGCCACAGCCTGAGGTGGGGCTCCTCGGGTACGGGGAGGTCCGCGTGGGCCGAGTAGAGCGTACGGGCGTGCCGGGTACAGGCCTCGGTCGCGCGCATCGCCAGTTCGGCGGCCTCGGCGATCTCGGGGGAGGCGATGGTCTCCTCGCCGAGGAGACGGCGCAGCGTGCTGTCCGCGGCCCGCAGCCGGGCGGCGAGGACCTGCCCGGGGGTGGCGATGTCCCAGACGGCGGGCAGGTGCCGGGCGATGAGGTCGTGGCGGTAGTTGTAGAAGGTGGCCGTCACCGTGCCAGCGGCGACCGCGCCCATGGCCGCGGAGCGGGAGGCGAGGTTGACGGCGTTGCGGTCGGTGATCCCGAGGGCGGCGAATTCCTTGCCGAGGTCGGGCGAGAAGTAGACGGTGGAGTGCAGCGGGTTGATCGCCCCGTGCCAGCAGCTGCGGGCGGCGTGCTCCGGAAGAGTCATGCGGGCAGGCTAACGACTGCTTGGTATGGAGAGAAGTGCGGGGCGCCGCGCCTCCCGTGGACCGGGGCCCGCGCTGCGGAAACCCCCTCTCCGACCCCGTCCGTCGAAGGGATGGAACGGAGTAGGGGGCCGCTGACTGATGAGCAGAAGGACCGCCATCGCTCCGCGGCTACGGAAACGGGCCTTGCCGACGTATCACCACCGAGACGGTCGGACGGCCGTGGTGGCAACCTCCTCCTTTGGGGAGGGGAGCGGAAGTCACTTCAGTTCGGCTCCGGTGGCGACGACCACTCCGTAGAGCTCGGCGACCGTGGCGAGGGCAGCCTGGTGGATCTGCCGCGCGGTCAGGGCGCCGGCCGGGCTTTCCAGCGCTCGCGTCGCCGAGGCGTCGGCGACGACCGTCGGGGCGTAGCCGTGCAGGAAGGCGCCCTCGGTGGTGAAGAGGGTGCACATGTTGGTCATGAACCCGGCGATGATCAGGTTCTTGCGGCCGGTGGCCTCGATGATCTCGTGGAGATCGGTGCGGTGGAAGCCGTTCGGGACGGACTTGGTGACGACGGCCTCGCCGGCCAGGGGTTCGACCGAGGCGTGAAGGGTGCCCGGCTCGGTGTCGACGCCGTATCCGCCGTCCCGGACGTGGACGACGGGGGTGCCGGCCTCGCGGGCCCGGGCCAGGAGCCGGGAGGCGGAGGCCAGCGCGGGTTCCCAGCCGTCGAGTTCCATGACGCCGCCGGTGTAGGTGTTCTGGTAGTCGACGAGGACCAGGACGGCGTCCTCGAAGGTCGCGGGGGTCTCGTCGAAGCCGTTGAGCTGACGCAGGGTGGTGGTAGCCATGGGGGTGCCGTTCTCGCGAGGGTGGGGTTTGCGGCCGACTCGGGGGCCACGACGACAACGCTAGGACGCCGCGAACGCGCGGGCAATGACGGCTGAACCGCAGATCAGGACATCGATCCACGCAGGCCGGGAGCAGTGCGCGGGGTGTCTCGGCGGCCCGGATCGGGCGCGTTCCGCACGGGCGTCTTTCAGACGCGTGGCGATCGTGTGACAGGAGGCGCCGTAGCCATGACGTGGGGTCCCGGGCGTGAATACGGTCGAACGGAAGCCACTCCCCAACCCCTTTGGAGTCAAAGGTGCACCGCAAAGTCATCGCCCCGAGCGTGCTCGCCGCCTCCCTTCTGCTGGTGATCCCGGCGTCGGCGGCGAGCTCCGTTCCGGGCGCACCGGGTATCGGCGATCCCTACTACCCGGCCAGCGGAAACGGCGGGTACGAGGTGTCCCATTACGACCTGCGCCTCCAGTACCAGCCGAAGACCGACCTGCTGGAGGGCACCGCCACCCTGCTCACCACCGCGAAGCAGGACCTGTCCCGCTTCAACCTGGACTTCGGTCTGGACGTCAGCGAGATCCGGGTGAACGGGGTCAAGGCGAAGTTCGCCAAGTCCGGCACCCAGGAGCTGGAGGTCACCCCGGCCACCCCGCTCCCGCGCGGCAAGCAGTCGAGCGTGGTCGTCAAGTACGCGGGCAAGCCCTCGGAGTTCAAGGTCGACGGCTTCACCGCCTGGCAGCGCACCCCGGACGGCGGCATCGCCGCGCAGGAGCCCGATTCGGCGATCTGGTGGTTCCCGAGCAACGACCACCCGCTCGACAAGGCCACCTTCGACGTGTCGGTGAACGTGCCCGACGGCACCCAGGCCATCAGCAACGGCGTGCTGCAGTCCCAGAGTTCGCGGCTGGGCTGGACCCGGTACAACTGGCGCTCGAACAAGCCGCAGGCCACGTACCTGGCCACCCTCGCCATCGGCAAGTTCGACATCACCACCGACAAGACGGCGAGCGGGCTGCCGATCCTGAACGCCTACAGCCAGGACCTCGGCGACAACGCGGGCGCGGCGCGCGCCAGCGTGGAGCGGACCGGTGAGGTCGCGGAGTGGCTGGAGGGGGTGTTCGGTCCGTACCCCTTCAACGCGCTCGGCGGTTACGTGCCGAACGTGCCCACCGGGTTCGCGCTGGAGACGCAGACCCGGCCGTTCTACAGTCCCCGGCAGTTCGCGAACGGCGCGAACGTGTCCGTGGTCGTGCACGAGCTGGCCCACCAGTGGTACGGGGACAGCGTGTCGGTCGACGGCTGGAAGGACATCTGGGTCAACGAGGGCTTCGCCCGCTACAGCCAGTGGCTCTGGTCGGAGAAGGAGGGCGAGGGCACCGCTCAGGAGCTCGCGGAGTGGGCGTACGGCCTGCGGCCGGCCGAGGACCCGTTCTGGCAGGTCAAGCCGGGTGACCCGGGTCCGGAGAACCAGTTCCACGGCGCCGTCTACGACCGCGGGGCGATCGCCCTCCAGGCCCTGCGCAACCAGATCGGCGACGAGAAGTTCTTCCGGATCCTGAAGGGCTGGCCGACCGAGCGCGCCTACGGCAACGCCAAGGTCGGCGACTTCGTCCGCTACGCGGAGAAGATCTCGAACCAGCCGCTCGCGCAGCTCTTCGAGACCTGGCTCTACACCCCGGGCAAGCCGGACGCCTCCGCGCTGAACACGACGAAGAAGCTGCCTGCCGCGACTCCGGGCACCCGTACCCTGCGCTCCCCGGCCGCCAAGCCGGCTGCCGAGCCGAAGTCCTGGAAGAAGATCTCCGCGACGGACTCCGTGCACGACCACTGACCCGACGCCCCGCGAAGCCGCGCGCCGCCGCCCCTCAGCGGGCGGCGGCGCGTACGCGCGCCCGGGCGGCGCGGGCGATCGGGAGGTAGCGCAGGCGCTCCGGCAGGAGGGGTACGAGGAGGCGTACGGCCGTGCTGAAACGGCGCAGGCGGCGCTCCTGGGCCGGGGTCCATTCCAGGCCGATGGCGGCGCGCGCCTCGGGCGGCATGTAGCCGGCGGTGACGAAGGCCCGGAAGTGCAGGAAGGCGGCCCGCAGGACGGGCCATGTCAGGCGCAGCAGCAGACGGACCGGCAGCGCGCCTCCGGCGGGGCGGGGCAAGGGCGCGTCGGTGGCGAGGAGTTCACGGGCGACCTTGGTGGGCTCGATCTCCTCGGCCAGCATCCGGTGGTAGTACGGCCAGTACTCCTCGATGCTCTGCGGCATGTCCCGGTCGCGCAGGCCGAGGATGCGGCCGACCTGGAGCCACTCCTGGTAGAGCCTGCGCTCCTGGGCGGGGGTGAAGGGCCGCAGCAGGTAACGGCCCGCGTACAGGTAGACCGGGAAGCCGGTGGCGTGCACCCAGGCGTAGCAGGCCGGGTCGAGGGAGTGGTAGCGGCGCCCCCGGGTGTCGGTGCCCTGGATCTCCTTGTGCAGGCGGCGCACCCGGCGTCCCTCGGCCGCGGCGTCCGCCCCGCCGTAGACCCACAGCTGGACGGAGCGCAGGGAGCGCTCGCCGCGGCCCCAGGGGTCGGTGCGGAAGACCGAGTGCTCGTCGACCCCGGCGCCGATGGCGGGGTGGGCGACCTGCATGGTGAAGGCGGCGGGCAGCATGAGCAGCGCGCGGACGTCTCCGGCGATGGTCCAGAGCACTCCCCCGGGCGGCGGGGGTTCGGGGTCGCTCTGCTCCTTCGTGCCCATCCGTGTGCTCCCGAGGTGTCGAAACTGCCGTTCTCCCAGTATGCAGGGGGTCCGGCGGCTTCCGCCGGACCCTGTGGACGGTGCATCCTGCGGCCATGAACCTGTCCCCCGAGGCCGTGCTGAAGTCCCTGGCGCCCTGGATGCTTGCCGGCACCGCCGTGACGCTGGCCCTGGTCTTCGCGGTGCTCTTCGCGCTGTTCGCGGTGCCGTACTTCCTCCTGCGGTTCGGGCGGCACCGGGAGAACGCCTCCGGCGCCTCCGACCCTTCCGGCGGGCCCGGAGCGGGCGGTCTCGGTGGTTTCACCTGGACCTCCGCGCAGGACGACGACCGGCGGGCCGGCTGAGGGCGCGGGCCCGGAACCCCTAAGAAGTACGACTGCGTCCAGAAACCCGTGTCACAGGTGTTACCGCGAAGTAACCCTGGCTGCTTGGATGGCGGAGCCGATCTTCCCCCACAGGAACGAGGGAGACCTCCATGCCCCAGATCCAGCCCCGCAGGGCCCGTACCGCCGCCGCGGCCGTCGCCGCGATCGCCGTCGGATCGCTCGCCCTGACGACGACTCCGGCCGCCACCGCGGCCGAGAGCGCCGCCGCACCGCGGCTCAGCGTCCTGTCGTACAACGCGTTCCTGATGAGCAAGAGCCTGTACCCCAACTGGGGCCAGGACCACCGGGCGGCCGAGATCCCCAAGGCCTCCTGGTACCAGGGCCACGACGTGGTCGTGCTGCAAGAGGCCTTCGACAACGGCGCCTCCGACGCGCTGAAGGCCAACTCGGCCGCGCAGTACCCGTACCAGACCCCCGTCGTGGGCCGCAGCAAGAGCGGCTGGGACGCCACGGGCGGCGCCTACTCCTCCACCGCCCCGGAGGACGGCGGCGTCACGATCGTCAGCAAGTGGCCGATCGTGCGCAAGGAGCAGGTGGTCTACAAGGACGCCTGCGGCGCCGACTGGTGGTCCAACAAGGGCTTCGCCTACGTCGTGCTGAACGTGAACGGCACCAAGGTCCACGTGGTCGGCACCCACGCCCAGTCCACCGACCCGGGCTGTGGCGCGGGCGAGGCGGCGGAGATGCGCGCCCGCCAGTTCCGGAACATCGACGCGTTCCTGGACGGCAAGAACATCCCGGCGAGCGAGCAGGTCATCGTGGCGGGCGACATGAACGTCGACTCGCGCACCCCGGAGCTCGCCACCATGCTGGCCAACGCCGACCTGGCGGCCTCCGACACCCGCACCGGGCACACGTACTCCTTCGACACCGCGCTGAACTCGATAGCGAACTACCGCTACCCGACCGACCCGCGCGAGGACCTGGACTACGTGCTCTACCGCAAGGGCAACGCCCGCCCGGCGAACTGGGAGAACAACGTGGTCCTGGAGCAGTCGGCGCCCTGGACGGTCTCCAGCTGGGGCACCTCGTACACCTACAACAACCTCAGCGACCACTACCCGTTGATCGGCCGCTGATCGGCCGCTGACCCGCCGCCGATCCGCCTCCGGGTCATGGGAAAGGGGGGTGGGGGGCCGGCGCCCGGGGGGCCCCCCCCCCCCCCCGGCCGCGGGGGGGGGGGGGGGGGCCGGCGCCGCCCCTCCGCGTTGGCTTTTTTAGCGTGTCTCGCCCGGCGCGGGCCCCCCCCCCCCGGGGCCGGGGGCCCCCCCCCCCCGCGCCCCGGCGGGGGTTTGGGGGCGGGGGGGGCGCCGCCCCCCCCCCCCCCCCCCACCCCCCTTCCGTCGGGCCTCGGGCTCGGGCCTCGGGCTCGAGCCGCAGCCGTCAGCCGTCAGTCGTTCGCCTTCGCCCGCTCCCACTCGCTCGCGTAGTCGTTGAAGATCGCCCGCAGGTGGTGGCCGATCTTCAGGTAGTCCAGGTCGTCGAGGTTCGCCAGCGAGACGCGCACCGACCACTGGGGGCCGTCGAAGCCGCCGCCGTTGAGGAGGACCACCGAGGTCTGTTCGGCGAGCCGGAACAGCGGGTCGACCGGCTCGTAGTTCTTCTCCAGGAAGTCCGCGAAGTCCTTGCCGTGGACCCGTTCCGCCTCGGCCAGCAGGTCGAGCTCGATGTAGTACCCGGCCCGCTTGTCGTCCTCGGAGATCTTCATCTGGGCGCCCTCCAGCAGCAGGTCAAGCCTGCGGTGGACGATCTGCCGGATGCGCTCCTTGTACGCCTGGCCCTCGTCCAGCATGTCGAAGAGCGAGAAGAGCACCATCATCGTCTGCTGCGGCAGTGAGAGGCCGGCCGTGTGGTTGAGGGCCACCGAACGGGAGTCCGCGACGAGCCGGTCGATGAAACGGATCTTCTCCGGCTCCAGGCTGAGGGTGCCGTACCGCTTGGCCAGGCGGTCCTTCTGCTCCTGGGGGAAGCCCGCGACCATGTCGTCGATGACGTTGCCGTCGTGCAGCCCGATGACGCCGAGCCGCCAGCCGGTGCAGCCGTAGTGCTTGGAGTACGAGTACACGAGCAGGGTGTTGCGGGGCAGGTCGGCGGCGATCGAGCGGAAGCCGGGGACGAAGGTGCCGTACACGTCGTCCGTGACGATCAGCAGGTTCGGGTTGGTGGTGGCGACGATGTCCTTGATCTGGTTCGCCACCCGGTCGCTCAGCGCGAGCGAGGGCGGGTTGGACGGGTTGACCAGGCAGACGAGCTTCACGGAGGGGTCGGCCAGCTTGGCCACCTCCTCCTCCGGGTAGCGCCACTGGCGCACGCCGGTCTCGGCGAACAGGCTCGCGGAGACGTTGACCACCTCGAACTCGAAGGTGTCGAGCTCGGGGATCTCGATGTACGGGGTGAACACCGGGGTCATCAGGGCGATCTTGTCGCCCTTCTTCAGGATCCCGTTCTTCATCAGGGAGTCGAAGATGTAGCACATGGCGGCGGTGCCGCCCTCGGTCGCGAACAGCGACAGGTTGTTGCCCTCCGGCGGCTTCTTGCCGAACATCTCGTCGGCGACGTAGCCCCGCACGATGTGCTCCGCGTGGGTCAGCATCCGGTCCGGGACCGGGTAGTTGTCGCCCGTGATGGAGTCGGTCAGCTCGTGCACGAAGGCGTCCTTGTCGAACGGCCAGCGCTTCAGGGCGTACTGGACGCAGGCGGACAGCATCTCCACGCCCGGCAGGTCGGGGTGGCGCCGGGCCCAGGACTCGAAGCGCTCCCCGATGCCCTTCTTCTCCGGCATCCCGCCGAGGTTGTCGGCGGTCCACACCCGCCGGGACTCCTCCAGCGCGAAGTAGCCGAGCGCGTAGAAGGCCTCGCGCGGCCCGGTGGCGATCCAGTTCGGGTTGCCGCGGCCCGCGTTGAGCATGGCGCGGGCGGTGGTGTCCTTCTGCCCCGGCTTGTCGGCCTGGGCGGCCGTGGCGAGCTGGATGAACTTGTCCTTCAGCTCGAAGGGGCTGAGCTGCGCGAAGGACTGGATCTCCTCGCGGCTGAAGGTGGTCTTCGGCACGGTGGCTTCCTTTGGTTCGAGGGGGCTTTGGTTCGAGGGGCTTTGCGTCGAGGGGTCGTTCAGAGCGCGCGCAGCGGTCGGTCAGTGATTGAGGATGACGATGACGGCGCCCCAGATGGTCAGCAGCACGTTGCTGATCGCGTAGGGGATCGTGTAACCGAGCGTCGGCACCTGCGATTTGGACTGTTCGTTGACCGCGCCGATCGCCGCCGTGGTGGTCTGGCCGCCCGCGAGGACGCCCATCAGGATCGGGAAGCGGATCTTCTGGACGTGGTGGCCGACGAGGAAGCCGACGAGGAGCGGGATCAGCGTGGCGATGGCTCCGAAGAGCAGCAGCCCCCAGCCGGCGGTGGCCAGCCCGCTGGTGAAGCTGGGCCCGGCGTTGATGCCGACGACCGCGACGAACAGGCAGAGCCCGAGGGTGTCCATGAACCACTGGGCGCCGGGCGGGACGTTGCCGTACGTCGGGTACTTGCCGCGGATCCAGCCGAAGACCAGGCCCATGATGAGCGCGCCGCCCGAGGTGGACAGCGAGATCGGGACCCCGCCCGCGGTGAGCGCCGGGATGCCCAGGCAGCCACCGAGGAAGATGCCGAGGCCCACCCAGATCATGTCGGTGGCGAAGCTGGTGGGCACCGGCTTGCCGATGGCCTTGCCGGCCGGGTCGACGAGCCGCTTGGGGCCGCTGAGGATCACGGTGTCACCGCGCTCCAGCGGGGTGGAGAGCCGGTAGGGGAACTCCGCGCCGGAGCGGTAGAGCTTGTCGATGAAGACCCCGACCATGAAGGGCTCGGCCCGCAGCTCGGCGATGGTCTTGCCCATCTGCGCCTTCTCCGAGGCGACCACGTGCAGCGTCTCGGTCTGGTAGCCGAGCAGTTCGACGTCGTCGGTCTCGGGGCCGATGTGGGTGCGGGCGTCGAAGTCGACCAGGGATCCGCGCAGGGCACTGACGGCGACGACATCGCCCTCGAGCAGCGTGGTCTGCTGGGTGTGGTCGAGGATCCGCCCGTCCCGGCGGACCCGGGTGAGGTAGATGCGGTGGCCCAGTGCCTTCTGCTGGTTCTCGAAGTCGTCGATGGTCCGGCCGACGAGATCGGGCCGCTGGATGGTGTAGGCCCGCAGGACGATCTCGTAGTAGCCCTCGTGCAGATCGGGGTTGTCGCTGGGAGCGTCCATCTCCTTGGCGATCCGGGCGCTCTCGGCCGCGAGGTTGCGCCGGTAGAGCCGGGGCAGCACGTTGGCCAGGAGCATCGCGCAGAGGATGGTGCCGAGCGGGTAGGTGACCGCGTAGCCGACGGCGACGAAGTCCTGCTGTTCCTTGATCTGGTCGGCCGAGAGGCCCGGCAGGTTCCCGATCGCGTCCTGGGCCACGCCGATGACGGCGGACTGGGTGAGCGCGCCGCCCAGCAGACCGGCGCTGAGCCCCGGACCGTAGCCGAGCATGACGGCGAACCCCCAGGACACCAGCAGGCCCGTGACGCAGACGATGACCGCGTTGAGGACCTGCGGGAGGCCGTCCTTCTTCAGGCCGCGGAAGAACTGCGGCCCGACCTTGTAGCCGAGGGCGAAGAGGAACATCGTGAAGAAGAGGTTCTTCACGGTCCCGTCGATGGTGATCTTGAACTGGGCTCCGAAGACGAGTCCGACGATGAGGCAGCCGGTGACGGCGCCCAGCCCGATGGCCTTCCAGCGCAGCTTCCCGACGAGGAACCCGATCGCGACGGTGATGAAGACCAGGAGTTCGGGGTGTGGCTGGAAGATGTTCCTGTTCAGGAAGTCGATCATGTGGACGCCGTCCGGGTGGGGTTGGGGGCGTGGGCGGGCGCCGTCAGGCGCCTAGGATCCCGACGAGGATCGGTCCGGTCAGTGGGAGCAGGAAGTTGGAGAGCGCGTAGGTGATCGTGTAGCCGAGCATCGGCACCGAGCTCTGGGCCACTTGCGTGACCGAGGTGATGGCCGGTGTGGAGCACTGCTGGCCGGCGATGGCGCCGATCAGCAACGGCTTCTCGATCTTCAGGAGCTTGCGCCCGACGACCAGCGAGATCGTGGCCGGTACGAGGACCATGGCGATCCCGGCGAACGGCAGCAGGGCTCCGTACTCCTTGAGCAGCGGCCAGGCCTGCGGACCCGAGGTCAGCCCGGTGCAGGCGATGAACACCGCGAGCCCCATGTCCTTGATGGTGGTGGCGGCTTGCGGCGGGAAGGCGCCGAAGGTCTGCCTGCGGGAGCGGAACCAGCCGAAGAGCAGACCCGAGATCAGGCAGCCGCCGCCGGTGCCGAGCGAGAGCGGGACCCCGCCGAGGCGGACCACGAGCTGGCCGATGAGCGAGCCGAGCGCAATGCCGAAACCGAGGTAGATGAAGTCGGTGGAGTCGTTCTTGGCCACCGTGCCGATCTTCGCCACGATCCGGTTCAGGCCCGAGCGGGCGCCCACGAGGGTGACGACGTCACCGCGCTCGACGACGGTGTCCGGGTTGGCGGGCAGGTGCTGCTCGCCCCGGAGCACGTCGGTCACGTACACGCCGCTGCGCCCGAACTCCGCGTGGGTGGAGCGGATCTCGTCCAGCGACTTGCCGGCGACCGACTTGTCGGTCATGGCGACCTGCCGGGTGGCCAGCGGGGTGTCCACCCCCGGGATGCCGGGGGTCTCCGGGCCGATGGCCCGGCCCGCCGCGATGGCCTCGGAGCGCCGGCCGACCACGAGGACGAGGTCGGAGAGGACGAGTTCGAGATCCGGGGCGGGCGTGAGGTCCTTGGAGCCGCGCCGGACGGCCTCCACGGTGACCCCGCCGCCGAAGGCCGCCTCCAGGTTCCCGACGGTGCGGCCGTCGGCGAGGGTGACCAGGTGGGTACGCCCGACCAGGCCGGGCATGGACTCGCGCTCGTCGCTCTCGAGGCCGCCGGAGCCGCCGCCGCGCATCTTCTCCCACAGCTCTCGCGAGGCGTCCGCCAGGTTGACCCGGAGGAGCATCGGCATGATCTGGCTGGTGTAGATGACGATGGTGACCAGCCCGAAGAGGTAGCAGACCGTGTACGCGGTGGCCACGTGGCCCTGGTACGTGGAGATCTGCTCCGCGGTCAGGTCGGGCAGTTTGCCGATCGCCTCGGTGGCGGTGCCGACCACAGCCGATTCGGTGGCGGCTCCGGCGAGGATGCCGGAGGCGGTGCCGACGTCGAGGTCGAAGGCCTTGGCCAGCAGGTAGGCCAGGCCGAGCACGCTGACCAGCTCGATGAAGCAGAGCGCGAAGAAGCGCAGGCTCTTGCGGTTGAGGTTGGCGAAGAACTGCGGTCCGGCCATGTAGCCGAGTGCGAAGATGAAGAGCGCGAAGAATATCGTCTTCACATCTGCGTCGATCTCGATCTTGGCCCAGGCGCCGAGCAGCAGCGACACGATCAGCGTGCCGCAGATGCCGCCGAGGGTGATCGGGCCGACGCGCACCTTGCCGAGGAGGTAGCCGGCCGCGAGGCAGAGGAACAGGGCGAGTTCGGGATGGTCTTGCAGCACACCCATGGGCGATCAGCCGCCCTTGCCGGGCGGCGTGGCGAATTCAGGGCATATACACATTCCCTCACCCTTGCCCGGTGGGCGATCATCCGCCCACCGGGCAGGGCCGTTCGTGTGACGGACCTTCCTACGAAGCTTCGTGCTCCTGCCCGGATGGCGGCACGGATGGCAGCTCGGAATGCGGCGCGGAATGCGGCTCCGCGTACAGCCCGTCGATCAGCTCCGCGTACTTCTCCCGGATCACCCGGCGGCGCAGTTTCAGGGAGGGGGTCAGCTCCCCCGACTCCGGACCCCACTCCTCGGTCAGCAGCCGGTAGCGCTTGATCTGCTCGGTGCGGTTGAGCCGGGCGTTGGCGGCTTCGACGGCCCGGGCGATCTCCTCCCGTACGGCCGGGTGCGCGGCGAGCTCCGCGGGCGTGGCGGCCTCGATGCCGCGGGCCTGCGCCCAGGCCGGGGCGAGTTCGGGGTCCAGGACGAGGAGGGCGACGAGGTAGGAGTGGCCGTCTCCGTGCACCAGCGCCTGCCCGATCAGCGGGTGTTCCTTGACGGTGTTCTCCACCAGGGCGGGCGAGACGTTCTTCCCGTTCGAGGTGATGATCAGTTCCTTCTTGCGGTCGGTCAGCCAGAGGAACCCGTCCTCGTCGAGCCGCCCGACGTCCCCCGTCGGGAACCAGCCCGCCTCGTCGGAGGCGCTCTCCACCGAGCCGTCCGGGCGGAGGTACCCGCCGAAGACGGTCTCTCCGCGCGTGAAGATCTCCCCGTCCTCGGCGATCCGCAGCTCCAGCCCGGCGATCGGGCGGCCCACCGAGCCCAGCCGGAAGGCATCGGGGCTGTTGACCGTGCACACGCCGGAGGTCTCGGTCAGCCCCCACGCGTCCATGATGGTGATCCCCCAGCCCGCCCAGAAGCGGACCACGTCGATCGGCATCGGCGCCGTGGCGCTGGCCGTCCAGACGAGGCGGTCCAGCCCGGCCAGCGTCAGCAGCGGGTCCAGCACGCGCTCCTTGGCCCCGGCGTACGAGGCTTCGAGCCCGGCCGGGACCTCCTCGCCGCGCTCCCGGTGCCCCGCCCGCTCCCGCGCCAGGTCGTTGGCGGCTTCGATGGCCCGGCGCTGCTCTTCGGGCAGCCGCCCCAGCACCGCCCGTACGGAGGCGGCCAGCTTCTCCCACACCCGGGGCACCCCGAAGAACTGCACCGGGTGCAGCTCGCGCACCGCGACCGACACGGCCGCCGGGTCGGCGCACAGCCGGACGTGGGCGGCCCGCAGGAGCGGGAGGTAGATGCCGAGGATCCGCTCGGCGATGTGCGCGAAGGGCAGGTAGCAGAGGTGCTCGGCGTGCTCGGGCAGCTCGACGTGCAGGTCGAGGCGGACGGACTGGAGCACGATGTTGCGGTGGGTCAGGCGCACCCCCTTGGGGTCGCCGGTGGTGCCCGAGGTGTAGACGACGGTCAGCGGGTCCTCGGAGCGAGACTCCCGCCAGGCCTTCTCGAAGGCCTCGGAGCGGTGCAGGTGGACTCCGCCGGCGTACACCGACGCGTACGTCGGGTGCGGGCCCGCTTCGGAGGCCTCGGCCACGACGAGTCGTTCCAGCGGGGTCGCGGGGTCGGCCAGCAGCGGCTCCCACCGGGCCAGCTCCCGGGCCCCCTCGACCACGGCGAGCCTGGCGCGGCTGTGGCGGGCTATGTGGGCGATCTGCTCGGGCGCGGAGGTTCCGTACACGGTGACGGGGACGGCTCCCAGGTGGACCAGGGCGAGGTCGCTGAGCCAGTGCTCGGGGCGGTTGCCCATCATCAGCAGGACGTGCTCGCCGCGTTCGACGCCCAGGGAGGCGTAACCGGCGGCGAGGACGGCCACCTTGCGGCGGACGTCCGACCAGCTGAGGGTGGTCCAGGCCGTGCCGTCGGGGCCTTCGCGCCACGAGAGGGCGGGCAGTGCGCCGTACTCGGCGGCGTTGCGCGCCAGCAGGGCGGGCAGGGTGAGCTCGTCGGGGGGTGCGGGCAGTCGCAGTTCCGTGGGCATGGGCAGCTCCTCGCCGTTTCACATCGTTGGTGCGACAGCAATACTGTTGAACACGAACCGTGTCGACGCGCTGATCAGAGAGCAAGGCGGAGAGCCCATGACCACCCAGGCACCGGAGCCGGCGTCGCTGACCGTCGACGAGCTGGCGGCCAGGGCGGGTGTGACCGTCCGCACCGTACGGTTCTACAGCACCCGCGGGCTTTTGCCCCCTCCCGTGATCGGACCCCGTCGGGTGGGCCGCTACGGCCCGGAGCACCTGTCCCGCCTCGCGCTCATCGAGGAGTTGCAGCACCAGGGCATGACCCTCTCCGCCATCGAGCGCTACCTCGACGCCCTGCCCGACGATCTGAGCGCGCACGATCTGGCCATCCACCGCGCACTGGTGGCGACCTGGGCCCCGGACGCCGCGCTGGACTCCTCGCGCGCGGAGCTGGAGAAGCGGGCCGGGCGGTCCCTGACGGAGACCGACATCCGGCGCCTGACGGCCATGAACGTGCTGTCGCCGACCCCGGAGGGCTTCCGGGTGGACATGGGGCTGCTGCGGCTCGGGGTCGCGCTGCTCGACGTACCGATCGCCCACGAGACGATCCTGGTCGCGCGCGAGGTGCTGCTCGGGCACGCACGGACGGCGGCGCACCAGCTGACCGCGCTGTTCCGCGACGAGGTGTGGGGGCCGTTCACGGAGGGCGAGAGCGACCCGGAGCGGGTGGAGTCGATGAAGGCGCTGTCCGCGCACATGCAGCCGATGGTGGTGCAGGCCCTGGTGACCGCTTTCCAGCGCTCGCTGAAGGAGGAATTGCGGGCCGCCTTCGTCTCGGAGCCGGTAGATTCCGGCCATGGCGATGATCTACAAGACCACCATGAAGCCCGGTAAGACGGAGCTTCTGACTGCCTGGCTCCCGACGCGGCCGTGGTACGCGTCCACCGGACACACCCCCGAGCTCGACCGCTCGGGCGGGTTCCGGCTCGACGACCCCGAGGGTGAGGTCGGCATCGAGTTCATGGTGCTCACCGACCACTCGGGCGGCCGGGAAACCTCCTACCTCGTGCCGCTGACCTACCGCGGAGCCCCGCTCGACGGGGCCGGAGCCGCTCTGGTGGGCACCTCCGAGCACGGGGTGCTCGGCACCCGCTGGATCTACGACGGCGCCCACGACCCGGTGCTCGTGGGCCAGTTGGTCGCCCTGCTCCAGGGCCGCGCCGTGGCGCAGGACCAGAGCGACAGCGGAGTGAGCGACCCCTCGGTCACCGCGTGGTACGAGGGCCCCGAGCTTCCGGCCGCCCCCCAGGCGTGGCCGGAAGTCACCGACACCGCACGGGGCACGGACGTGCGGCTGCCGGGCGGCCTCGTGCTCGGCCTGACCCGCGTCCTGCGGCCCGGGGACGCCGGTCCGCAGGACGCTTCGGAGATCGTGGGCCGGCTCACCGCCGGCTGGACCACGCTGGACGGCGCGTCCTACCGGGGCCCGTTCGCGGAGCTGCGTACCGCCGGGCACTCCACCAACTGAGGTGCACGGACGCGCGGTTCCGGGGCCGGATGCCCCGGAACCGCGCGCCGGCCGTCGGGTCCGTCGGTCCGTCAGGTCCGGTTTCGGTCCGTGAGGTCCGTCAGGTCCGTCAGGTCCGTCCCGGAGGCTCAGTCGGCGTACGTCTCTCCCCGCTCGGCCTTCGCCACCAGGGAGGCGGGCGGGGCGAAGCGCTCGCCGTACTTCTCGGCCAGCTCGCGGGCGCGGGCCACGAAGCCGGCGAGGCCGTCCTCGTAGCCGTTGATGTACTGGATCACGCCGCCGGTCCAGGCCGGGAAGCCGATGCCCATGATGGAGCCGATGTTGGCGTCGGCGTACGAGGTCAGGACCCCCTCGTCGAAGCAGCGGACGGTGTCCAGCGCCTCGGAGAAGAGCATCCGCTCCTTCATGTCCTCGAAGGGGATCCGGTACCCGTCCTTGGTGAAGTGCTCCCGCAGCCCCGGCCAGATCCCGGCACGCTTGCCGTTCTCGTCGTACGCGTAGAACCCGCCGCCACCGCTGCGCCCGGGGCGCCCGAACTCGTCGACCATCCGGTCGATGACGGTGTCGGCCGGGTGCTCCGGCCAGTCCCGGCCCTCGGCCTCGAAGGCCTTGCGGGTCTCGTTGCGGATCTTGCGGGGCAGCGTCAGGGTCAGCTCGTCCATCAGGGAGAGCACCTTGGCCGGGTACCCGGCCTGGGCGGCGGCCTGCTCGATGGAGGCGGGCTCGATGCCCTCGCCGACCATGGCGACGCCCTCGTTGATGAACTGGCCGATGACCCGCGAAGTGAAGAACCCGCGCGAGTCGTTGACCACGATCGGCGTCTTGTTGATCTGCCGTACGAGGTCGAAGGCGCGGGCGATGGCCTCGTCGCCGGTGCGCTCGCCCTTGATGATCTCGACCAGCGGCATCTTGTCCACGGGCGAGAAGAAGTGCAGTCCGATGAAGTCCGCGGGCCGCGAAACCCCTTCCGCGAGGCCCGTGATGGGCAGCGTGGAGGTGTTGGAGCAGAGGAGCGCGTCGGGAGTCAGGAACTCCTGGATCTCCTGGAACACCTTGTGCTTGAGGGCGGTGTCCTCGAAGACGGCCTCGATGACGGCGTCGCAGCCCGCGAGGTCGGCGGGCTCGGCGGTCGGGGTGATCCGGGCGAGCAGCTCGGCCCGCTTGGCCTCGGTGGTGCGGCCCCGCGACAGGGCCTTGTCGAGCAGCTTCTCGGAGTACGCCTTGCCCTTGGCGGCGGCCTCGGGGGTGACGTCCTTCAGCACCACCTCGATGCCCGCGCGGGCGCAGGAGTAGGCGATGCCCGCGCCCATCATGCCGGCGCCGAGGACGGCCACCTTGGTGACCTTGCGGGGTGCCACGCCCTGCGGGCGGCTGCGGCCGGCGTTGACGGCCTGGAGGTCGAAGAAGAACGCCTGGATCATGTTCTTGGCGGTCTGCCCGGTGACCAGCTCGGTGAAGTAGCGGGCCTCGATGGTCAGTGCCGTCTCGAAGTCCACCTGGGCGCCTTCGACGGCGCAGGCCAGGATGTTGCGCGGGGCCGGGTACGGGGCCCCGTTCAGCTGCTTCTTCAAGTTGGCGGGGAAGGCCGGGAGGTTGGCGGCGAACCGCGGGTTGGACGGAGTGCCGCCCGGGATCTTGTAGCCGGGGACGTCCCACGGCTGCTTCGACTCCGGGTTCGCGTCGATGAAGGCGTGCGCCTTGGCGAGCATCTCCTCCGGCGTGGCGGCCAGTTCGTGCACCAGGCCGTTGTCCAGGGCGCGCTGGGGGTTGTACTGGGTCCCCTGGAGCAGCACCTTCAGCAGCGCGTCGGCGATGCCCATGAGGCGCACGGTCCGGGTGACGCCGCCGCCGGCCGGGAGCAGACCGAGGGTGACCTCGGGCAGGCCGATCTTGGAGCCGGGCGCGTCGAGGGCCACCCGGTGGTGGGAGGCCAGGCAGATCTCGTACCCGCCGCCGAGGGCCGCGCCGTTGATGGCGGCCACCACCGGCTTGCCGAGGGTCTCGATGCGGCGCAGCGAGCGCTTGATCTCGGTGCCGGTGTCGAAGGCGAGCTGCGCGTGCTCGGGGCGCAGCCGGATCATGTCCTTCAGGTCGCCGCCCGCGAAGAAGGTCTTCTTGGCGGAGGTGAAGATGATGCCGCGGATGGAGTCCTTCTCGGCCTCGGCGCGGTCCGCGACCCGGGCGATGGAGTCCTTGAAGGCCTGGTTCATCGTGTTGGCGGACTGGTTGGGGTCGTCGAGGACCAGGGTGACGACGCCGGTCTCGTCCTGTTCCCAGCGGATCGTGGTGGACTCGCTCATGGTCACTGCTTTCGTTTCGGAAGGTCCGGGGGGGCAGGGATGCAGGACGGGATTCAGAGGCGTTCGACGATGGTGGCGACGCCCATGCCACCGCCGACGCAGAGGGTGACGAGGCCGTAGCGCTTGTCCTGGCGCTCCAGTTCGTCGACGACGGTGCCGAGGATCATCGCGCCGGTGGCGCCGAGCGGGTGGCCGAGCGCGATGGCGCCGCCGTTGACGTTGACCTTGTCGAGGGAGACGCCCATGTCCTTGACGAAGCGGAGCACGACGCCGGCGAAGGCCTCGTTGATCTCGATCAGGTCGATGTCGTCGATGGTCAGGCCGGCCTTGGCGAGGGCCTTGCGGGTGGCCGGGGCGGGTCCGGTGAGCATGATGGTGGGCTCGGAGCCGGAGACGGCGGCCGAGACGATCCGGGCGCGGGGCGTGAGCCCGTTGCGCTCGCCCGCCTCGCGGGAGCCGATCGCGACGAGGGAGGCGCCGTCGACGATGCCGGAGGAGTTGCCCGCGTGGTGGACGTGGTCGATCTTCTCCACCCAGTGGTACTTCTGCAGCGCGACGGCGTCGAAGCCGCCGAGCTCGCCGATGTCGGCGAAGGAGGGCTTCAGCCGGGCGAGGGTGTCGGCGGTGGTGCCGGGGCGGACGAACTCGTCGTGGTCCAGGACCACCAGGCCGTTGCGGTCGGTGACCGGGACGACCGACTTGGCGAAGCGGCCGTCCTTGATCGCGGCGGCGGCCCGCTCCTGGGACAGGGCGGCGTACTCGTCCACGTCTCGCCGGGAGAATCCCTCGATCGTGGCGATCAGGTCGGCGCCGATGCCCTGCGGGACGAAGTCGGTGTCCCAGCCGGTCATGGGGTCGTTGAACCAGGCTCCGCCGTCCGAGGCCATCGGAACCCGGGACATGGACTCCACGCCGCCCGCGAGGACCAGGTCCTCCCAGCCGGAGCGGACCTTAGCGGCGGCCATGTTGACCGCTTCGAGGCCCGAGGCGCAGAAGCGGTTCTCCTGGACGCCCGCGACGGTGTCCGGCAGCCCGGCGGCGATCGCCGCGATCCGGGCGATGTCGGAGCCCTGGTCTCCGACCGGGCTGACGACGCCGAGCACGATGTCGTCGATGGTGGCGGGGTCCAGGCCGGGGTTGCGCTCGCGCAGGGCGTGGATGAGGCCGACGACCAGGTCGATCGGCTTGGTGCCGTGCAGGGAGCCATTGGCCTTGCCCCGTCCGCGCGGCGTGCGGATCGCGTCGTATACGTACGCTTCGGTGCTCACTGGTCAAGCCTTTCGGGGGTGCGGAGGCGTGGGGAGGGTCAAGGAACGGGGAGGGTCGAGGGAAGGCAGGGGGAGGTCAGCCCAGCAGGGAACGGCCGATGATCTCCTTCATGATCTCGGTCGTGCCGCCGTAGATGGTCTGGATGCGGCCGTCGGTGAAGGCCCGCGCGACCCGGTACTCGGTCATGTATCCGTATCCGCCGTGCAGTTGCAGACAGCGGTCGGCGACCCGCTTCTGGAGTTCGGTGGCCCACCACTTCGCCATCGAGGCGTGGACGTGGTCCAGTTCCCCGTGGGAGTGGTCGGTGATGCAGCGGTCGAGGAAGGTACGGGTGACCGCGCACTCGGTGGCCATCTCCGCGATCTCGAAGCGGACGTGCTGGAGCTTGGAGAGCGGCCGCCCGAAGGCCTCGCGCTCCTTCACGTACTGCGTGGTGATCTCCAGCAGGTACTCGGCGGCGGCGATGCCGGCCATCGCGATGCCCATCCGCTCCTGCGCGAGGTTGGTCATCAGGTGGACGAAGGCGCCGTTGAGTTCGCCGAGCAGGTTCTCCTTGGGGACGCGCACGTCGTTGAAGAACAGCTCGGCGGTGTCCTGCGCCTTCTGGCCGATCTTGTCGAGGTTGCGGCCGCGCTCGAAGCCCTCGGTGCCGCGCTCCACGACGAGCAGCGACATCCCGTGCGCCCCGCCCTCGGGGGTGGTCTTCGCGACGACGATCACCAGGTCGGCGAGGATGCCGTTGGAGATGAAGGTCTTGGAACCGTTGAGCACCCAGTGGTCGCCCGCGTCCTCGGCGGTGGTCCGGATGCCCTGGAGGTCGGAGCCCGCGCCCGGCTCGGTCATCGCGATGGCCGTGATGATCTCGCCGGAGCAGAAGCCGGGCAGCCAGCGGCGCTTCTGCTCCTCGGTGGCCAGCGAGGTCAGGTACGGCCCGATGATGTCGTTGTGCAGGCCGATCGCGAGTCCGGCGGCGCCCGCCCGGGTGAACTCCTCGGCGATCACCGCCGCGTACCGGAAGTCGGTGTTCCCGCCGCCCCCGTACTCCTCCGGGACGGCCAGGCCCAGCAGTCCCTGCCGGCCCGCGGCCCGCCAGGCCTCGCGGCTGACGATCCCGTCCTTCTCCCACTGCTCGTAGTGCGGCAGCACCTCCTTGGTGAGGAAGGTGCGGACGGTCTCCCGGAACGCCTCGTGGTCGGCGTCGAAGAGCTGGCGCTTCATCAGACGGCTCCTTACAGCCAGTTCTTCACGGTTTCGATGAGCCGGGCCGGCTCGGGGCCCACGGGCGTGACATTGAGCATGGTCACCCCGGCGGCCCGGAAGGCCTCGACGCGCTCGCGCACGTAGCCCTCGGGCCCGCACAGCGTGGTGAGTTCGCACAGCTCGTCCGGTACGGCGGCCGCGGCGTCGCGCTTGTGCCCGGAGAGGTAGAGCTCCTGGATCTTGCGGGCCTGGGCCCCGTACCCGTAGGCGACGGCCAGGTCGTTGTAGAAGTTCTTGCCGACCGCGCCCATGCCGCCGACGTACAGGGCGATCTGCGGCCGCGCGAGGTCGCGCAGGGCCGCCGCGTCCTCGCCGATCGCGAGCAGTCCGCCGGCCACCGTCCGCAACGGGCCGAGCTCCGGCGCGCGCAGGGCGGCGCCCTCGGTGAGCGCGCTCCCCCACACGGCGCCGGCCTTCTCCGGCACGAAGAGGGTCGGCAGCCAGCCGTCGGCGATCTCCGCCGTCATCCGCACGTTGGCCGGTCCCAGCGAGGCCACGTAGACGGGGATGTCCGCACGGACCGGCCGGGTCAGCATCTTCAGCGGCTTGCCGTGCCGGCCTCCCTTCCCGGGCGGCAGCGGCATGTCGGTGATGCCGTGGTGGTCGATGGTCTCGCGGCGCCAGATGCGGCGGCACAGCTCGACCGTCTCGCGGGTCCGGCCGATGGGCTTGTCGTACGGCTTCCCGTGCCAGCCCTCGACCACCTGCGGGCCCGAGGCCCCCAGGCCGAGCATGGCCCGGCCGCCGGACATCGCGTCCAGGCCCGCCGCGGTCTGGGCGATGAGGGCGGGGGTGCGCGAGTAGACGTTGAGGATGGCCGAGCCGATCTTCATCCGCTCGGTGCGGGCGGCCAGGTACCCCATGATCGTCGGGGCGTCGAAGCCCCAGGCCTCGGCCACCCACACCGCGTCGAGCCCGGCCGTCTCCAGCCCTGCCGCCGCGTCGGCGGCGCGGCGCGGGTCCGCGGAGTAGTCGAGCATCATCGAGAGTTCCATCAGGCGCCGGACTCCTTGCCCAGCAGCCCCGGTACGCCCCAGTCGGCCGCCACCGACTCCGTGTGCGCGCCCGGCAGCGCCGGCCCGCCCACGACGGTGGCCGGAGTCGCGGAGAAGCGGGGCGCGGGGGCGGGCTGGGTGATCCCGGCGGCCTCGACGAAGGTGCCGCGGGCGGCCAGGTGCGGGTGGTGCGGGGCCTCGCGCAGGGAGAGCACGGGCGCCACGCAGGCGTCGGTGCCCGCGAAGACGGCCGTCCACTCCTCGCGGGTACGGGACTTGAAGCGCGCGGCGACGGCCTCGCGGAGCTCGCCCCAGCGGGCCAGGTCCTTGCGGGCGGGGGCCTGGTCCTTGATGCCGAGCAGCTCCACGAAGGTGTCGTAGAACTGCTGCTCCAGCGCTCCGACCGCCATGTACCCGCCGTCGGAGGTCTCGTAGCTGCCGTAGAAGGGGCAGCCGCCGTCCAGCAGGTTGGCCCCGCGCCGGTCCTGCCAGCCGCCGGCGGCCATCATCCCGTGGATCATGGCGGTGAGGTGGGCGGTGCCGTCGACGATGGCCGCATCGACGACCTGGCCGGTGCCGCCGGGGGTGCGGGCGTGCTGGAGGGCGGCGAGTACGCCGATGACGAGGTAGAGCGAGCCGCCCGCGTAGTCACCGACCAGGTTGGCGGGGACGGCCGGGGGTTCGCCCGGGTTGCCGATCATGCCGAGGGCGCCGGTGACGGCGATGTACGCGATGTCGTGCCCGGCGGTGTGGGCGAGCGGGCCGTCCTGGCCCCAGCCGGTCATCCGGCCGTAGACGAGCCGGGGATTGCGGGCGTGGCAGTCGGCCGGTCCCACGCCGAGCCGTTCGGCGACCCCGGGGCGGAAGCCCTCGACGAGCACGTCGGCGCGCTCGACCAGGTCCAGTACGCGGGCCGGGCCGTCGGGGGACTTCAGGTCGACGAGGACGGAGCGCTTGTTCCGGTTGGTGATGTCGTAGGCCGGGTTCACGGCCAGCCCGCCGCCGCCGGGCCGGTCGACCCGCACCACGTCGGCCCCCAGGTCGGCGAGGAGCATGGCGGCGAACGGGCCCGGCCCGATGCCCGCCAGCTCGACGACGCGGACGCCCGCGAGCGGGCCCCCGCCGCTCCCGGGCGCGTTCCCTGTCACTGCCATCGAGCCCCCAGCATCCGGTGGCACCACTGCCGCCACTGTGTGACACAACTGATGTAACACCAGTGATGCTAGGAACCCGTTCCACTCAGCACAAGAGCAAGCGCTTAGCCGGTTGGGGCGTTTCGCGCGTCGAGCTCCTTGAGGTCCCGCTTGAGCGCGACGGTCCGGTAGCTCTCCTCCACCCATTCGCACAGCACCTCGGCGGAGGGCGCCCCCTTCTCCCCCAGCGGCACGGAGACCCAGCCGGCCTTGCCCAGCCCGTAGCCGGTCGGCTCCGCTCCGGGCGCGGTCATGGCGTGACCGTGCAGCGCCTCGTCCTTGAGCTTCACGGAGATCCCGGGCGACGGGCCGTCGGCGTTCCCGAGGAAGACGAAGATCTTCTTGTTGACCTTCACGACACAGTCCTCAGGACCCCAGGGGAACTCCTCCCGCGCCTGCGGCAGCCCCAGGGCGAACGCCCGGACCGCCTCCCACCTGCGCACCCCAGCCTTCACGCGAACCTCCACTCATCGCAGGCCGCACCCGCCGGCGCGGACCGTCCCTCCCCACGCTAGGCCGTCCGCGGCGCGGGCGGAGGAATCGACGCCCGACACGGCCGGCCGCAGGACGGACGGTGCACCGGCGGCGGATCCGGGGCCGGCACCGGGGCGGGTACCGGGGCGGGTACCGGGGCGGGGCCGGTACCGGGGCGCTGTCCGCCGTACGGCCGCCACCCGCTAGCCTCAGCCACCACCGACACCCTGGGAGGCTCCCGATGAACGCAGCTGTCCGGCACGAACCGCGCACCGCGGAACGGGAGTACGACCTCGTGCTCTTCGGCGCGACCGGGTTCGTGGGGGCGCTGACCGCCGAGTACCTCGCGGCGCACGCCCCCTCGGACTGCCGCTGGGCCCTCGCCGGGCGGGACCTCGCGAAGCTGGAGCGGCTGCGCGAGCGGCTGACCGCCCTCGACCCGCGCTGCGCGGACCTGCCGCTGTTGCGCGCCGACGCCCAGGACGCCGCGGCGACGCGCGAACTGGCCGCCTCCACCCGGGTGCTGGCCACGACCGTGGGGCCGTACGTCTTGTACGGGGCGCCGCTGGTGGCCGCCTGCGCCGCGGCGGGCACCGACTACCTGGACCTGACCGGCGAGCCGGAATTCGTGGACCGGATGTACGTCGAGCACGACGCGCGGGCCCGCGAGAGCGGCGCCCGGATCGTGCACGCCTGCGGCTTCGACTCCATCCCGGCCGACCTCGGGGCGTACTTCACGGTCGGACAGCTGCCGGCCGGCGTCCCGCTGACCGTGGACGGCTTCGTGCGTTCCAACGCCCTGTTCTCGGGCGGCACCTTCACCACCGTGCTCACCGCACTGGGCCGCGGACCGCAGAACCTGGCCGCCGCCCGCGCGCGCCGGATGCACGAGCCCCGGCTGCTGGGCCGGCGGGTGCGGGTCCCCGTGGGCGCACCGCGCTTCAGCCGGGAGACCGGGACCTGGGCCCTGCCGCTTCCCGTACTGGACGTCCAGGTCGTGGCCCGCTCGGCGGCGGCGCTGGAGCGGTACGGCCCGGACTTCCGCTACCGGCACTACGCCTCCGTACGGCACCTGCCCGTCGCCGTGGGCGGTACGGCGGCGGTCGGCGGGGTGGTGGCCCTGGCCCAGATCCCGCCGGTGCGCCAGTGGCTCGCGGGCCGCTGGGAGCCGGGCCAGGGCCCGGACGCGGAGCGGCGGGCGCGCAGCTGGTTCAGCGTGCGGTTCGTGGGCGAGGGCGGCGGCCGCCGGGTCTTCACCGAAGTCTCGGGCGGCGACCCGGGGTACGGGGAGACCGCGAAGATGTTCGCGGAGTCCGCGCTCTGCCTCGCCTACGACGCCCTGCCCGAGCTCTCCGGCCAGCTGACCACCGCCGTGGCGATGGGCGACGCCCTGCTGGACCGGCTCCGGAAGGCGGGCATCCGCTTCCGGGTGGCGGCCTCGGACTGAGGCGTCGGGCGGCTCAGGCCGTGGCTTCGCGCAGGGCCCGCCGGCACAGGGAGTCGGCGTGCCGGGTGGTCTCCGGGATGCGGAAGCGGGGGCTCAGCGCCAGGGCGTGAGCGCAGGCGTTGTCCAGGGAGACCCGGTGGCCCACCGATACGTACACGGGCTTGATCCCGTCCTGCGTGCGCAGCGCGCGCCCGACGACCTCGCCGTCGGGCGCGCGGAGGAGGGAGAGGTCCCCGCGCCGGGCACCCGGTTCCTCGTAGGTGAAGGTGAACGGGTTCTTCGCGACGCCGATGGCGGGCAGTCCGGTGACCACCCCGAGGTGGCAGGCGAGTCCGAAGCGGCGCGGGTGGGCCAGTCCGTAGCCGTCGCAGACGACCAGACCGGGCGTGACCGTCAGTGACTCCAGTGCGGCGAGCACGGTCGGCAGCTCACGGAAGGCGAGCAGGCCCGGGACGTAGGGGAAGCTGACGCGGCCGACGGAGGTGGCCTCCTCGACGACCTCGAGGGTCGCGGCGTCGAGGACGACGGCCGCGGCGGCCACCAGGTCGCGCTCGTCGTCGTAGGCCACGTCCACACCGGCGATCAGCCCTTCGCCGGGCGGGGGTCCGGTTTCGGCCAGGACGACCCGGTCACGCAGTTCGTCCTGTATCGCCTTGGCCTCGGCCTCGTCGGCGGGGTTCTTCGCACTCGTCATAGTGGTGCGAGAGTAGCCTGGCGATCATGTTCGTCATGGAGCTCACCTACACCGCGCCCGTCGAAGCCGTCGAAGAGGAGATGGACGCGCACATCGCCTGGCTGGACGGCTACTACGCCGCCGGCATCTTCCTCGCCTCGGGCCGCAAGGTCCCGCGCGACGGGGGCGTGATCCTGGCCGGCGGGATCTCCCGCGCGGAGGTCGAGAAGATCGCGTCCGAGGACCCCTTCACCGTGGCGGGCGTCTGCGCCTACCGCATCACCGAGTTCCTCGCGACGAAGACGTCCTCGGACCTGGCGACGGTACGGGAGAACCCGGCGGTGTAGCGGGGCGCGCGGGGGCCCGGAGCGGGTGGCCCGGAGTGTGCTTTGGGCCTGTGGAGTGAGCGGGAACCGGCCGTACTGGGAGGCCCCGGGGCTTGCCGATGAGCCCCGGATGCCCCTGCCACCCGTCACCCTGTGCGATCACACAGGCACGTTCAGGCCATTCGGTGACACAGCTCACTCCGACTCGCGTGCACGGATTCGCCGAATCGCGCGTCTATCCCGTTGCCGGGCCCCCACCCCGCGGTCCGGCACGAGATCCGCCGCAAGGGAGCGAGCCTTGATCACTGTCATCGAGCAGGCCGTGCAGGCCCGACTGGTCGCCACCGCACCGAAGGTCGACACCGTACCGGTCACGCTCTGCTACGACCGGTCGGATCCCTTCGCCGTCCGGATGGCCTTCCCCGCGCCCGCGACCCTGGAGGGCATCGAGGTCTCGTGGACGTTCTCCCGCGAGCTGCTGGAGTCCGGGCTGGCCCGCCCCTCCGGCTGCGGGGACGTGCGCGTGCGCCCGTACGACGCAGACCGGACCACCGTGGAGTTCCACGCCCCCGAGGGGGTCGCGATCGTGCTGATGATGACGGCCGAGCTGCACCGCTTCCTGGAGCGGGCCTCCACGATCGTGCCGCCGGGCCTGGAACACCTGTACCTCGACATGGACCAGAGCCTCGCGGATCTGATGCGCGGCTCCTGCTGACCTTCCACCCTTGCGCGCCGGATCCGGTCCCCTCCCGCGGACCGGCCCCTCCGCGGACCGGCCGCATCGCTCCCGCCCGCTCTTCTTAATTCGTTTGCCGGCGGCTCCGGCCGCCCCGTAGCTTCGTAGACGCCCCATCGCCGTCGAAACGGAGCAGGACGTTGCTTCTCTGAGGTCCGAGACACCGACCACCGCCCTCACCCGCGGTGCGCTGTCTCCCCCGCGTTGCACTCACCACTCACGCAACCTGGAGGCCTCCATGAGTCCTGCTCCCACCTTCATCACCTGCTCCGGCCTGTCCTTCGACTGGCCCGACGGAACGCCCGTCTTCGAGGGGTTCCAGTTGACCGTCGGCCCCGGCCGTACCGGCCTGATCGGGCGCAACGGCTGCGGGAAGTCCACCCTGCTGAAACTCATCGCGGGGGAACTTTCGCCGACTGGCGGCCAGTTGGCCCTGTCCGGCACCGTCGGCCACCTTCCGCAGACCGTCACCTTCGACACCGCCCTACGGGTCGACGAGGCGCTCGGCGTCCACACCGCCCGGGCCGCCCTGCACGCCATCGAGGCGGGCGAGGCGACCGAGGCGAACTTCGCGGCGGTCGGCGACGACTGGGACGTGGAGGAGCGGGCCCTCGCCACGCTCGACCAGCTCGGCCTCGGCCGGATCGGCCTGGACCGCACCACCGGCGAACTGTCGGGCGGAGAGTGCGTGCTGCTCCGGCTGGCGGCTCTGCTGCTGAGCCGTCCGGACGTCCTGCTGCTGGACGAGCCGACCAACAACCTCGACCTGCGGGCCCGGCGCCGGCTCTATTCGGCCGTCGAATCCTGGACCGGGGTGATGCTCCTGGTCAGCCACGACCGGGAGCTGCTGGACCGGGTCGACCAGATCGCCGACCTGCACGAGGGCGAAATCCACTGGTACGGCGGCAACTTCACGGACTACGAGGAAATGCTCGCGGCCGAGCAGGAGGCGGCCGAGCGGATGGTCCGGGCCGCGGAGGGCGACGTGCAGCGGCAGAAACGCGAACTGGCGCAGGCACACACCAAACTGGCCCGGCGCAAGCGGTACGGCCAGAAGATGTTCGATTCCAAGCGCGAGCCGAAGATCGTCATGGGTGCCCGCAAGCGTGCGGCGCAGGAGTCGGCGGGCAAGCACCGCATCATGCACACCGAGAAGCTGGCCGAGGCCGAGGAACGCCTCGACCAGGCGGAGCTGGCGGTGCGCGACGACGCCGAGATCCGGATCGCACTGCCCGCCACCCAGGTCCCGCCGGGCCGCCGCGTGTTCACTCTGAGCGGGTTGCACCCGGTCCACGGCGGCGCCGTAGCGGGCGAGTGGGAGCTGCGCGGTCCGGAGCGGATCGCACTGGTGGGAGCCAACGGCTCGGGCAAGACGACCCTGCTGCGCACGATCGCGGGGGAGCTCGCCCCGCTGTCCGGCGAGTCGGTGACCCACGTCCCGGCCCGGTTCCTGCCACAGCGGCTCGACGTACTGGACGACGAGCGCTCGGTCGTGGAGAACGTGGCGCGGTTCGCCCCGCACGCGACGAACAATCTGATCCGGGCGCGGCTCGCGCACTTCCTGTTCCGGGGTGCGCGCGCGGACCGGCCGGCCGGCACCCTGTCGGGCGGCGAGCGGTTCCGGGCGACGCTGGCGGCGCTGCTCCTCGCGGAGCCGGCCCCGCAGCTGCTCATGCTGGACGAGCCGACCAACAACCTGGACCTGGCGAGCGTACGGCAGTTGACCGGTGCGCTGGATTCCTACGAGGGGGCGCTCGTGGTGGCGAGCCACGACGTGCCGTTCCTGGAATCCATCGGCATCACGCGCTGGCTGCTGCTCGACGACGGGCTGCGGCCGACGACGGCCGAGGAGGTCCACCGGTCGCTGTGGCACGGGTGACGGGCACGGGTGACGGCACTGGTGAGGGGCACGTCCGACGGGGACGGGTGACGGGCTAACGCGGCATGGGCAGTAACGCCCAGGACTTGGTGCCGCCCATCGGGGTGAGCACCGGAGTGAGTCCCCAGTCCCCGCCGCAGGAATCGACCACCGCCGCGAGCAGCCACATCCCGCGGCTGCGCCGGCGCCGGCACTCCTCGCTCGCCTCGGGCGAGGAGTGCGCCGGGTGCTGGTCGAAGACGACGATCCGCAGGGCGTCGAACTGCCAGCGGACTTTCAGCACCATCTCCTTGTCGGGCGTGAACCGGTAGGCGCAGGCCACGAGTTCGGAGGCGGCCAGGGCCGCGGTGTCGCACAGGTCCGGCAGTCCGTGCCGGTCGAGCAGGGACCTCAGGGCGCCACGGGCGCTGCCCGCACAGTGGGCGCCGCCCGGCAGGCCTATGGAATAGCTCAGTTTCTCCGCCCCCGGCGGGGCCTGCCGGAACTCGTGGACCGACCGCAGGCCACAGAGAGTGCCCGTCATCGTGCTGCTCCAAGGTGCTGAGGTGCTGAATGCGTGGATGGCCGTGTGGTCATACAAGAGCTGGAGGTCGCCCCGTGTGAGACTTGCGCTACCGACCGTAGCGCAACGTGGTGCACAGTGCTACTACTTGTACGACGACTTGATGATTTCTCAGGGCATTTCCGGACTCGTGAGGCGCTCCCACATGCCCCGGCCGGAGGAGAGGGGGACCCGTGCCACCGAGGAGTACGCCGACCGCGCGCCAGCAGCGCCTGGGCTCCGAGCTGCGCAAACTCCGCGAACAGTCGGGCATGTCGGTACAACAGGCGGCGGCGCTCATGGGGGTGGACCGCACCCGGATCCCCAACATCGAGTCCGGCCGGATCGCGATCAGCGCCGAGCGTGTCCGCACCCTCGCCTTCAACTACGACTGCCCCGACACGGGGCTGGTCGACCTGCTCGCCTCGATGGCCCGGGAACGCGACAAGGGGTGGTGGGAGCAGCACCGGGGGCTGCTGCCGCCCGCACTCCTGGACATCTGCGAACTGGAGCACCACTCCGTCGGGTTGCACACCGCGGTGACCACGCACATACCCGGACTCCTGCAGACCGAGGCGCACGCGCGGGCCGTCTTCGACACCGCCGACCCGCCGCTGCCCGCACCCGACCTGCAGGCGCGGCTCGCCCTGCGGATGCACCGCCAGCAGGTGTTCGCGCGCGAGGCACCGCCGCTGTACGAGGCGGTCGTGCACGAGGCGGCGCTGCGCATGCAGTTCGGCGGCCCGAAGGTGGCGCGGGCGCAGCTCGAACACATACTGGAGCAGTCGGAGCGGGCGCGTACGACCGTGCGCGTCATTCCGTTCACCGCCGGCGGGTTCCCCGGCGCCGGCCAGTCCTTCACCTATGCGGCCGCCACGATCAGCGAGCTCGACACCGTACAGCTGGACAGTTCGCACGGCTCGATGTTGCTGGATTCGCAGATGAAGCTGCTCCGCTACCGGGGTCTGCTGGAGCGGCTGCGCTCCCTGGCACTGCCGGCCCGCGACTCCCGCGATTTCATCCGCGCCATCGCACAGACCCTCTGACCGGACCGACCGTCCGACCGGCCGACTGACCACGGAGCCGGATCTGACGAGGAGACGAGAGAACGACATGGGCACGACGACCACGACCGCGACCACCCCGGCGGCCCCGTCGGCGACGGCCGGCATCGCCTGGGACGAGGCATTCTGCAGCGAGGGGGCGAACTGCTTCCGCTTCGGACGGGACGCCGAGGGGAAGGCGTACATCGGCACCACCGAGTCCGCCGCCTACGTCACCGACTCGATCGACGCGCTCCGTGCGCTGATCTCGGCCGTCAAGGCGGGAGCCGCGGACCACCTACTCGCATGACTTTGGTCCCTTCAAGCCACGCCATGCCCCCTTCAAACTGCACAAATAACGTGACGTAACCGGACATAGTCACCTGTGGGGCTTGGCTGGTCTTGATGTCGCGCTTAACCTACGACTCCGTAGGCTACGGAACCGTAGGTAATTCGCTTTGCACTCAGGAGTACCCGTGACGATCACCTCTCCCCACCTCGGCAGCTCGGAGGCGTGGACGGACGCCAAGCTGCTGTTCGCGCTGGAAGAGGTGGTCGAGAAGGAGCTCAACCGCCATCTGACGGTCACCAAGGACTGGATGCCCCACGAGTACGTCCCGTGGAGCGACGGACGGAACTTCCCCGGTTTCTTCGAGGACGGCGAAGCCTGGGACCCGAAGCAGTCGAAGGTCACCGAGATCGGCAAGATCGCGCTCGTCGTGAACCTGCTGACCGAGGACAACCTCCCCAGCTACCACCACGAGATCGCCTCCCTTTTCGGCCGCAACGGCGCCTGGGGCACCTGGGTGCACCGCTGGACCGCCGAGGAGGGCCGCCACGGCATCGTGATGCGTGACTACCTGCTGGCCTCGCGCGCCGTGGACCCGGACAAGCTCGAGGCATTCCGGATGCAGCACATGTCGGAGGGGTTCGAGTCCGACAACCGCCATTCCATGCTGCACTCCGTGGCGTACGTGGCCTTCCAGGAGCTCGCGACCCGCATCTCGCACCGCAACACCGGCCACCAGTCCGGTGACCCGGTCTGCGACCGCATGCTGGCCCGCATCGCGCAGGACGAGAACCTGCACATGATCTTCTACCGCAACCTGCTGGGCGCGGCCTTCCAGATCGCCCCGGACCTCACCATGCAGGCCGTACGGGACGTCGTGGTCGACTTCCGGATGCCCGGACACGGGATGCCCGGCTTCGAGCGGATGGCCGCACAGATGGCGATCGGCGGGGTCTACAACCTGCGGATCCACCACGACGACGTGCTGAGCCCCGTGATCCGCTTCCTGAAGATCATGGACATCGACGGCCTCGGCCCCGACGGCCAGAAGGCCCAGGAAGAGCTCGGTCTCTTCATGAACGGCCTGGACTCCGAGGCCCGCAAGTTCGACGAGCGGCTGGCCGCCCGCGCGGCCCGCATCGCGGCCCGCAAGGCCTGATCCGGCCCCCGCGCCGCGACTGACCGGTTTCCGCTCGCTCGGGCGGGTGACGACGATTGCCCTGGCAGAGCCCCGCTCTGCCAGGGTTTCGCGTCATGACCGCCATGACACCGCTGCAGGTCGAGATCGACCAGCTGGCGCGCCTCACCAACGCCCTGGACACCTCGCTGACCGCCCTGCGCGAGGCCCGGCGGGAGCTGGACCACGTGCGGGCCGACCAGCTGGGCACGGCGGACCTCGACGCGGCGTGCGACGGCTTCCAGGACAGCTGGGGCCACGGAACCAAAGAGCTCGCCGGGCGGATCAAGGCCGTGCGCGAGGGCGTACGCCGTAGCGCCGCCGAGTACGCGGAGCTCGAAGAGGCCATCCGCGCGGCCTTCCGGCAGGCGGCCGGGTCCCGTGGCTGACTCCCGGGCCTCCGGCTCCCCCGCCGCCGACTACTCCGCGCTCGGCTTCGATCCGGCCCCGGGGAGCCCGTTCGCGGTCCTGGCCCTGGCGAAGAAGCTCCGCTCCTCGGCGGACCGCCTCGCGGAGACCTCCCGGGTCGTCGACGCCCTGGTCTCCCACAGCTCGGCCTGGCAGGGCGAGGCCGCCACCGCCTTCCGCGCCTCGCTGTCGCGCGAGCTGCCCCGCCACCTCCACGCGGCCCACACTTCCCTGGCGGAGGCCGCGCGCCGGCTGACCGGCTGGCACGACACCCTGGCCGCCCACCGCACCCTGGCCGCCCGCTACGCCTCCCGGGCCGCCGCGGCCACCACCGACGAGGCCCTCACCGACGCCCGCCGGCTGGCCGCCGAGCTGGCCTCGGAGCACTCCGCGGCGGCCCGCCGGGTCGCGGACACGCTGACCGCGACGGCCCGGCGGCTGGCGCCGAAGGAGCCCGGGGTGCTGGAGTCGGTCTGGAACAAGATCGTCGACGATCCGGCGGACGCCCTCTCGAACGCGGCGGCCATTCTGGGGGCGGCCGGTGCGGCCGTCGCCCTCTTCTTCCCGCCTGCCGGGATGGCGGTCATGCTGGTCGCGGGCGGGCTCTCGCTGGCCGCCCTGACCACCCACCTCGCGGACCCCGGCTTCCGCAAGCCGCTGACCGAGGGTCTCACCCGGGGAAAGTTCGACGCGGCCTTCTGGAAGAACAGCGTGACGCTGCTCGGCGACGGCCTCGGCGCCGTCCCGGGCGTGGCCGCCGTCGCCACGGGCGCGAGGGCCGGTACGGTCGCCGCCCGCGCGGCCATGGCGGTCCCGGAGGCCGGCGCACTGGCGGGCGTCTCGCCGGGCGCGGGTGCGTTCGCCCGCACGACGTGGAGCACGGCGGACGAACTGCGCAAGGTGGAGAGCCCGCTCACCGCGTGGGCCCTGCGGTCGTCGACACCCGAGGTCAGGGAGCGGGTGGGGGTGGCCGTGGCCGCCACCGGAGCGGCCACGGCCGCCGCCGACTACACGGGCGACAACGAATCCGTGGACCGCGGCTCCACGGCGGTGGACGGCACCCGGCTCGTCGTGGAGGACGGTCCGTCCACGGCCGCGCGGTCGGCCCGTCTCTGGACGCTGGTGCAGCCGTGAGCAACGACTCCGCCCCGCCGGTCTGGTTCCGGCTGCCGCCCGGGTTCCACGACATCGGCCCCGAGGACCGGGACGCAATTGAGGAGGTCGCCGAAGCCCTGGGGGCCCTGGGCGGCGACTCCGGTGCGGGGGCGCAGCTCGGCCGGCTGATGGACTGCCTCGACGCACTCGCCGCTCAGCCCGGCCTGCACCTGGTCCACACCGCGGTCGGCCTCCACCCCGAGGGCCCGGAGACCGTCTCCACCTCGCTGTTCTCCCTCGCCGTGCGACCCGCCGAAGACGCGGGCGCGGGGGCCGGTGCGGCGCGGGTGGCCCTGGCCCTGGCCCGGTCCGCCCTCGGGAGCGGCTCGACGCGCAGGTACCTGGACCTGGCCTCGGGCCTCCCGTGCGCGCTGGTCTCCGGGGTCCTCCCCGTCCCCGGTACCGACCGGGGGATGTTCCAGGCCAGGGCCGTCACGGCGCATCCCGACGGGCGCCACCTGCTGCTGCTCGACCTCACCAGCGCGGCGACCGAGCACGCCGACGCGTACACCGCCATCCTGGAGGCGGTCGCGCACACGATCGCCTTCGCCGACCCCGAAGCCGATTCCCGGCCGACCGGGCCGCCGGGCGGCGCCGGGACCTCGCGGATCCGGGAACTGCTGGGGTGACGCCGGTACCGTGCCGGACCCGCACGGCAAGGTCGCCGGGCGGTCGGGGGGGCCGCGCGGTCAGAGGCGCCGCGCGGTCAGGGGCGCCGGCGCAAGGCCTGGCGTTCGGATTCGGACAGGCCGCCCCAGACGCCGAAGCGTTCGTCGTTGGCCAGGGCGTAGTCCAGGCAGGGTTTGCGGCCCTCGCAGGCCCCGCACAGCCGCTTCGCGTCGCGCAGTGAGGAGCCTGGCTCCGGGAAGAAGAAGCCCGGGCCCGTCTGGGCACAGAGGGCGAGCTCGTACCAGGCCGGGACGGCGGTGACGGTATCGGTATCGGTGGTGTTCATCGACATGCCGCCGAGCCTGTCCGGCGGCGATGGACGTCCGATCAACGCCTGATCAACAGCCACGACGGCCACAGAGTGAACGACCGTGCGTGCGCTGACTTCGGTACCATGGCCGCATGGCAGACGGACGCGTGGAGCGCGGGAACCAGACGCGGCGGACGGTCCTGGAACGGACGATGAGCATCGCTTCGGTGGACGGCCTGGAAGGGCTGTCCCTGGGGAAGATCGCCACGGATCTGGGGCTGAGCAAGAGCGGCGTGTTCGCCCTCTTCGGTTCCAAGGAGGAGCTCCAGCTCGCCACCGTGCAGGCCGCCCGGGCCGTCTTCGTCGAGCAGGTCGTACGGCCCGTACGCGACGAGCCCGCCGGGCTCGCCAAGGTCTGGCGGCTGTGCGAGAGCTGGCTCGACTACTCCGGGCGCCGGGTCTTCCCCGGCGGCTGCTTCTTCTACTCCGCGTCCGCCGAGTTCGATTCGCGCCCCGGGCCCGTACACGACGAGATCGCCAAGATCCGCGGCGACTGGACGCGGTACATCGAGCGGCTGCTCGACGAGGCCCGGCTGGCGGGGGGGTTCCGCGCGTCGGCCGCGGAGGCGGGCGTGGACGTCGACACGGACGTGGGCGTGGACGTGGACGTGGACGTCGAGCAGCTCGCCTTCGAGATCATGGCGATGATGGAGCTGGCCAACGCGCACTCCGTGCTGCACGAGGACACCACTGCCTACGGCCGGGCCGCGCGGGGCATCCTCGCCCGGCTGCGCGCGACGACGGCCGCCCCGGAGGAACTCCCGGAGCGGCCGCCCGTACTCGCGTTCCCGGCCGCCGGATTCTCCGCCGGCGACGCTCCGGCCGTCAGCCTCCCGGCCGCGCCGGCTTCGCCGGACCGCTGAGCCGCATCGAGGCGCCCGCGACCGCCGAACCCAGCGCGGCGAACGCGATCATCAGGAAGACTCCGCGCCAGTGGTCCCCCGGGCCGGACCCGGTGAGCAGGGCCGCCGTGCCGGCGACGCCGAGCGCACCGCCGAGCTGGCGGGCCGTCATCAGCAGGCCGGTACCGGCCGCGAAGCGCTGCGGCGGGAGGCCGGCCGAGGCCGTCGTGGACAGCGCGGTCACCACGACCCCGATGCCGAGGCCGCCGAGGAGGCCCGCGGGCAGGAAGATCCGGGCGTACGAGGAGGACTCCCCGACCCAGCCCCACAGCAGCAGGGCATTGGCCGCGAAGAGCAGCGATCCGACGGTGACGGCTGCCCCTTGGAAGCGGGCGGGGACCCGGCGGCCGACCACGAGGGCACCGGCCATGGCGAGCACGGCTCCCGGTGTGACTCCGAAGCCGGCTTGCAGGACGGAGTAGTTCCAGCGCTCGATGAGGTAGGACGGGCCGGTGAGCAGCCATGCGTACATGGCGGCGCCGAAGAGCAGGGCGCCGATGTTGGCGCGGGCGAACAGCGGGTCGCGCCACAGGTCCCGGTCGACGGCCGGGGCGGGATGGCGGTGCGAACGGCGCAGCGCGAGGGTGCCCGCCAGAGCGCCGCCGATGACCAGGGCCAGCACCTTCGGATCGGTCCAGCCCCACTCCGCGCCCTGGGAGAGCCCCGCCACCACTCCCCCGATGCCGAGGGCGAGCGCCGTCGTACCGACGGGGTCGGGGAGCCGGCGTCCGGTGCGGGGCTCCCGGGGGATGACGCGGGCGGCGGCCCAGCCGACGGCGAGGCCGAGCGGGACGTTGACGAGGAAGATCGCACGCCAGTCCCACCACTCGACGAGCAGTCCGCCGATGCTCGGGCCGACGGCGGCGGCCAGGCCGCCCGCCGCCGACCAGGCTCCGAGGGCGGCCGCCCGGCGGGCGGGCGGGGTGTGGGCGAGTACGAGGCCCAGGGCGGCGGGGATCATCCCGGCGGCGGCGGCTCCCTGCAGGGCGCGGGCCAGGATGAGCAGCTCGGCGGTGGGGGCCGCGCTGGCGGCGAGCGAGGTCAGGGTGAAGGCGAGGACCGAGCCGAGGAACAGGGCTCGGCGCCCCAGGGTGTCGGCGAGCCGGCCGGCCGCGGCGAGCAGGGCGGCGAACAGTACGGCGTAGGCGCTGACGATCCAGGTCAGGCGGGCCAGCGACACCTCGGGGAAGGCCCGGCGCAGGTCGGGGAAGGCGACGTTGACGACGGTGGCGTCGAGGAAGGCGAGAAAGGTGACGGCACTGGCCAGCGCGAGCACCCGCCCGCCCCCGGGGCCGCCTTCGGCCCGTTGCCATCCGGAATCGGGCGCGGAGACCGACTCGCGCGAGGTGACCGACTCGGGTGCGGTGAGCGACTCGCGCGGGGTGACCGACTCGGGCGCGGTGGGTTCGGGGCGGGTGGCGGTCATCGGGTGGTTCCCGCGGCCCCGGTCGGGCTTGCCGTTCGGGCCTGCGTCCGGGTCGCGCCCAGGAACTCGACGGTGGTGGCGATGACGTCCGGGTCGAGGAGGATGCGGCGGTGGCCGAGACCGCTCGTCTCGATCAGGCGGGCCCGCTCCCCGTAGGCCGCCGCGAGGGCGCGGGACTGGCCGGGGGCAGCCGTGTCATCGTCCGCGTCGTGCACGAGCAGGATCTCCGAGGGGATCTCCTCGGGGTGGTGGCAGGCGTCGAACCGGGGCCAGATGCCGGGCTCCGACGGGAAGAGCCGGCGCTGGATGTGGCGCCGCATGGCGTCCTCGACGGCCTGGTTCACGCCCAGCATCGCGCGGAACCGCGCGGCGAGGAAGTCGAAGTCCGAGATGGCGCCGATACCGGCGATCCGGTCGGCCCGGATCCCGTCCCGCAGCGCGAAGAAGGTGGACACCACCCCGAAGGAGTGGGCCAGTACGGCCGAGAAATCCCCGTACCGCGCGTGCAGTCGGCGGATGATCTCGCGCTGGCGCAGGATGGTGGTGGCCCGGCCACCGGACGCGCCGTGACCGGGTGCGTCGAAGGAGACCACGGTCCGGCCCTCGGCCAGCAGCGCCTCCACGAACCCGGCGAAGCGCGAGGCCCGCGAGCTCCAGCCGTGCACGAGGAGAACCGGCCGGCCGCCGTCGCCCCAGCGGTACGTGGTCACGGGTATCCCGTCCACGACGAGCCGGCCGGTCACGGCCCGGGCCATGACCTCCTCTTCGCCCGGCTTCACCTTCGGCCGGCCGAGCGGCCGCACGAAGAGCGCGAACGCCACCCGCCCGACCGGGCCCGGGGCGACCCGGGCGGTGATGTTGAGGGTCGTGCTCAGGAGTGAAGCCATGGGGTGCATGCCCGGTTCTCCGGATCTCCTCAGGGTGGCCAGACGGAGCTGGCGGGTCAGGATGATGGAGAGATATTAGCACGATCGTTCGTGTTGTTATGGATGGGTCGCGCGCGGCCTGGCTGCCAGCCGGATTCGGGGGGTAGCCCCACCCCGGGCCGGGTGGGCTGCAGGATGTCCCCGACCCCGGCCGCCCCCGGATCCTGATACGGCTCAAGGGACTTCGGCGAACGGGGACAACACGATGACCGACACGGACACGGACACAGGCCCAGGCACAGGCACAGGCACTCGCGCAGGCAGGGGCACGGCCACGCACCGGCGCGCGGCCGCCGCGGCGCTGCTCCTCGCCCTCGCGGTCACCACCGCCTGCCCCGCCGCGGCCGCCACGGCCGCCGCGGGCCGCCCGCCCGCCGGGCCGGTCGGGATCTGGCAGCTCGACGGCTACGGCACCGTGCTCCGCGTGGAGTCCGGACGGCTGCAGGAGTACCAGGTCACCGGTATCAGCTGCCTGCCCGGAGCGAGCGCGCGGCGGGTCCTGGACAGCGGGAGCGCCGCCGCCTTCCGCTACGCCACCGAGGACCACGAGGTCTTCACCGTGCGCCCCGGATCGGTGCACGTCGAAGGCTCGGTCGGCGACCGCGCGACCCGCCGCCTCGGCGCCCTGCCCGAGCGGTGCCGCGAGGCCCAGGAGCCCGGCCCCGCCGCGGACCCGGTCGCCACCTTCGACGTGTTCTGGCAGACCTTCGCGGAGAACTACCCCTTCTTCGCTGCCAAAGGCGTCGACTGGAACGCGGTACGCGAGAGCCACCGCCCCCGCGTGCACGCCGGCACCACCGAAGACGAACTCTTCGCCGTCTTCGAGGAGATGCTCGCCCCCCTGCACGACGCGCACGTCCGCCTCGTCGGCGGCGACCGGCGCTTCGGCGAGGTCCGCCCGGGCACCGTGATGCCGACCCTCGAGCTCGAAACCCGCGTCAAGGCGTACATCCAGGAGGTGGACCTCGGCGGACACGCGCCCCAGGAGTTCGCCCAGGGCCGCATCTCGTACGCCGACCTCCCGGACGGCCGCGGCTACCTGCGCCTCTCCGGCTTCGGGGGTTACACCGAGAGCGGTGACTTCGCCTCCGAGAGCGCCGAGCTCGACCGCGCCCTGGAGAGCGTTTTCACCGCCGAGCGCACCGCCCGTCTACGCGGCCTGGTCATCGACCTGCGCATCAACGGCGGCGGCTCCGACGAGCTCGGCCTGCGCCTGGCCGCCCGGCTCACGGACCGCCCGTACTTCGCCTACGCCAAGCGCGTGCGCAACGACCCCGCCGACGCGACCCGGTTCACCCGCCCGCAGCCCCTGTACGTCCACCCCGCGCGCGGCCCCCGCTACACCGGGCCGATCGCCGTGCTCACCGGTGGCTCCACCGTGAGCGCGGGCGAGACCTTCACCCAGGCCCTCCTGGAGCGCCCCGGCCGGACGGTGCGCATCGGCGAGCCGACCCAGGGAGTCTTCTCCGACGTCCTCGGCCGGGCCCTCCCCAACGGCTGGGAACTCGGCCTGCCCAACGAGCAGTTCCTCACCCGCACCGGGAAGACCTTCGACGGTCCGGGCATCCCCGTCGACGTCCGCACCCCGGTCTTCACGCAGGAGGAGTTCGACGCACACCGCGACTCCGCCTTCACCGCCGCCCTACGACGCCTCCCCCGGGCCTAGGCCGTCCTGCCGCCGAACTGCCGCCGAACTGCCGCCGAACTCCCGTCAGTCCTCGTGCTTCGCGCGGCTCGGCTGGACCCGCTTGGGCTCGCCCGGCATCTTCGGGTAGTCCGGCGGGTACGGCATGTCGCCGAGGCCGTGGTCGTGTTCGTGGCGGTCGGCCAGTTCCAGCGCGGCGTCCAGGGCGAAGGCGTGCTCGTCCATGTCCGCGTGCAGATCGCCCAGTTCCGCGAAGCGGGCCGGCATCGTCACGATGTCGAAGTCGCGCGGCTCCGCCTCGTCCAGCTCGTCCCAGCGCAGCGGCGCGGAGACCGGGGCGTGCGGGCGCGGACGGATGGAGTAGGCCGAGGCGATGGTGCGGTCGCGTGCCGTCTGGTTGTAGTCGACGAAGATCCGCTCGCCGCGCTCCTCCTTCCACCAGGCGGTGGTGACCTTGCCCGGCATCCGGCGCTCCAGGTCCCGGCCGATCGCGATGGCGCACCTGCGGACCTCCGCGAAGGTCCAGCGCGGGGCGATCGGCACGAACACGTGCAGGCCCCGGCCGCCCGAGGTCTTGGGCCAGCCGCGCATGCCCAACTCCTCCAGCAGCACGCGCAGTTCGTGGGCGACCGCGACCGCGTGGTGGTAGTCGGTGCCCGGCTGCGGGTCCAGGTCGATGCGCAGCTCGTCGGGATGGTCGGTGTCCTCCCGCCGGACCGGCCAGGGATGGAAGGTGAGGCATCCCAGGTTGGCGGCCCACAGGACGGCGGCCGGCTCGGTCGGGCAGATCTCGTCGGCGGTGCGGCCGCTCGGGAAGGCGATGTGGGCGGTGGGGATCCAGTCGGGCAGGTTCTTCGGGGCCCGCTTCTGGAAGAAGGACTCGCCCTCCACCCCGTCCGGGAACCGTTCCAGGGTCGTGGGCCGGTTGCGAAGCGCGCGGGTGATCCCGTCCGCGACCGCGAGGTAGTAGGCGGCCACGTCCCCCTTGGTGAGGCCGCGCTCGGGGAAGTACACCTTGTCCGGACTGGACAGCCGGACGGCCCGGCCGCCCGCCTCCAGCTCGATCGCTTTGCCCGCTGCACCCATGTGCGCCACGGTAGGCGGACCCGCGCGGCCCCGCACACCGAGCGTGCACGGGCGTACCACCCCAGAATCGGAGACATGGATCTGCCGGTCATGCCACCCGTGAAGCCGATGCTCGCCAAATCCGTGTCCACGATCCCACCGGGCATGCAGTACGAGGCCAAGTGGGACGGCTTCCGCGCGATCGTCCACCGGGACGGGGACGAGATCGAGCTGGGCAGCCGCACCGGCAAGAGCCTGACCCGGTACTTTCCCGAGCTGGTGGAGGCGTTGAAGGCCAATCTGCCCGACCGCTGCGTGGTCGACGGCGAGATCGTCGTCATCCAGGGCGGGCGGCTCGATTTCGACCGGCTCAGCGAGCGGATCCATCCCGCCGCTTCCCGGGTGAAACTGCTCGCCGAGACGACCCCGGCCTCGTTCGTGGCCTTCGATCTGCTCGCGCTGGGCGACGAGGCCCTTCTCGACACGCCGCTCGCCGACCGCCGCGCCGCCCTGACCCGCATGCTTTCCACCGCTCGGCCCCCCGTACACCTCGCGCCCGCGACCACCGACCCCGCGCTCGCACGGGAGTGGTTCGAACGATTCGAAGGCGCCGGGCTCGACGGGGTCGTCGCCAAACCCCTCGATCTCCCCTACCGGCCCGATGCCCGCCTCATGTTCAAGATCAAGCACGAGCGTACGGCCGACGCCGTCCTCGCGGGTTTCCGTTTCCACAAGAGCGGTCCGATTGTCGGATCGCTGCTCCTGGGGCTCTACGACGCCCACGGCACCCTCCAGCACGTGGGCGTGTGCGCCGCGTTCCCGATGAAGCGCCGAGCCGAGCTGATCGACGAGCTCGAACCGCTCCGGATGCCCGACCCCACAGGGCACCCGTGGGCCGCCTGGGCCGAGGAGTCCGCCCACGAGAGCGCCCGGTTGCCCGGAGCGCAGAGCCGCTGGACCGGCAAGAAGGACCTGTCCTGGGTGCCGCTGCGCCCCGAGTGGGTCTGCGAGGTGGCCTACGACCACATGGAGGGCGACCGGTTCCGGCACACCGCCCAGTTCCGCCGCATACGGCCGGACCGGGAGCCGCGGAGCTGCACGTACGCCCAGCTGGAGGAGGTCGTCGGCTACGACCTCGCCGAGGTGCTGAGCACGAAGGCGACCTGAGGCCCGCCGGTGGCCGGGCTCCCACCGCATCGCGGCCGGCCGTACCGGACGGACGTAAGGTCACAGCCGGGCCGCACCGCACGGCGTCCCGGCACACCGATCCACCGAAGGACGCCCATGAGCACAGCACCCGGCGCACCCGCCGGACGCGCCGTCCCCCGCCCCCACGCCGTCGTCGGAGTCGGCGTGGTCGTCGTCGGCCCCGACGGCCGGGTGCTGCTCGGCCAGGCGCACGACGGGCGCTGGGAACTGCCGGGCGGCAAGGTCGACCCCGGGGAGGGCTTCGAACAGGCCGCCGCCCGCGAGCTGACCGAGGAGACCGCGCTGCGCACAGCCCCCGAGGAGATCCGGATCGTCTCCATCCTGCTCGACGCCGACTCCGGCCTGACCCAGCTGACGGCCGCGGCCGTCACCTCGGCCGCCGAGGGCACCGCCACCGTCACCGAGCCCCACAAGATCGCCCGCTGGTCCTGGTTCGCCCCGGCCGAGATCCCGGCGGCCCTCTACGCCCCGTCCGCGGCGGCCCTGCGCGCCTGGCGGCCCGACCTGGCGCCGCAACTCCCGCACGTACCGTCGTACGACTATCCGACCGCGGTCCCGCCGGACCCCGCGGGAGGCCCGGCGCTTCCCTGAGGACCTGCCCCGCGCCGGTTTCACGCCCCGTTGCGCACGCCGACGTGCCGAACGGATCAGCGGGGCGGTGGCTGTGCCCCTCAGACCACCGTCGCCACCGTCGCCGCGGTGACGGCCGCCATCGCCAGCCGCATGTCACGGATCGCGGCGCGGACGCTCTCGGCCGCCCACTGCCCCTCGGCCATCTCCGCCGTGCGCGCCTCCACCTCCTTGCGCGGGACTCCCGGGAAGGCCAGGGAGTGCAGGCCGGCCGCGTGGATCAGCGCGACGAGGCTCGCGGTGCGCCCGTCCGGCTCCGCGCCGTCGATGACCGCGGAGGCGAGCCGCTCGCGCAGTTCGCGCTCGACCGTTCCGTCGGCCTCCGGGTAGCGCCGCACGGGGAAGACTCCGAGCGCCTTGCGCCGCTCCTCCACGACCACGCCGCGTCCGCTCAGCCGCTCCACGGCCGCTCCGATGGCCTTGGCCTGGTCCTTCGTCAGCCAATCGGTGACCCGGCGCTTGCTCCGGCCGCCCATCCAGGCCCGTATCGACTCGGCCCGGCCGTCGAGCAGTTCCTCCCCGGTGGGCGAGCCGTCCACCAGTTCCAGGTACTTGCCCGAGACCCGCACCCGCTCCGCGAGGACCAGTTCGAGCAGGAGGGCGCCCGCCACGGCCCAGCCCACCGACGGCCGCTGCTTCACCGACCCGGACTCGTCGTCCAGCGACAGCAGCGTGATCTCCTCCGCCAGTGTGATCCCCATGCCCGGCATCCCCGCACCCCCGCACCCTTGGAAACGTAGAACTCCTACGTCTCAACGTAGAACTCCTACGTCTCGTAGAACCTGTCTCATGGCCAGACGTCCACGCCCGGCGGGAAGTTCCCGGGCCCGCCCTACGGCCGCCCCGCCATCGCACGCGGGGCGAAGTTCCCGTCGCCCAGGTCCTCCGCCAGCAGCCGCTTCGCGATCGCGTCCGCGGCGGCCCGCAGCTCCGCACTGCGCGGACGGCCCCGGTCCTTCTCCAGCTGGTCGCCGAGCCACGTGGCCCACGCGTCCGAGATGACGCCCGCTTCCCGCTCGCCCGCCGGGGTCTGCGTGTAGAAGCCGTTCTGCCGCGTCATGTAGCCCTCGTCCACCATCCGTTCGAAGACCGGCAACAGCACCTCCGGGGGCAGGTGGCGGCGCGACGCGATGAGTCCCAGGCTCGCGTAGCCGACGGTGCGGGTCATCAGGTCCACCTGCATCACCGCCCACGCACCCGCCATGTCCAGCCTGGTGTCCGAGGAGTTCACGATCCCGCGGGCCGTCTCCGGCCCCATGCTCCGCACCAGCTTGCCGACCGCCAGTTCCAGCAGCTTCGCCGAGTCCCCGGAGGCCGTGGCGGGCGATCCGAAGCCGTCGCCCATGTCCGTGGAACCGGCCCGCGCGCTGTCGCGCAGCTTGACCTGCTTGAGGAACAGCGCGACGACGAATCCGACCACCGCCACCGGCACGGTCCACAGGAACACCGTGTGCAGGGTGTCCGCGTACGCGTCGATGACCGGCCCGGCCGCCGCCGGATCGAGCCCGTGTACGCCCTGCGGGCTCTGCGCCGCCGCGCCCAGCTGCGCCGGGTCCTGGCCGGTGACGCGCGCGGCCTCCGCGACCCCCTTCGCCAGCGCGGGCTTCAGGGTGTTGGCGTAGATCGTGCCGAAGACGGCGGTCCCGAAGGCACTGCCGAGGGTACGGAAGAAGGTGACGCCCGAGGTCGCGGTGCCGAGATCGGCGTAGTCCACGGTGTTCTGCACGGCGATGGTCAGCACCTGCATGCACAGGCCGATGCCGGTGCCGAGGACGAACATGTACAGCGATTCCAGCCAGGCGTTGGACTGCGGCCCCATCCGCGACAGCAGGTAGAGCCCGAGGCCCATCACCGCGCAGCCGACGATCGGGAAGATCCGGTAGTGCCCGGTCTTGCTCGTGACGTTGCCGCTGAAGACCGACGCGATCAGCAGGCCGATGACCAGCGGCAGCGTGCGCACTCCGGACACGGTGGCCGAATCCCCGTCCACGTACTGCAGGTACGTCGGCAGGAAGGTCATCGCGCCGAGCATCGCAAAGCCGACGACGAAACTGAGGACGGAACAGACCGAGAAGACGGGGTTGTGGAACAGCCGCATCGGCAGCATCGGCTGTGCGGCGCGCATCTCCACCAGGCAGAACAGTGCCAGCGCCACGGCGCCGGCCGCGAAGAGCCCGACGATGAGGGGAGAACTCCAGGCGTACTCGTTCCCGCCCAGGCTCGTGGCCAGGATCAGCGAGCTCGCGCCGATCGCGACCATCGCGATGCCCAGGTAGTCGATGACCGGTTTGCCCGCGGCGCGCACGGAGGGGATCGTCTTCGCGGCCGCCACCACGACCAGGATGGCGATCGGCACGTTGACGTAGAACGCCCAGCGCCAGGTCAGGTGGTCGGTGAAGAGTCCGCCGAGCAGCGGCCCGATCACCGTCGCGACGCCGAAGACGGCACCGATCGCGCCCTGGTACTTCCCTCGTTCGCGCAGCGGGACCACGTCGGCGATGAGGGCCATCGCGGTGACCATCAGCCCGCCGGCGCCGATGCCCTGGATGCCCCGCCACACGATGAGCAGGGTCATGTTGCTCGCGAGGCCGCACAGGAAGGAACCGGTGATGAAGACGATCGCCGAGATCTGGAAGACCAGTTTCCGGCCGAAGAGGTCACCGAACTTGCCGACGAGCACGGTGGCGACCGTCTCGGTGAGCAGGTACGCGGTCACGACCCAGGACATGTGGTCCCCGCCGCCGAGGTCCGCCACGATCGTGGGCAGCGCGGTGCCCACGATCGTCTGGTCCAGGGCCGCCAGCAGCACGCCGAGCATGATCGTGCCGAACACGATGTTGCGCGATCGCCGGTCGAGCAAGGGTGGCGCCGCTGCGGATATGGCGGGGGCTGCACCTTCGGCTGTGGTCACACCTCGCACTCTCACAGCGCCCCCGCCCGGCCGCATGCGGCGTTAGCCCATCCGGGCGGCCGAGACACGGGGGGCTGCGGGAGTGACCCGCCCGCCGGCCGTCAGCGCAGGTAGCCCAGCCCCGGATGTTCCGCCGCGTACCCGGCCACCAGCCGCCGGGCCACCGCGACCGAGTCCACCAGCGGATGCAGCGCGAAGGCCTTGACGGCGTCCGCCCGCGATCCGCTGGCCGCCGCGGCGAGGACCTCCCGTTCGGCGGCCTTGACCGAGGTCACCAGGCCCACCGCGTGCAGCGGCAGCGGATCGACGGCGACCGGGTGGGCCCCGTTGGCGTCGACGAGGCAGGGCACCTCGATGACGGCCTCGGCGTCGAGCACCGACAGGGTCCCGCGGTTGCGGACGTTCAGGATCAGGGTGGCGCGCTCGTCCCGGGCGATGGCGCGCATCAGGGCGAGGGCGACCTTCTCGTACCCGCCCGACTCCAGATCGCTCTCCTCGCGCTCGCCGACGCCCGCGACCTCGCGGTTCTCGGCCATGTACGTCGCTTCGCGCTCGGCCCGGGTGCGGTCCCAGGCGGCCAGCGCCGCCCCGGGCGCCTGATCCGGCCGCGCGGCCTCGGCGTAGAACCCCCGCTGCTGGTCGCGCAGGAACGCCCCGCGCGTCTGCTTGACCTCCTGGTAGGCCCGTACGGTGTCGCGGTTGAAGTAGTAGTAGTGCAGGTACTCGTTCGGGATCGCGCCGAGGGAGCGCAGCCACTCGGCCCCGAACAGCCGGCCCTCTTCGAAGGATTCCAGGGCCTGCGCGTCGGCCAGCAGCCGCGGCAGTTCGTCGCGCCCGCCGATCCGCAGCCCGCGCACCCAGCCCAGGTGGTTGAGGCCGACGTAGTCGATCCAGGCCTCCTCGGGCCGGGCGCCGAGCAGCCGGGCGATCCGCCGCCCGAGCCCGACCGGCGAATCGCAGATGCCGATGACCCGGTCCCCGAGCTCCTCGGCCATGGCTTCCGTGACCACCCCGGCCGGGTTGGTGAAGTTGATCACCCATGCCCCGGGGGCGGTACGGGCCACCCTGCGCGCGATCTCACGCGCCACCGGCACCGTCCGCAGGCCGTACGCGATCCCGCCCGCGCCCACCGTCTCCTGGCCCAGCACTCCCTCGGCCAGGGCGATCCGCTCGTCGGCGGCCCGCCCCTCCAGGCCTCCGACGCGAATGGCCGAAAATACGAAGTCGGCGCCGCGCAGGGCCTCGTCGAGATCGGTGGTGGCCGTGACGGCCGGGGCGTCCGCGATCCCGGCGGCCTGGTCCGCGAGCACCCGTGCCATGGCACGAAGCCGGCCGGAGTCCTCGTCGTACAGGGTCACGTGTGACACCCGGCCTTCGGCGTGGTCGCCGAGCAGGGCTCCGTAGACGAGCGGTACCCGGAATCCGCCCCCGCCGAGGATCGTCAGCCGCACGCCCTTACCGCCTTTCGCAGTGCTCCGGTGCCAGGGTGTCGTGGCACCAGTCTCCCCCGCCGGATCAGTCAACCGGCGACGGCACGGCCCTCAGCCTCGGCAACCGGTGCGGCTGCGCGCCCGGACCGCCCGGCAGCGGACCCGTCGGCCGGCCCTGCGGCGTCGAGAGGACCAGCGTCATCCGGGTCAGCCCCATGCCGTCGAGCATCGGGCCGGATTCCGCCACCATCCGGCAGCGCACCAGGCCCCAGCCCGGGTCCGGGTGGCGCACGGTGCGCACGGCGCCGTCCTGTTCGGCGGCCCCGGCCCCGTGGGTCGTCAGCCAGTGCGGCACTCCGTACCGGTAGGCGGCCTCCATGAACGGGTCACGGGCCACCTCCTGACGGATGCTGCGCAGCCCCTCGTCGTCGGGGGCGGCGGCCAGCGCGGTCGCGAACCGGGCCAGCAGCGGTACGCACCAGGCCGGTTCGTGGTCCTCCAGCACGGCCGCGGCGTCCGGGTGGAACAGCACGAAGCGCAGGAAGTTGTCGTCCGGCAGGGCGGTCGGATGGGGGCGCACCGACTGGAAGAGCCGGTCGAACGCCGAGTTGGTCAGGGCCACGTCCCAGCGGTGGTCCACGAGGAAACTCGGGTAGGGAACGGCCTCCATGAGGGCCGCGTAGTCACACAAGTAGTCGCGCTGCGCGGGATCGTCGGGCAGCCGGCTGTCCTCGGCCGCGCGCCAGGTGGGCGGCGGGTCACGGTCGACCATGATCCGGAAGAGCCAGAAGCACTGCCGCTCGCTCATCTCCAGGGCTTCGGCCAGGGCGAGCAGCTTGCGGTCCGTCCACTCCTTGACCAGGCCGCGCTCCCAGTTTCCGTACGCGCGAACGCTGATGCGCAAACGCGCCGCCAAGTCTTCCTGACTCAGCCCCAGTTCCTCCCGGCGCTGGCGCAAAATCTCCTTGCGTCGCTCCGACCGCACGGCGCCGCGTGCGGACTCCTCGCCCGCGAGGCGCTCCCCACCGATGTGGGCGAGCCCTTCGGACGGGCCCACCGCTGCGAGATGTGGCACCGAGAGCTCCCCCCATCTTTATTACGGTCTGGATCTTCATTTCCGTGTGGCGATCCTGCTACCGACTTCATTCGAGTGTCAACTATTGTGGCAATTCCAGCCTCTGGGCAGCTCGATCCCGCCACAGATGTGGCACGTTCTAGCCGTACGGACAGAGACCGGATAGATTCCTGGAGCCGACCACGTGCCCGTACCCCGACCTCGCGCGATCTAGGAGAACCACTGGTGACAGACGGCTTCCCGGCTCCCGTCGCGGTGGCCAACACGTTCCTGGCGGCCACCGTCACGCGGGTCGCCGAACTCGCGGGCAAGCTGGGCCGCGACCCGAACCAGGTCTTCGACCTGCGCCGCCTCTCCGAGGCCTCGGGCGTACCCGCCGACGTGGTGCGGAGTCTGCTGGACGGCCGGCCCGCCGGTGAGCCCGATCTCCAAACCCGGTTCCTCCAGCGCCTCGACCTCCTGCGGCGCACGCGCGTCAAGCCCAACGGCCGCCGCTACACGCAGCAGGAGATCGCCGACGGCGCCGCCATGTCGCGCCAGCAGGCCGGGGCCCTGATCAACGGCGACAGACGGCCGACCATGGAACACTGTGACGCGATCCAGCGCTTCTTCGGGGTGCACGCCGGATTCCTCACCGCCCACGACGCAGACGCGCTCACGGACGCCCTCCAGCGCACCGAGCAACAGCTGCTCCAGGACTTCGCGGGCCGCGCACGGGAAACCGCACCCGCCCCGGCCGCTTCGACGGGCGATCCCCTGGCAAGACTTCTCCAGAACCACGGCGTACGGGGCATCGCCTGGCGCGCCGCCCAACTGCCCAGCGACAAGCACCGGGACAAGGTGACCGAATGGCTGGACATGCTTCTCGAAAGCGTCAAACCGAACGAATCCTGACCCAGTCGAAAGTCTGGGTCTGATCCTTGAGTCCTGATCCGGATCCGCGCCGACGGGGAGAACGGTGAGCATAGGCAGAGCGCAGCGGCGGTTGTGCGGGGAGCTGGTGGCAGGCATCAGCCTGACCGCGCCCGTGGAGCCCCTGGACCTCTACGCCGCCCTCTGTGAGGGCATGAGCAAACACCGCGGCCGCCGGGTGGAGTTCCGGATGGCCTCGTTCCCGCCGGGGACGGCCAGCGGCCTGTGGCTCGACATGGCGGACCGCGATCTGGTGGTCATCGAGGAACGCACCGCACCCGACCACCAACTGGTGATCCTCGGCCACGAGTTGTGGCACATGAAGGCCGGACACTGCAGCCACCACGTCGACGGCGCCGCCGTCGCCGCGCGGCTGCTGTCGGACGGGGCCGACATCGGCGAGACCGTGCGTCGCGTCGCCGCGCGCACGCGCGCCGACGTCCATGAGGAGACCGAAGCGGAAACCTTCGGTCTGCTGCTGGGCAGCCGCTGCCGGACCTGGCTGGCCGGGTCGGGCAGCCACCGGGCGCCGGCACAGCGGGACCAACTGGCCGGCCGCATCGAGGCCGCGCTCGGATACCGGGGGCACAGGAACGACCATTGAAAGGCCAGGACTACTACACACCGGCAGCCGCGATGGCGATCGCACTCGCCTTCAAACTGCCGACGCTACGGAAGAACTGGCGCGATCCGCTCCTGCGGTCGGTCTGCGCCCTGCTCACCCTGGCCGGCGCGATCTTCATCTTCGCCGCCCCGCCCACGATCACCGCGGTCAACCGCTGGACCGGCATACCCAACTTCTCCGCCCCGCTCGTCTACTGCCTGATCACCGCCTTCAGCGCCGCCTGCCTCGTACTGATCGTCAACTGGCGCGGCGGCCCGCCGGAGGAGACCCGGCGCGTCTCGCGGGCCTGGATCCTCGGCTACTCCGCCGTGATCGTGGCGCTGACGGTGCTGTTCTTCCTCGGTGACACCCCGGTCGAGCGGCTGCGGGACTTCGACACCCACTACGCCAACACCCCCTTCATCCGGGAGCTGATCGCCCTCTATCTGGTGGCCCACAACGTGGCCGCCTTCGTGATGGTCGCGATGTGCTGGCGCTGGTCCCTGCAAGTGCGCGGCTGGCTCCGTGTCGGCCTCGTGATCATCGTCATCGGATACGTCTTCAACCTCTGCTACGACGCCACCAAGATGACCGCCGTCGTGGCCCGCTGGACCGGCCACGACCTGGACTGGCTGAGCACCTCGGTGGCGCCGCCCGTCGCCTCCATCGGAGCCAACGTCAGCGCCGTCGGCTTCGTGCTTCCGCTGGTGTTCCAGCGGCTGTCCGACCGGTGGCAGTACTGGTCCAGGTACCGGCGGCTGGGCACCCTGTGGCACGAGGTGCGCACGTCCGGCCCCACGGGCGTCCCCGGTGTGCGGATGGCCTGGTGGTCCGCCGCGGAGCTGCGGATGATCCAGCGCGAGTCGGACATCCACGACGGCTTCCTGCACCTCGGCCCGTACTTCGACCAGTCCCACCGGGACGACGCCCTCGCACGGGCCCTCGGGGCCGGGGCCGACGAGGACACCGCGCGGGCCGTCGCCGACGCGGCCATGGTCGCCGCCGCCGTGCGCGCCCGCGCGGCCGACCCCGAGGGACGGGTCATCGGGGCCAGTGAGGAAGGGGCGCCGCCGGTCACCGACGGTCCGCGCGACCTCGTACGGATCTCGCACGCCCTGCGCAGTTCGCCGGTGGTGGCCGAATGCCGCCGGCAGGCGGCGCTGTCGGGGCACTGAGCCCGCAGGACCCGGCGCCGGGTACGCGGCCCGGGGCACGCCGCCGCCGGCGGGCGCTCAGCGCCCGGCCAGGGCCAGGGGCAGGGACGGGAACAGGTCCTGGAACGGCGCCGCCGAGTCGATCCCGTCCCGCCCGAAGGGCGCGTCGAAGCTCCACACCATGAACAGCAGGAACACGATCAGCGCGCTGAACAGCCCAGCGAGCAGCAGCTCCCGCCCCGACCGCCGGATCTGCAGGGTGAAGATCAGCCCGACGGTGACCAGCCCGCCCGCGACCAGCCCCAGCCAGACCACCCCCGGCAGCGTGGACTCGTCGCTCTGCGTCCGCTCGTGGCGGGCGTCGTCGGCGGCCGCGATGTGGTCCAGCAGCGGCTGGTAGGCCTGGGCCTGCAGCTCGTTGCCCGGGCTCTGGTGGGTGACGTCGCTGCGCAGCTTGCCGAGGAGTTCGCCGCCCTCCGGGGAAACCGGCGCCCCTGAGGTCAGCCGCGGCCAGTCCACGCTGACGGTGTGGGACACGTACGCGTTGACCTCGCCGCGGATCCGGTCGCGGACGGCGGCGGGGTAGACGTCGGCGCGCTGGGTGACCTCGTACAGGGACTGGGCCTCGCGGCGCACGCTGTCCTCGGCGGCGCCGCGCGCCTCCCAGACACCCGCGATGGCCAGGCCCAGCACGATCGCGTAGACCACGCCGACCATCATCACCATGTACTCGAGGACGTCGGGGGTTTCGCTGGTGTCCTCGTCGTCGGCGACCCGGCGGTGCCGGATCGCGGTGAAGGCGAGGACGAGGGCGCAGACGAGCGCCATGGCGATGGCCAGGACCAGCCATTCGGACACGAGGATTCTCCGTAGGTCGAAACGATCGGACTGAGGGTGGGGCCCGGCTAGCCGCGGCTCCTGGAACGGGGCCGCAGCGCGACGGCCGCGAGCACCGCCGGGGTCGTGACGACGACCATGAGCATCAGGGTCGACATGCCGTCGGGGCCGCGTCGCGCCAGGGCCGCCGAATGGTACGGGCGCACGTGGAAGCGCCCCGCCGCCCCCGCCACCGCTGCGGCCGGCCGCGGAGCCACCGCTCCGCCCGGAGCCACCCGCGCACCCCCGGGCTCCCGCGCCGCGGCCGCCCGCGGCTGCGCCGGAGCGGGCCTTGCCTGCGCCGTCGGCCCGGGGGCGCGCTCCGCCACCGCGCCGGGCGGCGCGGCGGCGGCCAGCCCCAGCCCGGGGTGGCGCACCGTCGGCGCGGCCGGGCCGGGCGGCAGCACCCGGGCGGTCGGCCGTACGGGCGCGGCCGGAACCGGCGCCGCCTCCGGGGGCCGCGGCACCGCCGGCCGCGGCCGCGACCCGGCCGGAACGCACACGTCGACCTGGGCGCCGCGCCCGTGGCCGTCTCCGGCGACCGCCACATGACCGTGCAGCGGGCAGAGCGCCGCCACCAGGCCGGCCCCGGCGAAGTACTGCCAAGCGGTCACCGCACGTTCTCCCGATTCCGCAGCAGGGATGAGGGCTACGCCTGAAGAAACGATCACGGCGGTGGTTCGATACGCGTCGGACAGGGCAAGATCCGCCCTCGGCGGTCCACTTCGCCCCACACCGGGTCTCGGCCCGGTGCCCGCCCGGCCCGGCCCCGTACCGGCGGGCGCGCCCCCGGGCACCACCCCACCGCGCCGCCGCGCGCCCCGGCCCCCGCACACCCGAGGCCGGCGTTCACCCGCCCGGCCCACTCCGCCACGGCGCCGCCCGCTCCCCCCGCCGATGATCGGAGAACCCGATCCCGCAGCTCAGCGGGGTCGCCCCGGGGAGCACAGGGACGGTGGCAGGTGGACGCGGACGGCTCGCAGACCCTCGAAGCACAGGTCGACGCCCTGATGGACGGCCTCCGGGCCGATCTGGAACGGCTCGCGTCGATCCCCTCGGTCGCCTTCCCCGGATATCCGGCGGAGCCGGTCCTGGAGGCACACGACCTGATCGTCTCCCTGTTGCGCGAGGCGGGCGTCCCCGCCGTCGAGCGGATCGACCTACCCGACACCGCCCCGGTCATCTACGGCGAGATCCCGCCCCCGCACCCGGACGCCCCGACCGTCCTGCTCTACGGGCACTACGACGTCCAGCCCGCCGGCAACCCGACCCTGTGGCTCTCCCCTCCTTTCGAGCCGACCCCCGTCCCCGGGGTCCCCGGCGCCCTGCGGGCGCGCGGGATCGCCGACGACAAGTCGAACGTGATCGCACACCTGGGCATGCTCCGGGTCTACGGCGGCCGCCCGCCCGTCGGGATCAAGCTGGTGATCGAGGGACAGGAGGAGTACGGCAGCCCCTTCGACGACTATCCGCCCACCGATCCGGACCGGTTCGCCTGCGACGCGATGGTCATCGCCGACCTCGGCAACCTGCGGCCCGGCACCCCGACCCTGACCACCGGTCTGCGCGGGGCCTGCGAGGTGATGGTGGAGGTGCGCACCCTCGCGGAGGCGCGGCACAGCGGGGAGTTCGGCGGAGCCGCCCCCGACGCCCTGCTGGTCCTGCTCCGGGCGCTGGCAGGCCTGCACGACGAACACGGAGACGTGGCGGTGCCCGGGCTGCGCCGCGATCCCTGGGAGGGAACGACCTATACCGAGGAGGAGTTCCGCGAGCTGGCCTCCGTCCGGGACGGGCTGCCGCTGATCGGCACCGGCTCGCTCGGCGAGCGGCTGTGGAGCGGACCCGCCGTCACCGTCATCGGGCTCGACGCCCCGGACGTGGCGGGCGCCGCCTCCGCCGTGGTCCCGTACGCGCGGGCCAAGCTGAACCTGCGCTTCCATCCCCTCCAGGACGCGAAGGAGGCTCGCGCCGCGCTCGTGAAGCACCTGCGCGCGCAGCGCCCCTTCGGGATCCCGCTCACCGTCACCCCGGGCGACACCGGCCCCGGCTTCGAGGCGCGGACGGGCGGGCCGGCGTACCGGGCGGCGCTGACCGCGCTGAAGGAGGCCTGGGGCACCGAGGCCTCGTACGTGGCCACGGGCGGCTCCATCCCGCTGGTGAACGGCCTGGCGCGGGCGGCTCCGGGGGCGGAGGTGCTGCTGTTCGGCGCGCAGGACAGCATGTGCAATCTGCACGCGCCGAACGAACGGGTGCTGATGTCGGAGGTGCGCAACACGGTGGTGGCGATGGCCGCCTTCGTCCGGGAGTACGCCGCCGACTTCGGCGCGGCCGGTTCCCGTGACGCCGCCCGGGACCCCTCGAACCCCTCGGGAGGCGCCCGGTGACCACCGCGCCCCCGCCGCCGGCAGCCCCGCCGCCGTCCCCGCCGGCCGCGCCGGCTCCACCCGAGGGTCCGGCGCCCGCGCGGAAGTTCTCCTTCCCCAGCGCGCTGACCATCCTGGCCATCGTCACCGTCGCGATCTGGCTGCTGGCCTTCCTCGTCCCGGCCGGCGAGTACGACCGCAACGACAGCGGCTCCCCCGTCGCCGGCACCTACCACCGGGTCGACGGCACCCAGAGCTTCACCGATCGCCTGAACGACCTTTTCCTCTCCCCCGTCAACGGGCTCTACGGTCTCCGGGACCCCAAGACCGGCGAGGTCGGCCCCACCTTCAGCGGTGATCTGTACGGCAGCGCGGGCGTGTTCCTCTTCGTCCTCGCCATCGGCGCCTTCATCACCGTCGTGTTCGCCACCGGGGCCCTCGACCGGGGCATCGCCCGCCTCGCCCACCGGCTGCGCGACCGCGGGGCCCTGCTGATCGCCGCCGTCATGGTGGTGTTCTCGATCCTCGGCACCGTGGAGGGCTTCGCCGAGGAGACCCTCGGGTTCTACGGACTGCTGGTGCCGATGATGCTGGCCCTGGGCTACGACCGGCTCGTCGCCGTCGGCGCCGCCATCCTGGGCGCGGGCATCGGCGTGCTCTGCTCCACGGTGAACCCGTTCGCGACCGGCGTGGCTTCCTCGGCGGCCGACATCTCGCTGGGGGACGGGATCGGGCTGCGCTTCCTCATGTGGATCGTCCTGACCGCCGTGACCGTCCTCTACGTGATCCGGTACGCGCGACGGGTCCAGAAGGACCCCTCCAAGTCGATCTGCGGATTCCTGCCCGGGGACCGGGAGCAGAAGGCCACCGGCGCCGAATACCCCGAGGGCGCGGAACCGGAGCTGACCCGGCTGCACAAGATCGTGCTGATCCTGCTGGTCCTCGTCTTCGCCTTCATGATCTTCTCGGTGGTGCCCTGGTCGAGCGCGCTCACCGGCAAGGCGGACGCGACCCCGTACGTCTGGGAACTGGACTGGTCCTTCGCCCAGTTGGCGGCGCTCTTCATCTGCGCGGCCGTACTGATCGGCCTGGTCACCCGCATGGGCGAGGCCAAGCTCAGCTCCACGATCATCCAGGGCGCCGCCGACTTCATCTCGCCCGCCCTGGTCATCATGCTGGCGCGCGGGGTCACGGTCATCATGAACAACTCGAAGATCACCGACACCGTGCTGCACTCCATCGAGGGCGTGGTGAAGGGGACTTCGTCCGGGGTCTTCGCGATCATCGTCTTCCTCGTGAACCTCCCGCTCGCCTTCCTGATCCCCTCCACCTCCGGGCACGCCACGCTCACCATGCCGATCCTGGCCCCGCTCGCCGACTTCGCGGGCGTCTCCCGAGCGCTGATGGTGACGGCCTGGCAGTCGGCGAGCGGGTGGATGAACCTCTGGGTCCCCACCACCGCGGTCACCATCGGCGGTGTGGCACTGGCCAAGGTCGGCTACGACAAGTACCTGCGCTTCGTCTGGCCGTTGCTCGCCATCCTCTTCGTCATGATGTGCGGGTTCCTGGCACTGGGCGCCGCGATGTGACGGCGGCGGCGCGGGCCGCGTGCGGAACGCGCGCAGGGGCGCGACCCCGGGTACCTCCCAGCGGTAGCTGGGGGACGGGTCGCGCCCCTGCGTGACGTGCTGCTCGAGGTCCGGGCCGGCTAGGCCTCCGGGTTGCCGCCGAAGCGCTCGCGGTAGGACTCCAGGTCCTCTTCGGTGACCCTGGGGAAGAGCACCGCCGGAACCGTGAACGGGGTGCCCGCCGGCACCGCGTCGAGGGACGCGGCCTGCTCCGGGGTGACCCAGGTGGCCGTGTCGCCGGCGAGCTCGAACGCGGAGCGCATGGCGCGCGCCGAGGCCGGGATGAACGGCTCGGAGACCACCGAGTAGAGGTGGATGAGGTTCATCGCGGTGCGCAGCGTGAGCGCGGCGCCCTCCAGGTCGGTCTTGACCTCCGTCCAGGGGGCCTTCTCGTCGAGGTAGGCGTTTCCGGCGGACCACAGGGCCCGCAGCGCGGCCGCGGCCTTGCGGTACTGGAGCGCGTCCATGTGGCCCTCGTACTCGGCCAGCAGTTCGGCGATCTGTGCGCCCAGCTTGGCCTCGACCTCGCCCGCGGGGCTGCCGGCCGGGACCTCGTCGCCGAACTTCTTGCGGGAGAAGGTCAGTACGCGGTTGACGAAGTTGCCGAGGGTGCCGCCGAGGTCCTTGTTCACCGTGGCGGCGAAGTGCTCCCACGTGAAGGAGGAGTCGTCGGACTCGGGCGCGTTGGCGATGAGGAAGTAGCGCCAGAAGTCGGCCGGGAGGATCTCCAGCGCCTGGTCGGTGAAGACGCCGCGCTTCTGCGAGGTGGAGAACTTGCCGCCGTAGTACGTCAGCCAGTTGAAGGCCTTGACGTAGTCGACCATCTTCCACGGCTCGCGGACGCCGAGCTCGGTGGCGGGGAACATCACCGTGTGGAACGGGACGTTGTCCTTGGCCATGAACTGCGTGTAGCGGACGTCCTCGGCCTCGTACCACCAGGACTTGTAGTCGCGGTTCGCCGGGTCGGCGTCCGCCCACTCCTTGGTCGAGGCGATGTACTCGATCGGCGCGTCGAACCAGACGTAGAACACCTTGCCGTCGGCGGCCAGCTCGGGCCACGTGTCGGCCGGGACCGGGACGCCCCAGTCGAGGTCGCGCGTGATGGCGCGGTCGTGCAGGCCTTCGGTCAGCCACTTGCGGGCGATCGAGGACGCGAGCTGCGGCCACTCCTCCTCGTGCTCCGCGACCCAGGCCTCGACCTCGACCTGGAGCTTGGACTGGAGGAGGAAGAGGTGCTTGGTCTCGCGGACCTCCAGCTCGGTGGAGCCGGAGATGGCCGAGCGGGGCTCGATCAGGTCCGTGGGGTCCAGGACGCGGGTGCAGTTCTCGCACTGGTCGCCGCGGGCCTTGTCGTAGCCGCAGTGCGGGCAGGTGCCCTCTACGTAGCGGTCCGGCAGGAAGCGTCCGTCGACCGGCGAGTAGACCTGCCGGATCGCGCGCTCCTCGATGAAGCCGTTCTTCTCGAGCTGGCGCGCGAAGTGCTGGGTGATCTCGCGGTTCTGCTCCGAGGAGCTGCGGCCGAAGTAGTCGAAGGACAGCTCGAAGCCGTCGTAGACCGCCTTCTGGGCGTCGTGGGCCTGCGCGCAGAACTCGGCGACCGAGAGACCGGCCGACTTCGCGGCGAGCTCGGCGGGGGTGCCGTGCTCGTCGGTGGCGCAGATGTAGAGGACGTCGTGGCCGCGCTGGCGGAGGTACCGGGAGTACATATCCGCCGGAAGCATCGACCCGACCATGTTGCCCAGGTGCTTGATCCCGTTGATGTAGGGAAGCGCGCTGGTGATCAGGTGTCGAGCCATCCTCGGATGCTCCATTTCATATATGCCGGTACGACGTGACGTGCGGTTCATCGTATCGAACCGCCGAAACGCCACGCCCCGCATTTCTTCGGGGTGGACTGGGGGGTACAACGCAAAACGGGGGTGCAAAACAAAAGCGAGGACTGTGACCACTCCGTCACGGCCCTCGCGCTGCGGCCATGGTACAGCGGGCCGGGCAGCCCCCGAACCGCCGTCCGCCCCCGGTGGGACACCGTCCGCGGCGGCCCCGGACGGTGCTCCGGCGAGCGGCAGCTGCGAGCCGGGGGCGGCGGGCGGCGCGGGTGCGGGGCCGCCCCGGCGGTGGGCCGTCAGTCGCGGCCGCCCCGGCCCCCGTCGATGGCGGTGATCCGGGCGCCGCTCGCGAGTCTGCCCGTCAGGTCGGGCGCGGGGCCCTGCGGACCGGCGACCGGGACGGTCAGGGTCCGGCCGGCGGCTTCCGCACGGACGGCTCCGGCCGCCGTGATGCCCACGACCTCCCGGCTGCCCGCCGCCAGGAGGTACCAGCGGCCGGCGGGCGACTTCCACCGGGTGCCCGCGAGCAGGTGCTGCCCGAACCGTCCGCACGCGGCGGTGTCGCTGGACCGCGCCACGTCCTGCGGGGGTCCGGCGGGCAGCCGCAGCTGGACCAGGACGTCACCCGGACCGGCCCAGCCGGAGGCCCGGGTGCAGGTCCAGACGGCCCGGCCCGCGCCGTCGGGGAGTTCGGAGCCGGCGAAGTCCCAGACGTTGACGGCCCGTACCGCTCCGGCGCGGTGCTCCCGCAGCCGGCAGGCGACCGGCGCCCATGCCGCCCGCGCGGCCGGACCGGTGGCCTCGCGCGGCTGGCGTGCGGCCACCGCCCCGGGACCGTCGGGCAGTGGCGTGTAGGTGAGGTGTACGGGGGTCAGCGCGCCCAGGTCGGCGAGGACGAAGGCGTGCTTCTCCACGATGCGGTCGGAGGAGGTCAGTTCCAGCACGGGCCACGCCGCACAGGCGCCGGCTCCGGCGGCGCCACCGGCACTGCCCGCGCCGCCCGCGCCGTCCGTGATCGGCACCGCGGTCTCCGCGGTGACCCCGTCGGCGGAGACGGCCAGCGGCTTGGTCCCCTCCCCCGTCCGGAGCAGGTCGCGGGTGCCGGCCCGGGCGATCCACGGCGCGAGCAGGTACCTGGCCCGGCCCCCGTCCGTACTCCCCTTCCCCGGGGTGCGGCTGAGGGTCAGCGCGGCGGCGGTGGTCACGTTCGCCTCGTCGGTACGGGCGAACGCCAGCTCCCGGCCGCGCGGCCCGCCGGTGCCACTGGTGCCGCCGGCGCCGTCAGCACCGCCCGGGCCTTCAGCCGGTTCGCCGTATCGCACCACCCGGTCCCCGTCGAGCAGCAGCACGACCGCACGCCCGGCGACGTCGCCCGCGTACAGGAGCTGCGGCGCGCGCAGCGGCGCATCACCGGCCGTCCCCGGCGCGGCCGTCACCGTCACCTCCCGGGGCCGGGCGGACCAGGCGGCGAGGGCGCGGGCGAGCAGGTCCCGGTCGGCGGTGCGGGCGCCGCGGGCGGGCCAGGCGGTGAAGTCGACGCGGGCGGTGTCCGCCCAGGCCTCGGCGGGAACGCGGACCAGCCGGGCGGGGTCCAGCGCCCCGGCGACGGCCGGTCCGGCGAGCGGCGAGGCCTCGGGCCGGGGCGGCGACCCGTCGGCCGCGAGGATCCCGGCGACCAGCGCCAGCGCGGCCGCGGCGGTCCAGCCGGCCCGGGTCCGGCGGCGCCGGCGCAGCAGGTCGGTGGGGCGGGCGCTGACCACGGCGGCATCGAACTCGACGCCGACACCGCCCGGCCCCCGCAGGAGCGTTTCCCCAGCCAGATCTCCGGTACGGGCAGGAGTGGGTGGGGCGGTACCGGTAACGCCCCACACCCCCGGCGCCTGCGAGCCCTGCCCCTCTCCCTGCGCCCGCCCCCGGCCCGGCGCCGGGGCCCACTCCCGCCAAGCGGCCAGCGCCTCCCGCACGGCGTCCGCCGGGTCGGCCACCCCGGCCTGCCCGAGCAGCCGGGCCACCGCCTCTTCGGGCAGGCCGTCCATGCCGTGCAGGACGAACGCGGCCCGGACCGGCCCCGGAGCAGCGCCCAGCGCCCGGGCGGGCTCGTCGATCCCGCCCGCCGGGGGCCACAGCCGCAGCCCCCAGACGAAGGGCGGCACCGGCGGCCAGCCGAGCCCGGCCGCGGCGAGGCGCGCCCGGCCGGACGGGGCGAGGCTCGCGCGCAGGACCCGTACCCGCACCTGGGCCAGGGGGCCGCCCGGCCCGTCGGGCCCGGCCGGAGCCTGGGTACTGCCGCGCCCGCCGTGCGGGAGTGCTCGCTGGACCGCCTTGTGTGCGAGGAGTACCCGGGTATGGCGGCCCAGGGTGACCGGGAGGGTCACGTAGGCGAGCCGTACCAGTTGGGGGTAGTGCTCGACGAGAACTGCCTCGGCCTGCTCCACGGCGGTGGAGCCGAATCGCTGTGTTGTACCCACCCTCCGACAAACGAGTGAATCTTGGGATGGTCACACGCCGTGCCGTCCGGCGGGGAACGAAACGGACGCACAGGAGAACGGCATATGCGTTTGTGCTGGTTGAGCGGGTGTGCGATCGACATCGATCATCGCGTGATCATCACCGAACGTAATTCTTCCAGCTTTCGTCTCTGCGCCCTCTGAGTGCGCCCGCGCTGATTTCCTTGCCCCGCACACGGGATGGGGTGGAGCGGTGAGCGATGGCAGCGGTCTTCCTGAGGAGTCCGGTGGCGGGGCCGTGGGTCTGCCGAGCCGGCGACGGCGGCCGGCGCCCATGAGCCAGTGGAACGCGACGGCGCGCCTGTCGTACTGGGCCTTCCACGCCGACCGGCGCCCGGCCTACATGCGGTTCGCGTACCTGCAGCTGGGCTCGGACGCGGCGGCCGAGGCGGCGGTCGACGCCGCTTTCGACTCGATCATGGGCGAATGGCTGCGGATGCTGCACATGGACCGGCTCGACGCCTACGCGTGGACCGTCCTCAAACAGCGGCTGATCGACCGCCAGTTCCGCCGCAGCCCCTGGCCGGAGCCGATGGACACCAGTGCCTTCGAGGCCGCGCTCAAGGAGGCCCACGCGGAAGCCGACCAGTACGAGGTGCTCACCGACACCATCCGCTTCTACTCCGCCGTCTCCCGGCTCGCCGAACGGCAGCGCGACGCCGTGCTGCTGCGGTACGGGCTCCAGTGCACCCCCGGCGAGGCCGCCGCGATCATGGGCGTGGACGAGGCCACGGTCCGCTCGCAGCTCGGCCAGGCCCAGCGGCGGCTCGCGCGGCTGCTCGACACCCCGGCCGAGTCATGAACCGCAACACGAGCCGCGGAACCCGTCGCGAGGACGGCGGACTCCCGCGTTCCCTCGAGCAGTTCCTGGCCAGGGCGAGCGTGCGCGACCGCTATCCGCACTACGACCTGGGCGCGGCGGAGGCCCGGCTGCTGCGGGGTGCCGACGCCCCGGCGTCGGCACCGGCCTCCGCACCGGCCCCCAGACGGGGCGCGGCCCACCCCCGGCGCCGCACGCCGGGCTGGAGCGACCCCCTGCGCGATCTGCCGCTGGACGCCGAGCGGGCCGGACGCGACCTCAAGGCCGCCTGTCTGGCCTCCGTGTGCGCCACGGGTGCCCGGGAGCGGCTCGACGCCTTCGAGAGCGGCGGCCACGCCGACCTGCCCGGAGCCGTGGTCTTCGGCTGTCTGCTGCACCTGGCCGGACTGCGCGAAGGGGCCCGGTTCTGGTGGCAGTTCGCCGCCGGGTCCGGGCGCAGCCGGACCACGCACGCCGCGTACTGCCTGTTCCTCGACCACTCGCGGCGCGGCGAACACCACGACGCCCGGGTCTGGGCCCGGGAGCTGGGCCGGCGCCGTTTCCGGCCGGGCGGGCGCCGGGAGCTCCGCGAGGTACGGCTGTGCGCGCAGGCGGCCGTCCTGCGCTACGTGGAGCAGCTCGACGACCCCGACCTGGGCCCGGTGCCGCTGCCCAGGCCCGGGGTGTCCCGGGCGCTGGACGCGTTCCGGCCGCCGGCCGCTCCGCCGAGGCAGCCCCGGGCCGGTGCGCCCCGCCCTGGTGCTCCCCGGCCGGGAACGCCCCGGCTGGGGGCGGGCCCGCTGCGCCACCCCGCGCTGACGGCGGCGGCCCGCGGGACCGTCGTCCAGCCCGGCGGAAGCGAGGCCCTGGCGGCGGCGCGGCGCGCCCTGGCCGTCGTACGGGTCCTGCAGCGGCGGCCGCTCGGCGTACGGTCCGGGCGGCTCGGGCGGGAGGCGGGCCTGGCCGAGGCGGAGCTCGGGCCGCTGCTGTCGATGCTCTGCGAGGAGGGGTACGCGTACCGCCCCGGCGTCGGGGTCTACGCCCCCGGGCCGGCCCTCGACCGGCTCGCGGCCCCGGGCGGCCGGGGTCTGGCGGCCCAGTTGCAGCGCACGCTGGCCCTGGCGCGGGACAGCGCGGGCGCGGCCGTGTACCTGAGCCGGTACGCGGAGGGGGAGGTCCGGATCACCCAGATGGCGGACGGGCCAGGCGCCCCGCCGGTGCGGGAGTGGGTGGACTTCCGGGACGCGGCGCACGCCAGCGCCGTGGGCAAGTGCCTGCTGAGCCAGCTCGACCACGACGGCCGCGCCGACCACGTGGCCCGGCACCGGACCGCCCGGCTCACCGAGCGGACCATCACCGACAGCCGGGCCCTGTTCAGCGCGCTCGACGCGGTGGCCCCTGGGGCCCCGGTCTTCGACCTCCGCGAGTACGCCCCCGGCGTGGTGTGCGCGGCGGTGCCCCTGGCGCTCGGCGATGCGGCGGGCAGCCTCGCGCTCTCGCTGCCCGGAGGGCACGCGCACCGGCTGGGCCGGGCCACCGAGGCGCTCCGGCGCAAGGCGGTTCCGGTGCTGCTGGCGCTGCTGCTGGCGGGGGCGATCCCGCCGGACGGCACGGACGGTGCGGACGGTGCGGAGGGCACGGACGACGCGGACGGTACGGAGGCCATGGACGCCGTGTTCGCAGCCGGCGTCCGGGGCGGGGCCGTCCCGGACGACGGGGCGGCCGACCCGCGGGGCCCTGTGCGGCCGGAGCCGCTGCCGGTGCCGGTCACGGCGGAGACCCTGCGCCAGCTGCGCAGCCTCTTCCGGACGCCGCTGACGCGGGTCACGGCCGGGGCGGACGGCCCGCACCTGGTCAGCGACAGCGCCTCGGAGGCGGCGTACCTCTTCGACGCACCCGAGGGCGACGGAGCCCCGGGCCTGGCGCTCCCGCGCACCTACGCCCCGCTGGTGCCGGGCAGCCTGCGCAGGACCGACGGGCTCGACGGGCTGGTGGTCCTGCGCACCTGACCGGAGCCGGTGGGAGGGAGACCGGGTTCAGGGGGTGACGGAGCCGGGCGCGCCGGGCACGAAGGTGGCCACGGCGGTGTCGAAGTGACGCTTGGCCGCGGTGAGTTCACCCACCGGGGCGGAGACCCAGATGTCGTACATCCGGCCGTTCTGGTCCCAGCAGAGGTCGTAGGTGTGCCGGGCACCCTCGGCCGGGTCGAAGCCGTTCCAGGTGAACTCCCAGAGCGCCGCCGGGAGTTTGTGGTGGGTCGTGGAGACGACCGTGCCGGTGCGGTAGCCCGGGTTGGTGTCCGGGCCCATGGCGTGGGCCTGCCGCATTACGCCGAGCGGACCGCCGAGCACCGGCATCTTCACCCGGATGCCGATGCGGAAGGCCCCGTCCGGGGAGACGTAGAAGACCCGTTGGTCGTCGGTGGCCCGCTGGTACCCCTCGGGCACGGCGATGGCGAAGCCCTGCGGGTCGGCGAAGGTCCGATAGCCGGAGGGCGGCCCGCTCGGGGCGCCGGCCCCGCCCTGCGGCGGCGCAAGCGGGGTCGCGGGCGGGGTCGCGGAGGCATCGGGGGCCGCCGCCCCGCTCCGATATCCGTGCCCCGGCTCCTCCCCGTCGAGCAGCGAGCGCAGCGGGCCGACGCCCGCCACCACCCCGGCCGCCACCAACACGGCGGCGGCGGCCGCGATCAGACCGAGGCGCAGGCCCGGCCGGATGGCGACGCGCTGCCGGGCCGTCGGGCGCGGAGCCACGGCGGGGGCGGTCAGCCCCTCGGAGGCGGAGGCGGAGGTCGACGCCCTGTCGGCGGGTACGGGTACGGGTACACGGTCGTCCGGTACGGGGCTGTCGCCGCCCGGTACGGGGCTGCCCCCGGCCAGGTACGCCGACAGCAGCCGGTCCGCCTCGGCCGCCGCCATCCTCCGCTCCGGGTCGCGTTCCAGCAGGCCCAGGATGACCGGCAGGAGCGGCCCGGCCTGGGCGGGCGGGCGGATCTCCGCGGAGACGACGGCATGCAGGACGCCGCCCAGCGAATCGCGACGGAAGGGGGACTCCCCGGTCAGCGCGGCGCACATGAGCGTGCCGAGCGACCACAGGTCGGCGGCCGGCCCGGCCTCCGCTCCCTGTATCCGCTCGGGAGCGGTGTACTCGGGCGAGCCGACGAAGGCGCCCGTCTGGCTGATGGTGGTGGCCCCGGAGAACCGGGCGATGCCGAAGTCGGTGAGCACCACCCGGCCGGTCCCCGACTCCATGAGGACGTTGGCCGGCTTCACGTCCCGGTGGAGCACGCCCCGGCCGTGCGCCGCGGTCAGGGCGCCGAGCAGGGCGAGAGCGGTCCTGGCCGTCTCGACCGGGGTGAGGGTCTTCCCGGCGGAGATCAGATCGGCGAGCGATCCGCCGTCGACCAGTTCCATGACGATGCAGGGCCGCCCGCGGTGTTCGACGACGTCGTGGACCACGACGACATGGGGGTGACGCACGTGGGCCACGGCCCGCGCCTCCCGCAGTGCCCCGGCGGCCACACCGTCCCCGTCGCCCTCACCCGCGTGCAGTTCCTTGACGGCGACCGGACGCCCGAGCAGCTCGTCGGTGGCCCGCCAGACGGTACCCATGCCGCCCCGGCCCAGCCGGTCTTCCAGGCGGTACCGCCCGGCCACCACGACACTGCCGCGCACCTCGTCCTGTGCCACCGCGCTCCCCCTCACCCGATCCCGGAGCCATGATGCCGTAGCCCGCTCCCCCGGCGGCCTGAGCACGGCGCACTCTAGAATCGCGTCGGGCGGCACCGGCACAGCTCTACGGGGGGCACACGTGGAACCCACAGCCATCGGGCTCAAGTTGGCGACGGCCGTGATCGGCCCGCTCGTCAGGAAGTTCTTCGTCGCCGACGGCCCCGGGGCGGGGCTGGTCGACAAGCCGGTCCGGCTCTCCGGATACGTCTCCTTCAAGGGCGAGAAGCGCACCCTCACCGAGTCCGACGTACGGACCCTGGCCGCCACCCTCGTCCAGCAGGCCCTGGGCACGGGCGAACGCCGGATCCCGGAGGACGAGCACGAGGCCGTCACCGACGCCCTCGCCACCACCCTGCACGCCCTCGGCGACCTGACGATCACGGACGTCGACGCGGTCCGCCTCGGCCCGCAAGCCTTCGCCCGCGAACTGCGCCGCGCCGCCGACCGCCCGGAGCGCCACCTCTCCGCCGACGCCACGCACTTCTACGAGGCCCTGCTCGACGTCGCCTGCCTGCACATCCTGGAGTTCTTCACCCAGCGCAAGACCTTCACGGCCCATGCCTTGGTCAGCCAGACCCGCGCGGTCGACAAACTGACGGCGAAAACGGACGAGTTGATCCGGCGCAGCCCGCGGCCGGACGCGGCGGACGCCGCGTTCGAGGCCACGTACCTGCCGTACGTGGCGAAGAAGCACGCGAAGCTCACCATCTACGGCATCGACCTGAGCAATTCGCCCGCGCGCTGGCCGCTGGACGTGGCGTACCTGAGCCTCGAGGCGGCGGCGCCGGGGCGGGCAGAGATCTCCTTCGACAGGTACGAAACCTCCGATGATTTCCACGAAGCCCAGCGGGCACTATTGCGACAGCTCCCCGAGTCCCAGCCCGCGGACCAAGCGCTGGCCCGTACCCCCCCGCGTCCTCCTGCGGGGCGAAGCAGGTTCGGGCAAGACCACGCTCGTACAGTGGCTGACGGTCAGCGCGGCACAGCAGGACCGCCCGGACCGGCCTGCCTACCTCCGGGACCGGATCCCCTTCGTACTCCCGCTCCGCACGCTCACCCGCCACGGCGAGCGGCTGCCGACCCCCAAGGACTTCCTCGCCGCGGTCGACTGCCCCCTCACGGGATCCCAGCCCGCAGGATGGGAACACCGGGTGCTCACCGCCGGGCGGGGGCTGGTCCTCGTGGACGGCATCGACGAGGTCCCGGAACCAGAGCGGGAGCGGACCCGCCGCTGGCTGCGGGACCTCATCGGCACATACGACGACAACAACAACCGCTGGCTGGTCACCTCGCGCCCGTCGGCCGTCGGCCAGGACTGGCTCGCCGAGGAGGGATTCGGCGAACTGACGCTGTCCTCCATGGGACCTGCCGACACCGCCACCTTCGTCAAGCGCTGGCATGCGGCCGCCCTCGGTGAGTCGGAATCCGAGTCCGCAGCCGAACTCAAGGCGTACGAGGCGCAGCTCCTCACCGCCGTCCGGACCAAGGCCGACCTCGGCAGGCTGGCAACCAACCCCCTGATGTGCGGCCTGATCTGCGCTCTCCACCGCGACCGGCGCGGCTATCTCCCCCACGGACGCAAGGACTTGTACGAGGCAGCGCTGTCCATGCTGATCAGCCGCCGCGACCGGGAACGGGACATGAAGGTCCCCGACCTCCGGGAGGAGCCGCAGCTCGAACTCCTCCAACGGCTCGCGTACTGGCTGATCAAGAACGGCCGTACGGAGATGGACCGCTCCCAAGCCGAGGACATCATCGGCCGGGCCCTGCCCGCCGTACCGGAGGCAGCGGCACTGGGCGCGGCGCCAGCCGTCTTCGACCACTTCCTGCAGCGCAGCGGCCTGCTCCGCGAACCGGCCCCGGGCACGGTGGATTTCATCCACCGCACTTTCCAGGACTTCCTGGGCGCCCGGGCGGCCGTGGAAGAAGGGGACTTCGGCCTGCTCACCGCGCACGCAGCCAACGACCAGTGGGAAGACGTCATCCGCATGGCGGTCGCCCTGGCCCGCCCCCGTGAGCGTGTGGGCCTGTTCGAAGAGCTGGTCTCGCTGGGCGACCGCACTGCCGACCGGCGCACCCGAGACCGCGTCTACCTGCTCGCCGCCGCCTGCCTCGAGCATGCCACGACGTTGGAGCCGTCCGTGCGCGAAGCCGTCGAGCAGCGCACCGCCACGCTGATCCCACCGCGCGACTTCCAAGAGGCCCGCGCCCTGGCGGAAGTCGGCCCGCTGATTCTCGACCTCCTACCCGGCCCGGAAGACCTGGACATCGAAGCCGCCTTCCACGTGGTCATCGCGGCCTCCCATGTGACGTCCGATGCGGCCCTGCCCTTCCTGGCCCGGTTCGCCCAGCATCCAGGGCTCCCGATCCGCAGCCAGCTCATGTGGGCGTGGGCCCGCTATGACCAGACTCGGTACGCGGACGAGGTCATCGCGCGACTCGAACCGGCCGGCCTCGACTACACCGTCACCTCCGACGAGCAACTGGAACATCTGGAACGCCTGGGTGCGAGGCCGCACTCGCTGGACGTCAGACCCGGTGTGTCCGCGGCCTCGCTCGACTCCTATCTCAGCCGGCACGCACTGGCCAAACTCACCTTCTCGGATCCCATGGCGACCGATCTGCACTTCTTGCGGACACAGCCGGAGATCGAGGTACTCGACGTCGAGGGTTCTCCCCGCCTCGTGGACCTGTCCGCTCTCGGCGGGCTCCCGGTCCGGACCCTGCGCCTGAGGGTCGGGTTCGGCATGAACCTCGACCAACTGTCGCAGCTGACCGAGCTCGAAAGCCTGACGCTCTCCAGCGGTTCGCCGGATTCGAAATGGTCCCCGGACGCTCTTCCGGCCCACGCGCCTCTGTCCCACTTGCACATCGAGGCTCAGCTCCGGCCGAAAGGCGGACTCACCGGGCTGCGCCGCCTGTCCCGCCTGGCGCACCTCCACCTCTGCCCCGCCTCCAGCCCTTCCTCAGCCGCCGACTGGCATGAGATCTGCGGCCTACCCGACCTCACCCTGCTCACCGTGGGCAGCGCCTCGTTCGGATCCCTCCCGAGCACGGCGATCCTGTCGGAGGTGTTCGACCTCTTCGTCAACGCGGGGACCAGCAAACGCGGCGCACAGGACGCGATCGACCGGCTGCCGCGGGCGTTCCCCCGACTCCGCCAGTTCCAGTTCTCGGGGGCTGATCCGACGGCCGGCGACATCGACGTTCCGCCGCTGGCCACACTGCCCGACCTTCAAGTGATCAGCATCGACATGCCGCGCGATCGCGTGCACGGCACCGCTTCCTTGCCCGCCGTGACGCTCCACACCGCGGACTGACCCGTCAGGACCACCCGGCCGGCCGAGGTCGACGGTGTCGACGCGCTGTCCCACGCAACCGTCCGGGCCGGCCAGAAGTTCAGTCAGCCCAGGCGGCCCGAGCAGCCCTCCGGGTAAGGTGCGGACCGTGGCTGATCGTCGAACGGCAATCATGGAAGGCGCCGCGCGGGTCATCGCCCGGCGCGGCGTCCGCGGCCTGCGCGTGGAGGAGCTCGCCGCCGAGGCGGGCGTGTCCACGGCCTTGATCTACTACCACTTCAAGGACCGCGCGGGGATCCTCCGCGCCACCCTGGAGTTCATCAACGACCGCGCCGGCCGCTACACCACGGAGCGCGACCCCGCCGGTCCTCCGCTCGACGCCCTGGGCGAGCTGGAGCAGACGCTCCTGCTGGAGTTCCAGGACGACCCCGGGGTACGGGAGAACAGCACGGCCTGGGGAGAACTGCGGGCCAGCGCGGTGTTCGACCCCGACCTGCGGGAAGACCTCGCCGGCGCCACCCGGGTGTGGATCCAGGAAGTGAGCGACCTGCTCGGGCAGGTCCGCCCCATGGCCGCGGCCGGCGCCCTCTCGAGTGCCGCCGAGCGGCTGACCGCCCTGGTGGAGGGGCTGAGCTCGCGCTGGCTCAGCGGCAGCCTGCCCCTGGCGCACGCCCGTGAGCTGATGGTGTCGTCCATCGCCGCCGAGCTGGACCGCCTCGCCCGTAGCTGACCGGCCCGAGCCGCAGGCCTCGTAGGGCCTCGTAGGGCTTCACAGGGCTTCACAGGGACCCTCCCCACCCCGGCCGGGATCACGCACACCCTGCGCCTTGACTGAATTTTCAGTCAGTGACAGAGTTCTGGCCGTGGCCGCTCCCGGCCCGCACCCCCACTCGATCCGGAGGCCCCTCGATGCACGACTCCCCCGACGACAGCCGCTCCCTCCTCGGCCGGCTCTTCGGCTCCGCCCCCTCCCGCAGGATCGTCCTGGGGGCCGCCGGACTGGGAGCGGCGGGAGTCGCGCTCGGGACCGCGGCCGCCGCGGTCCCGGGGGCGGTCCGGGCGCCGAGCGCGGGGGTGCAGCGGTGGCGGGTGGACATCGATGACGTTCCCCACGCCCGCACTTGGATGTCCTGGCCCTCGCGCTCATCGATCTGGGGCGGCCGCGCGCTGACCGGAGTCCAGGAGGACATCGCGCTGATCGCGAAGACGATCGCGCGCTTCGAGCCCGTCGTCATGTGCGCCCCGGACGCGTACACGGCCGCAACCGCCCGCTCCTGGTGCGGCCCGGGCGTGACCGTGACCACCGCCATCGGCACCGACGACCTCTGGATGCGCGACATCGCGCCGGTCTTCCGCCGGGACGGCCACGGCGGCCTCGACGCGATCGGCCTGAACTTCAACGGCTGGGGCAACAAGCAAGCCCACTCCTACGACGCCCACGCGCGGAGAGCGTCGCCTACGAAGCCCATCTCCCCTTCGGCAAGACCGACTTCGTCGGCGAGGGCGGATCGATCGAGACCGACGGCGACGGGACCGTGATGGCCACGGAGAGCAGCCTCGTCAACAAGAACCGCAACCGGGGCTGGAGCCGGGCCGAGGTCGAGGACGCCGTGCTCCACGCGTACGGGGCCGACAAGATGATCTGGGTGCCCGGCATCAAGGGCAAGGACATCACCGACGACCACATCGACGTGACCTCGCGCTTCATCCGTCCCGGCGTGGTCATGGTCCAGGTGCCGCCGGCGAGCCGGGACGACATCTGGGCGCGCGATGCCCGTGAGCAGTTCTCGATCCTCTCCGCGGCCACCGACGCCCGGGGCCGGCGGCTGACCGTCATCAAGGTCGACGGTCCCGACACCACGCGCTCGAAGAACCCCGATTTCGTCGACTCGTACATGAACTTCCACGTGGTCAACGGGGCCGTCATCACCGCCCAGTTCGGCGACACCGTGAAGGACGCGGCGGCGAAGCGGGCCCTGGCGGCCGCCTTCCCCGGCCGGACCGTGGTGCAGCTCGACGTCGACCGGCTGATGGCCGGGGGCGGCGGCATCCACTGCTCCACGATGGCCGAACCGCGCCCGTAGACCCCGCCCGTGCCGGCACCCGGCAGGACCGGCACCCGCAGTACACCGGGGCGGCCGGTCCTTCCCTTCACAGATGGGGCCGTATGCGACTGACACCGACCGAGCGGGACCGGCTGCTGATCTCCACGGCGGCGGAACTGGCCCGCGCCCGCCGCGCGCGCGGCGTGAAGCTCAACGTCCCCGAGGCCACCGCGCTGATCACCGACACGGTGTGCGAGGCGGCACGGGACGGCCGCCGGCTGGCCGAGGCGATCGCGGCGGGCCGCCACGTGCTCAGTGCCGAAGAGGTGCTGCCCGGGGTTCCCGACGTGGTCACCTCGATCCAGGTCGAGGCCGTTTTCGACGACGGTACGAGGCTCTGCGTCATCGACGACCCCTTCCGGCAGGAAGGTTCGCTCGGGGCCGACGCCCCCGGCGCGGGTCTGCCCGGCGGCGGAAAGGGCTACGGGGCTGCCGCGCCGACGGTGCGGCTGGCCGGGCGGAAGTCCAGCATGCAGAACACCTTGTCGTAGCGGCGTTCGCCGACGGCGACGAAACGGGGCAGCCGCCCGTACTCGGTGAAGCCGAGGGAGGCGTAGAGCCGCAGCGCCCGGGTGTTGTCGCCTCGCGCATCCAGCGTGAGGACCTCGATCCCGGCCCGGCGGGCGTCCTCGACGAGGGCGGCGGTCAGCGCCCGGCCGAGCCCGAGCCCGTGGGCCCCGGCGGCGACCGCGAGCTTCTCCAGGTCCGCGTGCGGCCGGTGCGTCGGGCGGGCGTAGCGCTGCCAGTACCCGAGCCCGACGAGCCGGTCTCCGAGGCAGGCGGCGCGCAGGCCCGCGTCCCCGGTCCGCACGGCGGCCACGACGCGGTCCAGCAGCTGCGCCACCTCGTCCGGCCCGGGCGGCTCGACCCACCCCAGCGCGGCTCCCCCTGCCACCAGCTCGGCCAGGATCCGGTGCGCCGAGGCGGCGAACCGAGCCGCCGCCTCCGGGTCGGACACCAGCTCGAGGGCGTCCACGACCACCGCTCCGGCGGCCGAGCCGCCCGTCTCCCGATCCATGCCAGGAAGCCTAGACGGCCACTGATCCGTGACGGGCGGCGCCGGCCGGCCACCGACCCGCGACCGGCGGCTTCAGGCGGACAGTTCCCCGTCGATCGCGTCGGCGAGGAGCCGGCGTGCGTGGTCCAGGGGCAGCGAGCCGCTCAACCACCGGACGCTGAGGCCTTCGAGGAGGGCCGTCAAGCGTTCGGCGGCGGCCGCGTGCTCGGGGGCCGTGCCGGTGGGGCGGGCCTGGGCGAGGAGGTAGGAGATCTCGTGGACCCAGCTGTGCGTGGCCTTGGCCACGTCCTCGCGCAGGTCGGGATCGAACACGGCGCTGGCCCTCAGCTCACCCCAGGCGGTGCTGTTCTCCCGCACCTCGGGGGTCTCCTGGAGTTCGAGGAGCAGGGTCCGCTTCAGCTCGTCCGGGGGGCTCTCCGGATCGTCCGAGCCGTCCTCGCGTTCGGCGGTGTAGCGATCGGCGCGGTCGCTGATGAACTCCAGCGTGCGGCGCAGGATCCCGGCGCGGTCGGTGAAGTGGTAGTAGATCAGCGAGGTGGACACGCCCGCTTCGGCGGCCAGCTCCCCCACGCGGAGTCCGCGCACGCCGCGTCGCGCGATCACTCGCGTGGCTGCTCTGAGTATTTCCGTTCGACGGTCTGACACGAAGGGTCACTCTACCCGTCGAGTCCGTCACCTGGGGCTTTTCCTGACCGTAACATCAGGCGCCCGTTTCCGGCATTAACTCCGTGATCATGCCGATTCGGACGCCCCTCAGACCTTCTCCGCACCCCGTCCGATACGCGGTGTGACCGATTCCGCAGCAGCTTGGCCAGAACCATTGACTGAATTTTCAGTTCGGTGGAGGATGCGGGCACCCCTTACGAACACTGACTGAATTTTCAAACAGGAGTGGATCATGACGAGTTTCCGCATGCCGGCCGAGTGGACGGACCACGAGGGCTGTCTGATGGCGTGGCCGACCCGGCAGGAGCTGTGGGGCGACGTCTTCGACGAGGTGAAGGTCGAGTACGCCCACGTCGCCAACGCGATCGCCGCCTTCGAGCCGGTCACCATGGTCGCCCTGCCCGGCAGCGGAGACGAGGCCCGCGCCCTGTGCGGTGAGGGGGTCGAGGTCATCGAGCTCCCGCTGGACGACTCCTGGTTCCGGGATTCCGGGCCGATCTTCGTGCTCGGTGAGGACGGCCGGCGGGCGGGCGTGGACTTCCGCTTCAACGCCTGGGGCGGCAAGCACTTCCCTTACGACACCGACGACAAGATCGCCGCGGCCCTGCTGGCACACCTGGGCGTGGACCGCGTCGACTCCCCGATGATCCTCGAGGGCGGCGCGATCACGGTCGACGGCGAGGGCACGCTGATCACCACCGAGCAGTGCCTGCTGCACCCGAACCGCAACCCGGACATGACCAAGCAGGAGATCGAGGCCGAGCTGATCGCCCGCCTCGGTGTCACCAAGGTGATCTGGCTGCCGTACGGCGGTCTGCTGGACACCGAGACCGACGGGCACGTGGACGGCGTCTGCGCCTTCGTCGCCCCCGCCACCGTCCTCGTCACGGTCCCGAGCGACCCCGAGCACCCCGACTACGAGCGCATGCGCGTCAACCGCGCCGTCCTGGAGGGGGCCACCGACGCCGCCGGCCGCCCCTTCACGATCATCGACCTGCCGCAGAGCTCCTTCGTCGAGGTCGACGGCAGGGAGACCGAGGTCGGCTACCTGAACTTCTACATCGCCAATGGCGGAGCCGTCGTCCCGGTCGCCGGCACCGACGCGGACGAGGGCGCGCTCGCCGTCATCGCAGCCGCGCTGCCCGGCCGCAAGGTCGTCGGAGTCCGCTCGCGCGTGATCGCGTGGGGCGGTGGCGGCGTGCACTGCATCACCCAGCAGATCCCCGCGGCCGGCCGCACCGTCTGACCGGCTCGCCCCCTTCGCCGTGCCCGGGCCGGCGGCCCGCACCCGGATCTCCCTCCTCGCCCCGCTGGCCGCCTGCCCCACCTCCCCGCCCCGCATGGAAGCGAGAGCACCGATGCCCAGATCCCTTCCCTGGTCCAGAGCAGCCAGGTCCTCCGGTCACGCCCCGGCCGGCGACGGCTCCACCGGTCGCCCGTCCGCCGCCCGCCCCGCCGCCCGCCGGTACGCGCTGCCCGTCGCCGCACTGGCCGTCGTCGGCCTGGTCGCCTCCTGTTCCGGCCCTCCCAAGGGTGACGGGAGCCGGAAGGACGCAGCCTTCAAGCTGTCCGCCGGTACCCCCGCCGCCGCGGGTGAGCTCGACTCGTTCACCTGGGCCGTGTACGCGGAGCCGCCGACGCTGGACTACATCTCGGCCTTCGACTACCCGGCGAACACGATCCTGTCGAACGTCTGCGAAAGCCTCATGCGGTGGACCCCGCAGCTCACGACGGCTCCGGGGCTGGCCGAGAAGGCCACCAACCCCAATGACCTGACCTGGGTCTACGACCTGCGCGCGGGCGTGCGCTTCCACGACGGCGGCACGATGACCGCCGACGACGTGGTCTACAGCCTGGGCCGTCAGATGGACCCGCAGAACGGGGCCGCCTGGAACAGCAACTTCTCCAACGTCGAGGCGATCACCAAGACCGGCCCGCTCCAGGTGACGGTCAAGCTGAAGCAGCCCGACTCGCAGTTCCCCCAGTACATGGCGACCGCCGCCGGCGCAGTGTCCTCCAAGGCCGGGGTGGAGAAGGCGGGCGAGGACTACGGCACCACCGGCAGCCTGGACTGCACCGGTCCCTTCAAGCTCGGCACCTGGAACAAGGGCCAGTCGATCGAGCTCCAGCGCTTCGACGGCTACTGGGGCGCCAAGGCCAAGTCCGCGAAGGCCGTCTTCACCTTCCTCACCGACGCCAACGCCCGGACGAACGCCCTGCTGAGCGGCGAGGCCGACGGCGGCTACCTGATCCCCACCGAGAGCTACGACCGGCTGCGCGCGAGCGGCGCCGGCACGCTCTACTTCGGCGAGGGCCTCAGCACCGTCAACGTCAACGTCACGAGCATGAAGGGCGCGCTCGGCGACGTCCGCGTCCGCCGGGCCCTGTCCCTGGCCCTGGACCGCCGCGGCTTCGTCCAGGCGGGTCTGGGCGGCGCGGGCACCGTCACCAGCTCGCTCACCACCAAGGCGGTCTGGGCCGGCGCCCCGGCCGCAGCCCGCGCGTCCGCCTTCGACACCCTGCCCTCCCCCGAGCAGAACATCGAGGCGGCCAAGCGGATGGTCGAGGAGGCCGGCGCCACCGGCAAGACGCTGACCATGGCCACCAGCTCGATCGGCCAGGACGTCTCGGTGCTGGCCACCGCGGTCCAGGACGCCGGCACCAGGATCGGCCTGAAGATCGAGCTGAAGACCATCGCCCCCAACGCGTTCACCTCGCTGTTCACCGACCCCGCGGCGCGCGAGGGCATCGACATGTTCCCGGAGACGTACTACGACTCCATCACCGACCCGATGGACCTGCTGAGCAACTTCCAGACCGGGGCCTACCAGAACTACGCCGGCTACAGCGACGCGTCCTACGACGCGCTGACCGACAAGGCCCGCTCCGCGTACGACCCGGCCAAGCGCTTCTCGGCGGCCGCCGAACTCCAGAAGAAGGCCTCCGACCAGGTCCTGTGGATCCCGGTCGCCGAGTGGCCGACCGCGGTCTTCCTGAACAAGCGGATCACCGGCGCCCCCACCACCATCTCCTACCTCTATTCCCCGTGGGCCGCCGGCGTCGGGGCGGCCGCGCGATGAGTTTCCTGCGCTTCGCCGTACGGCGGCTGGCCGAGATGGCCGCCACCCTGCTCGGCGCCTCTTTCGTGATCTTCGGCGCTCTGTACCTGGCTCCGGGCAATCCGGCGAGCTTCCTCCTGGGCGGCCGCTCGGCCTCCCCGGAGGCACTGCAGGCGATCAACGAGCACTACCACCTGGACGACCCCTTCGCCGTGCGCTACCTGAACTGGCTCGGCCAGGTGGTGCAAGGGGACTTCGGCCGCTCGATCACGTACCGCACCGACGTGTCGCGGCTCCTCGCGGACCGGCTGCCCAACACCCTGATGCTGATCTCGATGGCGCTCGTACTGGTCCTCGTGTTCGGGCTGCTCCTGGGCTGGATCGGCGCCGTCCGCGGCGGGGCCGCCGACTCCGCGATCCTGGTGACGACCACCGTCGCCATCGGCACCCCGTCGTTCGTCGCGGCGGTCCTGTTGCAGGGCCTGTTCGCGGTCAAGCTGGGCTGGTTCCCCACCGGCGGGGCCGGCGACGGGTTCGGGCAGATGCTGTGGCACCTGACCCTGCCCGCCATCGCCCTGGCGCTCTACCTGATCGGGATGCTCGCCCGGGTCACCCGGGCCGCGATGCTCGAAGTCCTCGGCCAGGAGCACGTCACGGTCGCCCGCAGCCGGGGCGTGTCCGCGAGCCAGGTCATCCGGCGGCACGTCTTCCGCAACGCGCTGGGCACCGTGCTCACCACCGGCGGGCTCATCGTCTCCACACTGCTGGTCTGCACCATCCTGGTGGAGTCGGCGTTCAGTGTGGGCGGCATCGGCCAGCTCCTCGAACTGTCCACCACCACCAAGGACTTCCCCACCGTGCAGGCCATCTCCCTCATCATGGTCGCGCTGTTCATGACGGTGAACCTCGTCGTCGACCTGCTCCATCCGCTGGTCGATCCCCGGGTCACCCTCGGCCCCGCGAAGAAGGCCTCGTGAGCTCCGTCCTGGTGCGCCGGCCGGGCCTCGCCCGGCTCCGGACCTCCCGCGCCCCCCTCTCCCTGTTCTGTACGGGCTTCGTCGCCCTCGTCGTCCTCGTCGCGGTGCTCGCCCCCTGGATCGCGCCCTACGATCCCAACTCCGTCGACCTGGCCAACGCCCTCGCGGGCCCTTCGGCCGATCACCTCCTGGGCGTCGACGCCTCCGGGCGCGACACCTTCTCCCGGCTGGTCCTGGGAGCCCGTACCTCGCTCCTCGGCCCGCTCGGCGTGGTCACCTTCTCCACCGCGGCCGGCGTGGCGATCGGCACCGCCGCCGCCTGGCGGGGCGGCTGGCTGGACTCGGTGCTCTCCCGCAGCACCGAGCTGGTCTTCGCCTTCCCCGGCATGCTGCTGGCGATCCTGATCGTCTCGGTCTACGGCGAGGGCCTGCTGGCCCCCGTCATCGCCCTGGCGATCGCCTACCTGCCCTACGTCAGCAGGCTGACCCGTTCCCTCGTCCTGGCCGAGCGCGCCCGCCCCTACGTGGAGGCGTACCAGGTCCAAGGACACTCGGGGGCGCAGATCTGCCTGCGCCACGTGGTCCCCGCCGTCATGCCCGTCGTCCTCGCGCAGTCCGCGATCAACTTCGGCTACGCCCTGATCGACCTGGCCGGCCTCGCCTTCCTCGGGCTGGGCGTACCGGCCCTGACCCCCGACTGGGGCCGCATGGTCTTCGACGGCAACGCCGCCATCCAGGCCGGCTACCCGCTCGCGTCGATCGTGCCGTGTGCGGCCATCGTGCTGACCGTGGTCGCCTTCAACGTCGTCGGCGAGGCCTGGGCCGACAAGGTCGCAAGGAGAGCCCGATGACCTCACTGAACACCCTTGAGATCGAGGGCTTGCGGCTCCACCTGCCGGGCACCGTACGGCCCGTCCTCGACGGCGTCGGGCTCACCGTCGGCGCCCGGGAGACCGTGGCCCTGGTCGGCGAGTCCGGCTCGGGCAAGAGCCTGACCTCGCGCAGCGTGCTGCGGCTGCTCCCCGAAGGGGCCCGGACGGAGGGCGAGGTGCGGGTGGCCGGGGACGACGTGCTCACCATGACTCCGGGACAGTTGAAGGTGCTGCGCACCAGCACGGCGGCGATGATCTTCCAGGACCCCCGGGCCGCGGTCAATCCGATGCGCCGCGTCGGGGACTTCCTCACCGAGAGCCTGCGGCTGAACGCCAAGGCGACCAAGTCGGTCGCCGAGGACCGGGCGGTGGCCATGCTGGAGGCCGTCGGCCTCACGGCGGGCGCCCTGCGCAAGTACCCCGGGCAGCTGTCCGGCGGCATGCTGCAACGGGTCGTGATCGCCGCGGCGCTGATGGGCGATCCGGCCCTGATCCTCGCCGACGAACCCACCACGGCACTGGACGTCACCACGCAGGCCGAGGTGATCGGCCTCCTCGGCGATCTGCGCGAACGCTTCGGAACGGGGCTGCTGTTCGTCACCCACGACCTCGGCCTCGCCGCCGCGATCAGCGACCGGGTGTACGTGATGTACGCGGGCCGGATCGTGGAAACGGGCCCGGCCGCCGAGCTGTTCGCCCGTCCCCGCCACCCGTACACGGCGGCCCTGCTGAACTCCACCCCGCGCCTGGACGCCCCCCGCGGGCGGCTCGCGGCGATCGAGGGCCGGCCGCCGAGCCTGCGGGAGGAACTGAGCGGATGCCCGTTCGCCGCGCGCTGCGCGCTCGCGACCGGCGTGTGCACGCGGGAGGCTCCGGCGCTGCTCCCGGTCATCGGGGAGCCGGACCGGCTCGCCTCCTGCCACCACGGCGAGCTGATCGCCGAGCAGGAACGCGAACGGGAACGGGCGGGGACCCAACGGACGGGGACACAGCGGAAGGAACTCCACCCATGAGTACCGCTACTGGCACGAGCACCGGCACCACGACCGCCGCGACGAAGACCGTCCTGGAGGTCCTGGGCCTGCACCGGACCTACGGGAGCGTCCGGGCCGTGGACGACGTGTCGTTCCGGCTGGCCGAGGGCGGCTCCCTGGGCATCGTCGGCGAGTCCGGTTCGGGCAAGACGACCACGGCCCGCATCGTGGTGGGTCTGGAACGCGCGGACGAGGGCCGGGTGTTGATCCAGGGCCGCGACCGGGGCGACCACGCGCGCGGCAAGGCGCGCCGGCTCGCCCGGGCCCGCGAGGTCCAGATGGTCTTCCAGGACCCCTTCTTGTCCCTGGACCCGCGCACCACGGTGGGCGCGGCCCTGCGGGAGACCCTCGCCCTGCACTTCCCCGGCGCCGACCACACGCGCCGGATCACCGAACTGCTCGACCAGGTCGGCCTCGGCGCCCGCGAGGCGGACGCACAGCCCCGGCAGCTGTCGGGAGGACAGCGCCAGCGCGTGGCGATCGCCCGCGCGCTGGCGGTCGAGCCGGCCGTCCTCGTCCTCGACGAAGCGGTGGCCGCCCTGGACGTCTCGGTGCAGGCGCAGATCCTGAACCTGCTCTTCGACATCCGCGAACAGACCGGCATCGGCTATCTGTTCATCACCCATGACCTCGGCGTCGTGCGCTGCGTGACCGATGACGTGATCGTCATGCGGAGCGGCCGGATCGTCGAGTCGGGCCCGACGCAACAGGTGCTCGCCGACCCCCAACACCCTTACACGCGCCTGCTCCTGGAGTCCGTGCCCCGCCCGGGGTGGGATCCGCGGAGCATCGCCGCCGCGCGCCGCGCCCTGTGAGGGGGGCCGCGGGTGCGTCGGCGCCCGCGGCCCATCGGTTCACCCGTTCCACGCCATCGCGCATCCACGCTGGACTGATCGGAGATCAGAGATGAACGAGCACGTAGCAGGGAAGCTGGACAGACGAGGGTTCCTGGCCGCGGCCGGCCTCACGGCCGCGGGAGCGGCACTGGCATCGGTGGGCGGGCAGGCCTTCGCGGCCGGCCGGCCGTCGGCCGCGGCCGCCGGGGCCTTCTCCGTACCGTGCGAGACCGTCCGGCACACCCGGACCTGGATGGCGTGGCCGGACCGGACCTCCATCTGGGGCAACAAGCTGGCCGGGGTGCAGGCGAACATCGCGCTCATCGCGAAGACCATCGCGAAGTACGAACCGGTCGTGATGCTCGCCAACCCCGCGAGCCTCTCGAAGGCGAAGAGCGCCTGCGGGACGTCGGTCACCGTCATCAGCTCGATCCCCGTCGACGACTGCTGGATCCGTGACAGCGGCCCGGTGTTCCGCACCAACGGGGCGGGCGGCGTGGACGCGTTCGGCACCAACTTCAACGGATGGGGCAACAAGCAGAGCCACGCCAAGGACGCCCTGGTGGCGGGCCGTGTCGCCGCCTACGCCGGGGTGGCGTTCAGCACCGCCGCGTTCGTCGGCGAGGGCGGCTCGGTGGAGACGGACGGCGCCGGCACCCTCATGGCCACGCGCAGCTCCCTCATCAACTCCAACCGCAACCCCAACATGAGCCAGGCGCAGCTGGAGGCGGGCATGTGCGCCGCCTACGGCGCGTCCAAGGTGATCTGGTTCAAGGGCATCTCCGGCCAGGACATCACCGACGACCACGTGGACGCCACGTCCCGGTTCCTCGAAGCGGGCACGGCCCTGGTCCAGATGCCGCTCGCGAGCGACAACGACATCTGGGCGAAGGACGCGCGCGAGCAGTACCAGGTCCTGTCCACCTCCACCAGCGCCCAGGGCAGCCCGATCGCGGTCACCAAGCTCCAGGGCCCCGACTACAACAAGATCCGCTCCACGAACCCCGACTTCGTGGCCTCGTACGCCAACTACTACGTGTGCAACGGCGCGGTGATCTCCTCGCAGTTCGGTGACACCCGGGCCGACGCCGCGGCCAAGGCCACCCTCCAGCAGCTCTTCCCGGGCCGGGTCGTCGTGCAGCTGAACACCGACAGCCTGGGCGGGGGCGGCGGCGGCATCCACTGCGTGACCCAGCAGCAGCCCGTCGGGTAACCGCTCCCCCACCCGTCCGGCCCCCCGCTGTCCGCGGGGGGCCGGTTCCGTTCCTGCGGGGCTGCGGGCCCTGCTGCCCGCACGGCTCTACGGGGCGACGTCGTCCCAGGCCATCGCGCTCATCCGCCAGCCCTCGGGCGTGCGGACGTACTGGGTGGTCTTGTGGCCGGTGCCCTCGAACCAGGTTCCGTCGAGGTATCCGGACTTGCGGTACTCGCTGAACCGGTGCGCGATCGAACCGAAGACCTCGGTCCGCTCGGCGACCTCCCATTCGCGGAACTCCGTCAGCGTCCCGTCGGTGAGGATCTTCTCCCGCGGCTCGATGAAGCCGTCGAGGTCGTAGATCACGGGGTCGCCCCCGATGTTCTTGATGATCATCCCCTGGGGAATGAACACCTCGCGGACGGCGCCCAGATCCGGCCGCCCCCCGTCGGCGTTGCTGAACGCGCCGAGGAAGACGCTCATCAACCGGTCCAGCTCGGCCTTGACTTCGGACACGCGTACCCTCCCAAGAGCAAAGATTCCCGGCCGATCTTCGCCCACCCCCGGCACCAGGGCAATGGTCCGGGCGGTCGGGGCCCGGGCCGGCGCCGCTCCCCCCGTGGTCCTGCCCACCCTCTACGCCCGGGTCGGCGAGCACCTCTACCCGGACGGCTCGGTGGACTCGCGGCCCATGCGGCCGGCCGCGTCCGGCGCGGAGCGTCCGGAGGGAGACCACACGGGCCTGGACGTGTGCGTGACCGCCACCCACCTGGACGGACTGATCCTGGGCCGGTCCGCCTTCCGGCACCAACGACGAACCCCGGGTCCGGGTACGACGACAGAGCCGGTCAAAGCGACGTTTCGTCACTTTGACCGGCTCTGTCTGGTCGATCGACCTCTGTGTCCGAGGGGGGACTTGAACCCCCACGCCCGATAAAGGGCACTAGCACCTCAAGCTAGCGCGTCTGCCATTCCGCCACCCGGACTAGGTGGTCGGCCCCGGTTTCCCGCGGCGACATGGACAACAATAGCAAAGGTTCGGCGGGGTTCCGACCAGGTATTTCGCCCGGCCCGAGTCCGACGCGCCGCGCTGACCTGCGGGCATGTCCGGGGGGTGGGCCCGCTGATTGAGCGAGACGCGGTGTCTCGCCGCGTGGGGACTCCCCGTTCCCGCGCTCTCCCGCCACCAGGTCCCCGCCCGTGGTCTTCATCGAGTACCGCAGGGCCCCGGGGGCTCCCGGATGCTGATACCGGCTGGACACGGGCGGGCCGAGGCGATCGGATGGGCGCCGCACGTTCGACTCCTGGGGGGAATCGCGCATGGAATCCGAGCATCGCGTCAGCACGCTGGAGCTCTTCTTCGACCTCGTCTTCGTCTTCACCATCACCCAGCTGACGGTGCTGCTCGCGGACGACCTCACCCTGCGCGGCGCCGGGCGGGTGCTGCTGATCTTCACGGTGCTGTTCTGGATGTACGGCGGCTACGCGTACCTGACCAATCAGGTACCGCCCGACCGGCCCGTGCGCCGCTTGCTGATCCTGCTCGCCATGGGGGCGTTCCTGGTGTGCGCCCTGGCCGTGCCGACGGCCTTCGGGGACGGCGGGGTCGCCTTCGGGCTCGGCTACCTGGTCGTCGTGATCATGCACAGCGCGCTGTACAGCCAGGCCCACGGGCGCGGGGTGCTGTGGTTCGCGCTGCCGAACGCGCTGTCCGCGCTGTCGGTGACGGCCGCCGGGCTGTTCGACGGGGCGGCGGCCCTCGGGCTGTGGGGGCTGGCGCTGCTGTTCCAGTTCGTCACGCCCGCCATCTCGCGGCGGGCGGCGGCCACCGGGGCCGACGCCGTCGAGGGCAAGACCATCGAGGACCAGCTCGGCGGGATCGGGGCCGCGCACTTCGTGGAACGGCACGGGCTGCTGCTGATCATCGTGTTCGGCGAGTCGGTCATCGCCGTCGGCATCGGCGTGGGCTCGCTGCCGCTGACCTTCGGGATCATCGTCGGCGCGTTCCTGACGCTGGCCGTCGGGGCCGCGCTGTGGTGGATGTACTTCGTACGGGACGAGGGGCGCGCCGAGCGCGTCTTCGCGGGCTGTCCCCCGGACCGGCGTTTCAAGCTGGCGCTGCGCGCGTACTACTACTGCTTCATCCCGATGCTGCTGGGCATCGCGGCCTTCTCGGCGGGCGTGAAGAAGAGCATCGGGCACCTGGGCGAGCAGCTGCCGGCCGGGCCCGCCCTCGCGCTCGCGGGCGGGGTCGCCTGCTATCTGGCCGGGGACGTCGCCTTCCGGCTGGTGCTGGGGATCCGCCCGGTACGGTTCCGCGCGCTCGCGGTGGTGCCCGTACTGGCCACGGCCGCGGCGGGCATGCGGATCGGTGCGGCCTGGCAGCTGACCGCGCTGGTCCTGGTGCTCGTGGGCGCGCTGGCGGCGGAGTCCCGCGCCGCCGGGCCCGACACGGGCCCGGCCGGGGCCGGGCCCACGGGCGAACCCACGACCGAGACCTCGGCCGAACCCGCCGCCGAAACCGCGACGGGAACCGCCGCGGGCTCCGGCCCGGGCGTCACGGGCAGCTGATGACCTGGCCGGCGTAGGAGAGGTTTCCGCCGAAGCCGAAGAGGAGGACGGGCGCCCCGGAGGGGATCTCGCCGCGCTCGACCAGCTTGGACAGGGCCATCGGGATGGAAGCGGCCGAGGTGTTGCCGGAGTCGACCACATCGCGGGCGACGACGGCGTTGACGGCACCGATCTTCGCGGCGAGCGGCTCGATGATCCGCAGGTTCGCCTGGTGCAGGACGACCGCGGCCAGGTCCTCGGGGGTGATCCCGGCCTTCTCGCACACCTTGCGGGCGAGCGGGGGGAGCTGGCTGGTGGTCCAGCGGTAGACGGACTGGCCCTCCTGGGCGAAGACCGGCGGCGAGCCCTCGATGCGGACCGCGTTGCCCATCGAGGGGACGGAGCCCCACAGGACCGGGCCGATACCGGGCTCCTCGCAGGCCTCGACCACGGCCGCGCCGGCGCCGTCGCCGGTCAGGACGCAGGTCGTGCGGTCGGTCCAGTCGGTGATCTCGGTCATCTTGTCGGCCCCGATGACCAGTGCCCGGGTGGCGGCGCCGGCCCGGATCGCGTGGTCGGCGGTGGCCAGGGCGTGGGTGAAGCCCGAGCAGACGACGTTGATGTCCATCACGGCGGGGCTGGAGCCCATGCCGAGCTTGGCCGCGACGCGGGCGGCCATGTTCGGGGAACGGTCGATCGCGGTGGAGGTGGCGACGAGGACGAGGTCGATGTCGTCCGGGGTCAGACCGGCGCTCGCGAGGGCCTTGCCGGCGGCCTGGTAGGCCAGCTCGTCGACCGGCTCGTCGGGTCCGGCCATGTGCCGGGTCTTGATCCCGACGCGGGACCGGATCCACTCGTCGTTGGTGTCCACCATGGCGGCGAGGTCCTCGTTGGTGATCACCTTCGAGGGTTGGTAGTGCCCTAGCGCCACCACGCGTGAACCGGTCATGGGCGGGGTCCCCCCTTGTAAGGCAGTCAGGATTTACCAGCTTTGCCTGCTACTGATGGGTACAAGGGCGCGTGACCCGACAGGATTCAGTGCCCGGAATTTGGAGCTTCCCGAGGGTCCTCCAGCCAGGGAAGGTGCCGGGCGCGGATCCTGGAGAATGGGTGCTCCCGGCGTGGGAAAAGCCGGTCGACGACAGAACAGGTGGACTGATCACATGGGACGGGTCACCGAACGCCGTCGCGTCGTCCGGATCCGGGGCGGCGTGGCGGGGGCCCGCGCGGACACGCTGGTGGCCGAAGAGCCGCTGGAGATACGGCTGAACGGCAAACCGCTGGCCATCACCATGCGCACCCCGGGTGACGATTTCGCGCTGGCCGTGGGCTTCCTGGCCAGCGAGGGAGTGCTCGCCTCGGCCTCGGACGTCCGGGCCGTGACCTACTGCGAGGGCGCCGCCGAGGACGGAACGAACACCTACAACGTGGTGAACGTACAGCTCGCCGCCGGAGTTCCGGTGCCGGACATCACGCTGGAACGGAACGTCTACACCACCTCCTCGTGCGGCCTGTGCGGGAAGGCCAGCCTGGACGCGGTGCGCACCGCGACCCGGTTCCCTGGGCTCGCGGACGATCCCGTACGGGTGGGCGCGCGGGTCCTCGGGGAGCTGCCGGACCGGCTGCGCGCGGAGCAGAAGGTGTTCGAGCGCACGGGCGCCCTGCACGGCGCCGGGCTGTTCTCGGCGGGGGGCGAGCTGATCGACGTACGGGAGGACGTGGGCCGGCACAACGCCGTGGACAAGATCGTCGGGCGGGCGCTGCAGGCCGGCCGGCTGCCGCTGGCGGGTTCGGTGCTGCTGGTGTCCGGGCGGGCTTCCTTCGAGCTGGCGCAGAAGGCCGTGATGGCGGGCATCCCCGTGCTGGCGGCCGTATCCGCTCCGTCCTCGCTCGCGGTGGACCTGGCGCTGGAGGCGGGGCTGACGCTGGTCGGGTTCCTGCGGGGCGGGGACATGAACATCTACGCGGGCGAGGAACGGATCGACCTGACGGCGTGAGCGAGGAGCGGCGGGGGCCGCGGGGCGGGGCTGTCCCGCGGCCCCCGCCGCCCCCGACCTCACACGGGTCACTTGTCCGCCATGACCCCCGCGCCGGTGTGCTCGGTGCCCGCCGGGGCCTCGATGGTCTGGCTGTACGGGTTGTCCTTCGACGCGGGCCGGACCTTCTGGGCGGCCTTGTGCGGGGTGCCCGCCGGGGCTTCGACCGTGTGGCTGTAGGAAGATCCGCCGCCCCTGGGGGCGCCACCGCCGTTGTCCGCGGCGTGGGCGGCCCCGCCGAGGGCGAGCGTGCCGAGCAGGGCGGCGGCGGAGACGGCGGCGATGCGCTTGTTGAGCTTCATGAGGGGCTCCCTGGTGGTTCGGGGTTTCTTGCTGACACCCAGAACGTAGAAGAACCGGACATTTCCTCGCTCTAACGCTTTCCGAACCCGGACCCCCTCCGCGCTTACTCCGCCCCGATCAGCGCTTGCGGCGGCCGCGGCGGGAGGCGGGCTCGGCCGGCTTCGGATCCGGTGGGTCGATGCGGTGGAGGTCGAGGGTCGCCGGGAGCGGGGTGGCTCCGGGGCCTCCCGTTTCGGCCCAGGCGATGATCTCGTCGGTGGCGGTGTCGTCCAGGGCCCAGCCGAACCAGACCGCGCGGGCGCCCCGGCGGCGGGCCTCCGTCGTGGGCTGGACCACGATCACGTTGGCCTGCGCGCAAGGGCCGAGGCAGTCGCTCGTACGGACGGCCAGGCGCCCGCCGGAGGCGGCCGCGGCCTCGTTCAGCCGGGCCAGTTGTCCCGCGTGGTCGGTGCCGGGGTTCTTGCGGGGGTCGCCGCAACAGCAGCCCCGGCAGACCACCAGGGTGCAGGGGCGCGGGGCGTGGGCGGAGAGCGGGCGTATCCAGGTCACCGCCGCACGTTACCGGGCCTGCGGGACCGGGTGTTGGGGGGTGTGCGAGACCTCCGCCACATGCCCGGCGGCGCGTTCGTGCTGTTCCGGGGCCTGTGGGGCTTCCGTGAACTGCGGGTCCCGGGTGGCCTGCGGCTCCCGGGTGGCCTGCGGGTCGTGGGAAGCCTGCGGGTCCCGCGCGCGACGGCGGGCGAGTACCGCGCAGACCATCAGCTGCATCTGGTGGAAGAGCATGAGCGGCAGCACGGCGAGGCTCGCCTGGGCGCCGAACAGGACGCTGGCCATGGGGAGTCCGGCGGCCAGGCTCTTCTTCGACCCCGCGAACTGGATGGCGATCCGGTCCTCGCGGGTGAAGCCGAGGCGCTTGGCCCCGTACCAGGTGGCCGTCAGCATCACGGCGAGGATGACCGCCTCCACGGCCATCAGTCCGCCGAGCCGCGGGAAGCTGACCTGGCGCCAGATCCCGGCGACCATGCCCGCGCTGAAGGCGGTGTAGACGACGAGCAGGATCGAGCCGCGGTCGACGTAGCCGAGGACCTTCTTGTTGCGGACGAGGAGCCCGCCCACCCAGGAGCGCAGGGCCTGGCCGAGGAGGAAGGGCAGGAGCAGCTGGAGGACGATCTTCACCAGCGAGTCGAGGGAGAAGCCTCCCGCACTGTTGCCGAGCAGGCCCGCGGCGAGGAGGGGGGTGAGGAAGATGCCGATGAGGCTGGAGAAGGAGCCCGCGCAGATCGCGGCTGGGACGTTGCCGCGGGCGATCGAGGTGAAGGCGATGGAGGACTGGATGGTGGAGGGCACCAGGCAGAGGAAGAGCAGGCCGCTGTAGAGCGGGGGCGTGAGAACGCCGGGCACCAGGGCGTGCGCGGCGAGGCCCAGGAGGGGGAAGAGGAGGAACGTGGAGGCGAGCACGGTGAGGTGGAGCCGCCAGTGGCGCATTCCGTCGAGGGCCTCGCGGGTGGAGAGCCGGGCGCCGTAGAGGAAGAAGAGCAGGGCCACCGCCGCGGTGGAGGCGGCCTCGGCCACGGAGGCGGCCGCGCCGCGGGCGGGCAGCAGTGCGGCGAGGCCGACGGTGGCGAGCAGACCCATGATGAACGGGTCCACGGGGAGCCGGGCGGGAAGGTGCGGGCGGCGGCGCATGCGGATGCTCACTTGCTGGGGTCGGCGGGCGGGCGGGACTGGGCGGTACGGAACCCGAGCGGACTCGAGGGGACTCGAGGGGACTCGAGGGGACTCGACGAGCTCCCTTTTCATTCTCGGGGGCGGGCTGGTGATCGGGAAACCCGTACACCGATCTCACTGTCATCACGGAACGCGATGAGCGGGAGTAGGGTCAGCGGTGTGTACGACCCCGTTCAGCTGCGCACCTTCCTCACCGTCGCCCAGACCCTGAGCTTCACGCAGGCCGCCGCCCGGCTCGGCGTGCGCCAGTCCACGGTCAGCCAGCACGTGCGCCGGCTGGAGGAGGCCACGGGCCGGCCCCTCTTCCTGCGCGACACGCACAGCGTGGAGCTCACCGAGGACGGCGAGGCCCTGCTCGGTTTCGCCCGCTCGATCCTGGAGGCCAACGAGCGCGCGGCGGCCTTCTTCGCGGGGACGCGGATCCGGGGCCGGCTGCGCTTCGGCGCCTCGGAGGACTTCGTGCTGACCCGGCTGCCGGAGATCCTGGAGGCCTTCCGGCACGAGCACCCGGAGGTGGAGCTGGAGCTGTCCGTGGAGCTGTCGGGGACCCTGCACGAGCGGCTGGACGCGGGCCGGCTGGACCTCGTACTCGCCAAGCGGCGCGGGGACGGCGACGAGCGGGGACGCCTGGTGTGGCGGGACCGGATGGTGTGGATCGGGGCGGAGGGGCTGCGGGTGGACCCGGACCGGCCGGTCCCCCTGATCGTCTTCCCGCCGCCGGGGATCACGCGGGCCCGGGCGCTGGACGTGCTGCAGGCCGACGGGCGGCCGTGGCGGATCGCCTGTACGAGCGGCAGCCTGAGCGGCCTGATCGCGGCGGCGCGTGCGGGGCTCGGCGTGATGGCCCATACGCGGGGACTGATTCCGCCGGGCCTGGTCCGGGTCGGCGGGCTGCCGGACCTCGGCACGGTGGAGTTCGCACTCCTGCGCGGCCCCCGCGGCTCCGCCGCCGCGGAAGCCCTGGCCGCGGCCATCCTGTCGGGCGCGGACCGCCTGACCCGAACCGCGTAGGGGGCTCGCGCAGCCGGGGGGCACGGCTCCGCAGCCAGGGGGCACGGCTCCGCAGCCAGGGGGCACGGATCCGCAAGCCGGGTCCGCCCGCAAGACGCAGGGGAGCCGCGTCCAGGCGGGAGCCCCTCGGCCCTGGCGCCGACCTGCGGTCCAGCGGGGTGAGCGTCGTCGACGGCCCGGCCCTGGGCGGCGGCGGGGCGGGGCGCCCGCACGCTGCGGCCGGGCAGCTCGGCGCGGCGATCGGGATCATCGCGGCCGAGGCCGCCCCACCGCTCCCCTGACCTGGGAACCAGGACGTCCCGGTGGGCCGAATGTGCTGCCGTTCGCCGCATCGTGCGTTTAGGGTCGCGGTACGCCAACCGGTCGTGGCACGCCAACCGGTCGCGGTCCGGCGGGAATTCGTACGCCACGAACAGAACGAGCAGGGGGACGCACGTGAAGATCGCGGTACTGGGGACCGGTGAGGTCGGGCAGCGGCTGGCGGGGAAGCTGGTCTCCGTCGGACACCAGGTCACGATGGGGTCCCGTACGGCGGACAACGCCGATGCCGCACGGTGGGCCGCCGGGACGGGTGGCTCCCACGGGACCTTCGCCGAGGCCGCCGCCTCCGCCGAGCTCGTCGTCAACGCGACCGGCGGGCTGGTCTCGCTCGCGGTGCTGGAGGCCGCCGGGGCCGGCAACCTCCGGGGGAAGACCGTCGTCGACGTCTCCAACGCACTGGACTTCTCCGAGGGGTTCCCGCCGAAGGTGGTCACCCCGGACGGCCACAGCGTCGCCGAGCAGCTCCAGAAGGCCTTCCCCGAGGCGCGGATCGTCAAGACGCTCAACACCATGAACAACGCCGTCATGGTCGATCCCGGCCGGGTGCCCGGACACCACACCGTGTTCGTGAGCGGCGACGACGCCGGCGCCAAGGCGGAGACCACGGCGCTCCTGCGCTCCTTCGGCTGGGCGCCCGGGCAGATCACCGATCTCGGCGACCTGTCGAGCGCCCGCGCCACGGAAGCCCTGATGGCGCTGTGGCTGCGCCTCTACGGGGTGCTCGGCCCGGTGGACTTCAACCTCTCCGTGGTCACCGCCTAGGCCACGTCCGGGCACCCCACTGGGGAGGTCTTGTGGAGGTCTCCCTTCCGTGATCACCGGCGGGTGGGCGTGGGATAGCGTCGCCGCGCCGTACGGAGAGGAGCGGGCCTTGCACGAGATCACCGTCCCGCCGGTCGTCACGGGCTCGCCCGTCGGCGGCCTGGCCGACGCCGTCTTCCTGCACGCGCGCGAGGACCCCGGCCGGGTCGTGCTCGGCCGCAAGTCGGGTGGGGTCTGGGGGGACGTGACCTCGGGCGAGCTGGCCTCCGAGGTGCTCGGGCTCGCCAAGGGGCTGCTGGCGCAGGGCATCCGCTTCGGGGACCGGGTCGCGATCATGTCCCGTACCCGGTACGAGTGGACGCTCTTCGACTTCGCCCTGTGGGCGATCGGCGCCCAGCCGGTCCCGGTCTACCCCTCGTCCTCCGCCGAACAGGTGCACTGGATCCTCTACGACTCCGCGTGCACGGCCTGTGTGGTGGAGGACGAGGACCAGGCCATGACCGTCGGGTCGGTGATCGAGCGGCTGCCGGAGCTGCGCCGGCTGTGGCAGCTGGACGCGGGCGCCGTGGACGGGCTCGTCCAGGACGGACTCCAGGTCGCCGAGGACGTCGTGCACCGCCACCGGAGCGCCGTGACGCCCGACGCGACGGCCACCGTCATCTACACCTCGGGGACCACCGGACGCCCCAAGGGCTGCGTGCTGACCCACGGCTCCTTCATGTTCGAGGCCGACACGATGGTGACCCGATGGGAATCCGTCTTCCAGGCCGGGCCCGGCGAGCAGCCGTCCACCCTGCTGTTCCTGCCGCTCGCCCACGTCTTCGGGCGGATGGTGGAGGTGGCGGCCGTCCGCGCCCGGGTGAAGCTCGGGCACCAGCCGGTGCTGGCGGCGGCCGAACTGCTGCCGGACCTCGCCGCGTTCCGGCCGACGTTCGTGCTCGGGGTGCCGTACGTCTTCGAGAAGGTCTTCGCCGCCGCCCGCCGCAAGGCCGAGAGCGAGGGCCGGACGGGGCCCTTCGACCGGGCGGTGGAAACGGCCGTACGGTACGCGGAGGCCCGCGAGCAGAAGGCGTTCGGCGTGGGGCCCGGGCCCTCGGCGAAGCTGCGCATGGAGCACCAGCTCTTCGAGAAGCTGGTGTACGGGAGGGTCCGCGAGGCGCTGGGCGGCCGGGTGCGGTACGCCATGTCGGGCGGCTCCGCGATGTCGCGCCGGCTGGGGCTCTTCTTCGACGGCGCCGGGGTGACGGTCTTCGAGGGCTACGGGCTCACCGAGTCCTGCGCGGCGGCCACCGCGAACCCGCCGGGGGCCGTCAAGTACGGCACCGTCGGGCAGCCGATCCCCGGCGGTACGGTGCACATCGCCGAGGACGGGGAGATCTGGCTGTACGGCGCCCACGTCTTCTCCGGATACCTGAACGACCCGCACGCCACGGAGGCCGTCCTGCGGGACGGCTGGCTGGCGACGGGGGACCTGGGGCGTCTCGACGCGGACGGGTACCTCACGATCACGGGGCGCAAGAAGGAGATCCTGGTGACCTCCAACGGCAAGAGCGTGGCCCCGGCCGCCCTGGAGGAGCGGGTCCGCTCGCATCCGCTGGTCTCCCAGTGCGTCCTGGTGGGCAACGACCGGCCGTACATCGCGGCCCTGCTCACCCTGGACATGGAGGGGGTCGCGCACTGGCTGGCGATGCGCGGCCGCCCCCGGCTGACGGCGACGGAGCTGGTGCTCGACCCGGATCTGACGGCGGAGGTCCGCCGGTCGGTGGTGGCGGCCAACACGCTGGTCTCCCAGGCCGAGTCGATCCGCACGTTCCGCGTCCTGGCCGAGCAGTTCACCGAGGAACGGGGGCTGCTGACGCCCTCGCTGAAGCTGAAGCGGCGGGCGATAGAGAAGGTCTACGCCAAGGAGGTGGCGGCCCTCTACCAGTCCTGACGGGCGCACGGCGTGATCACACCGACGGTCCGAACCGTTACCTGACGGGTCGTCACTTTACTTGTCGTTGATATTGACGATGCGTCAGGTCGCGCACAGAATGCGGGGATTCCGACCGGAGGGGATCCACACATGTTGCGACCGATCCGCACCCTGGCCGCCGCGGCAGCGGCGCTCGCGCTCGTCTCCGCCTGCAACTCCGCCTCCAACGGCGCCTCCACCGACAAGCCGGGAGTAGCCGGCGGCAACTCCCGCGGGGTGAGCGCCGACTCGATCAAGGTCGGCGGCATCGTGTCGATGACCAGCGCCAGCGGCTACAGCAAGAAGGGCACCGACCTCGGGGCGAAGGCCCGCTACATGAGGGCCAACGCCGAGGGCGGGATCAACGGCCGCAAGATCGACTACATCGGCGCCGAGGACGACGGGCAGGACCCCGCCAAGAACCTGGCCGCGGCCCGCAAACTCGTCCAGCAGGACAAGGTCTTCGCCGTCTCCCCCATGAGCTCGGTCACCTTCACCGGCGCCGACTTCCTGGAGCAGGAGAAGGTGCCCACCTTCGGCTGGGGCACGCTGCCCTCCTTCTGCGGGCCCAAGTACATCTACGGGTTCAACGGCTGCCTCGTCCCCACCCCCGGCGGCACCATCAACCAGACCTGGCCCGAGGGCATCGGCCAGATCCTCGGCGGCGCCGCGGGCAAGTCGGTCGCGATCATCGCCAACGACAGCGACGCCGGAAAATTCGGTGTGCGCACCTTCCAGCAGGGCTTCGCCAGCGCCGGGTTCAAGGTCTCCTACGCCAAGGCCTCGGTGCCCGGCACCGCCGTGCCGAGCGACTGGTCGGCGTACGTCAAGGAGATCCTCGAGAGCAACGACGGCAAGGCCCCGGACGCGGTCGTCTCCGTCATGCAGACCCCCAACAACATCGGGCTGTTCACCTCGCTCAAGCGCAGCGGGTACAAGGGACTGCTCTCCGACCCGACCGACTACGACCCGGGTCTGCTCGCCAAGGACGCCACCAAGCAGGCCCTCGACGGCGTGCACGTCCTGCTCCAGTTCGAGCCGTTCGAGTCGACGAACCCGAAGATGGCTCAGTTCAAGGCCGACATCAAGGCCGCGTCGGGCGGGCTGGACGTGCCGCTCAACATGCACATGTTGACCGGGTACATGTCGGCCGACCTGTTCGTGTCCATCGCGCAGAAGGCGGGCAAGGGCCTGACCGTCGAGTCCTTCCAGGCCGCCGCGCAGGGCTTCTCCGACACCGACACCCTCGTCGGCAACCGCACGGAGCCCAAGGGCCAGAAGGACAGCTTCGGCTGCGGGGCGCTCGTACAGCTGAAGAACGGCGCGTACGAGGTCTCCGTACCGTTCAAGTGCTACGAGCCCATCCCCTTCAAGTAGGGGTGCGGGAAACGGAATGGGAGATCTGCTCGCCTTCGTACTGAGCGGTCTGGTGTCCGGCGCCCTGTACGCACTGCTGGCCACCGGGCTGGTGCTGTCGTACTCGGCGTCCGGGCTGTTCAACTTCGCGCACGGGGCCACCGCCTACCTGTGCGCGCTCACCTTCTACGAACTGCACTCCGGGGTCGGCTGGCCGGCCGTCCCGGCGGCACTGCTGGTGGTCCTCGTGCTGGCGCCCGGCCTCGGGTGGGCGCTGGACCGGCTGATGTTCCGCCGGCTCGCGCAGGTCGGCGAGACGGCGCAGATCGTGGCCACCATCGGACTCCTGGTGGCCCTGCCGGCGGCCGGGCTGTGGACGGTGGAGCTCCTGACCGACGCGGGAGCTCCGCTCAAGCCGGCGGAGAACCAGTTCGGGCTGCCGGGGGTGGGTCCGAGCCCCGCCACGTCCTGGCAGCTCACGGCCGACGTGGGCATCGACTCCGACCAGCTGATCACCTGGGTGGCCACGGCCCTGGTGGCGGTCGCCCTGTGGGTGCTGATGCGGCACACCCGGCTGGGGCTGCGGCTGCGGGCCGCCGTCGACAACCGCTCGCTCACCGAGCTGCGCGGGATCGACGCCGACCGGCTGTCCTCGGTGGCGTGGATGATCGCCTCGGGGCTGGCCGGGCTCGCGGGGGTGCTGGCGACGCCGCTGCTCGGACTGTCGGCGCACGACTTCACCCTGTTCCTGTTCGTATCGGCCACCGCGGCCGTCATCGGGCGCTTCGCCTCCGTCCCGCTCGCCTTCGCGGGCGGGCTGGGGCTCGGCGTCCTGCAGAACCTGGTCGTCGGCTACGCGTCCTTCGCCGACTCCGTCACCGGCTTCAGGACGGCCGTGCCCTTCCTGATCCTCTTCGGGGGCCTGCTGGTGCTCACCCGGCGGGCCCGGGCCGCCGGGACCGCCGCCGTGGACGTGGCCTCCCCGGACCATCTGGCCGGCGCACCGTGGGGGCGGCGCTGGGGGGTGTGGGCCGGGGGCGCGGTACTGCTCGGCACGGCCTTCTACACCGTGACCACCCCCTTCTGGAGCGGGCTCCTCGCCCAAGGGCTGGCGCTGGCCCTGGTGTTCATGTCCTTCACCGTGGTCACCGGGCTCGGCGCGATGGTCTCGCTGGCCCAGGGCACCTTCGTGACCGGGGCCGCGCTGGTGGCCGGACTGCTGATGAGCCGCGGGTGGCCGTTCTTCGCGGCGCTGGCCGTCGGCACGTGCGTGGCCGCCGTCCTGGGAGCGCTGGTCGCACTGCCCGCGCTACGGCTCGGCGGGCGCTCCCTGGCGCTGGCGACACTCGCCCTGGCCTTCCTGGCGGACCAGGTGCTCTTCCAGATGCGGTGGCTGCGCAACGGGGACTCCGGGTGGTCGATCCCGCGGCCCGTCATCGGGCCGGTGGACCTCTCCGACGACCGGGCGCTGGGGGTGGCGCTGGTCCTGATGGTCTCGGCGGTCGCCGCCGGGCTGAGCGCGCTGCGGGGCTCCCCCTCGGGCCGGGCGATGCTCGCCGTACGGTCGGCTCCCGCGGCCGCGATGGCCTCCGGGGTGTCCGTGCTGCGGACGAAGCTGCTGCTGTTCACGCTGTCGGCCGGGCTGGCCGGGTTCGGGGGCGTGATGTACGCCTCGTACAACACCCGCATCACCGCTACGGACTTCACGGCGATGACCGGGCTGGTGTGGCTGGCGGTGGTCGTCGCGGCGGGCGTGCGCAGGCCGCAGTACGCGGTGGTGGCGGGGCTGGTCTTCGCCGTCGCTCCGCGGGTGATGGCGGACTACGTCACGGAGTCGGCGCACCTGCCGGTGATCTTGTTCGGGCTGGCGGGGTTGGCCCTGGCCAACGATCCCGATGGGTATTGCGCGGCGGTGCCTGTGCGGCTCGCGCGGCGGCGGGCCGTTGTCTCGGCCGGAGCCGCAGCCGGGGCCGTTCCCGCTGCCCGGGTCGGCGGTGGAGCCGGGGTGGGCCCTGCGGGGCGTGCCCCCACCCCGCCCCTTCCCGAAACCGGGGCTGCGCACCGGACCCCGTCGGGGGCTCCGCCCCCGGACCCCCGCTCCTCAAACGCCGGAGGGGCTGATGTTCAGCCCCCGGACGGCCCCGCCCTGGAGCTGCGCGGCGTCACCGCCGGATACGACGGCGGGCTCGTCCTCCACGGTGTGGACCTCGTCGTCCGGAAGGGAGAGATCCTCGCCGTGCTCGGGCCCAACGGGGCCGGGAAGAGCACTGCCTGCCGGGTGGCGGCCGGAGCGCTGGCCGTCGCCGGCGGGACCGTCCACGTGGGCGGGCGGGACGCCACCCGCAACGGCGCCGTGGGCCGCTCCCGGGCGGGGGTGCTGCTCGCACCCGAGGGGCGGGGGATCTTTCCCTCGCTCAGCATCGAGGAGAACCTCTCCCTCTACCTGAGGGACGCGGAGGAACGGGACGCCGTCTACGACCGGTTCCCCCGGCTGCGCGAGCGGCGCACGCTCTCCGCCGGGTCGTTGTCCGGCGGGGAACAGCAAATGCTGGCCCTCGCACCGCTGTTGCAGCGGCCACCCGGAGTGCTGATCGCGGACGAGCCCTCCCTCGGGCTCGCCCCCCGCGTGGTCGACGAGGTGTACGGGCTGCTCATGGAGCTCCGCGCCGCCGGGACCGCGCTGCTGCTGGTGGAGGAGAAGGCGGCCGAGATCCTCGGGATCGCCGACACCGTCGCCTACCTCTCGCAGGGCCGGGTCTCCTGGTGCGGCCCGCGCTCCGAGGTGGAGGCGGACCGGCTGACCGAGGCCTACCTGGGGATGGCGACATGAGAGAAGACCCCTATGTACTGGAGGCCCGCGGCGTCAGCGTCCGGTTCGGCGGGGTCAGGGCGCTGACGGGCGTGGACCTCGGGATCCGGGCCGGAGAGGTGTGCGGGCTGATCGGGCCGAACGGGGCCGGGAAGACCACCCTGTTCGACGTGCTGTCCGGGATCCGGCGGCCCGACCGGGGGCGGATGCTGCTCGACGGGGTGGACGTCACCCGGCGCTCCCCGGTCTGGCGGGCCCGGCACGGAATGCGCCGGACCTTCCAGCGCCAGCAGTTGTTCGGGCAGCTCAGCGTGGCCGACAACGTCCTCGTCGCGCAGGAGTGGCGGGGCGGGGGCGGCGGTCTCGCCGCCGATCTGGTCGCCTCGCCCACCCGGCGCCGCCGGGAGCGGGAGCGGCGGGAGCGGGCCGCGCGGGTGCTGGCCGACTGCGGCATCGGCGCGCTCGGGGACTCGTACGCCGGCGGTCTGCCGGTGGGGCGGGCCCGGATGGTGGAGCTGGCCCGCGCGGTGGCCGATCCGCCCCGGGTGCTGCTCCTGGACGAGCCCGCGTCGGGCATGTCCGCGCCCGAACGCGAGCAGCTCGCGGCGGTCGTGCGCCGGCTCGCCGAGGAGGAGGGCTGCGCGGTGCTGCTGGTCGAGCACAACGTCGCCTTCGTGATGGACCTCTGCACCCGGGTGGTCGTCCTGGACCTGGGGACCGTCCTCGCCGAAGGCACGGCGGCCGAGGTGCGGGCCAACGCCCTGGTCCGGGAGGCGTACCTGGGGGCGTAGGGCGTGACGTGCCCATTTCCCGCCGTACGGATTCACCCCTACGGCGGGAATAGGCCACGCCGGGGTCCGGTTGTCGCCGGTCGTACGGGCATGCTCACCAGCGCCCGTACGGCAGTCAGCACCCGCACCAGCGACGACCAGAGGGAACGACCGACGTGAACCAGGTCCCCGGCATCAAGCTCAACAACGGCACGCTCATGCCCCAGCTCGGCTACGGCGTCTGGCAGGTTCCGGACGCCGAGGCGGAGCAGGCCGTCCGGACGGCGCTGGAGGCGGGCTACCGCAGCATCGACACGGCCGCCATCTACGGCAACGAGGAGGGCACCGGCAAGGCCATCGCCTCCGCCGGAGTGCCGCGCGAGGAGCTCTTCGTCACCACCAAACTGTGGAACGGGAAGTCCGAGACCTGGGGCCGGGACAACGTGCTGCGCGAGTTCGACGCCTCGCTCGCCAAGCTGGGCCTCGACGAGATCGACCTGTACCTGATCCACTGGCCGCGCCCGATGCGCGACGACTTCCTGGCCATCTGGAAGACCTTCGAGGAGATCGCGCGGAGCGGCCGCGCCAAGGCCGTCGGCGTGTCCAACTTCCGCCCCGCCGACCTGGAGCGGCTCGGCGCCGAGAGCGCCCTGGTCCCCGCCGTGAACCAGATCGAGCTGCATCCGCTGCTCCCCCAGACCGAGCTGCGCGCCCTGCACGCGCGCCTGGGCATCGCCACCGAGGCCTGGTCCCCGCTCGGCCAGGGCAAGGACCTGCTCACCCTCCCCGCCGTCACCGCGATCGCCGACAAGCACGGCCGCTCGGCCGCGCAGGTGGTGCTGCGCTGGCACCTCCAGCTGGGCAACGTCGTGATCCCGAAGTCCGTGACCCCGGCGCGGATCCGGGAGAACCTCGACGTCTTCGGCTTCGAGCTGGACGCCGGGGACATCGCCGCGCTGGACGCGCTCGGCGCGGGCTCGGCGGGGCGCCGGATCGGTCCCGACCCGGCCGAGTTCGACTACTGAGCCGCCGGTGACAGGGACGGCGCAGAGGAACGCGCAGACGAAGGCTCCCGACGGCGTGTACCTGATCCGCAATGCCGGGAGCGGGCTGCTGCTCCAGGTCGAGAGCGGCAACCGGGTCTGCGTCGGGCCGGACGGCGAGCCCGCCGCGGCCAGGCGGTGGGAGATCACCCCGGTGCACAGCGGCGGCGGGATCTTCCACCTGGTCAGCGTCCACAACGGCAAGCGGCTCGATGTCGCGAACGCGTCGACCGAGAGCGGCACCCGGGTCCAGGTGTGGAAGGCGAACGCCTTCGGGGCGCAGGAGTGGGTCGTGGAGGAGCACCTTGACGACCCCGGCGTGGTCTCGCTGATCGCGGCCATCAGCGGCCTGCCGCTGGAGGCGGACGCGGAGGGCCGGGCCCGGCAGTGCGAGGACACCGATTCCCCGGCGCAGTGGTGGCGCCTGGAGCCCGCCTGAGGCGGGGCGGGGCAGGCGGGCGGGCGGGCAGACAGGCAGGCGGGGGCAGTGGCGGGGGGGCAGTTGCCCCGTCGCCGCTGCCCCCGCCGCCGCCCGTCAGGCCCGTACGAAGCCGTGCAGCCGGTACGTCGGCTCCGCGCGCGGGGTGTCCGGCCCGGGCAGGAGTTCCAGCCGGTCCGCGAGCTCGCGCGGAGTGATCCCGCGCGGGTGGACCCGGGAGGCGTACCGCCCGGCGAGCAGCGCTTCGGCGGCCCCGCGCGGGGTGCGGCCCTGGCCGTGGCCGGTGAAGAGGGCTTCGCCGGCGGGGTACAGGCCCACGGCGGCCGCGTGGCCGGTGACGGCCTGGGCGGAGTCGGCGGGAGTGGCGGTGAGGTGCTCGGCGAGTACCGCGTCGATGTCGCTGCCCACGTCGTGGGCGGCGTCCTTGTCGACGGTGGTGACGAACACCCCGCCGGGCCGCAGCACCCGCCCGGCCTCGGCGATCACGGCGGCCACCAGGCCCGGTGAGCGCAGCAGGTGAAGCAGCCAGACCGCGCTGACCGCGTCGAGCGAACCCGAACGGAACGGGAGCCGGGTCCCGGAGGCGAGGACCACCGTGACCCCGCGGGAGCGCGCCATGGCGGCCATCCCGTACGAGGTGTCCGCGCCGAGGACGCGCAGCTCCGGGCGGGCGGCGGCGATGCGGGTGGTGACGATGCCCGTGCCGCAGCCGAGGTCGAGCAGGGTGGCGGTGTCCGGCGGGAGCAGGCCGAGGACCGCCGCGGCGGCGGCCTCGGCGCGCGGGGCGCCGCCGCGGGTGGCGTCGTAGGCCTCGGCTTCGGCGTCGTAGTCGAGGAGCGGTCTCGGCGTGGGCACGGGCATCGGCAGAGCTCTCGGCATCAGGCGGCGCCGTGGGAGGGGGCCAGGGATTCGACGCGCTCGGCGAGGGTGAAGTCGGCGTCGGTGACGCAATCGCCGGCGTCGTGCGTGTTCACGGAGAGGCGGACGGTGTTGTAGCCGAGGGTGAGGTCGGAGTGGTGGTTCAACTCCTCCTGCACGGAGGCGATGTGGCCGACCAGCGCGCTCGCCGCGAAGTGACTGCCCAGCCGGTAGGTGCGGATGATCCGGTCGTCCTCGAAGGCCCAGCCGGGGAGTTCCCTCAGCCGGTCCTCGATCTCCTTCTGCGAAAGCGGCTCTCTCGACATCCGCAGGCTCCTTCCCCGTACACGGTGTACTCGATGTACACGACTGCCCGATTGACCTGACGTGAAGTCAAGGTTCCCACAGCTCAGGCTCGGGGGAAGGTTTCGCGCCATAGTGCGTGCGGGTACTTCCGCGCCTTCCGTGACCATCGCGCCGCCCCTATGCTCCTGCGCCGGACGTGACTGTTACCGCCGGTAATACCACCGGGTGCCGACGACATCGAGGGAGCATCACCGTGACGCGCACAGGAAACTCCAGGCGCACGTTCATCGCGGGGGCCGCGGCCACCGCGGGCGGGTTATCGGCTGCCGGGAGCCTCGCGGCCCCGGCCGCGGCCGCCACCGGATCCGCCGCCACCGGATCCGCCGCGGCCGGGCAGGCGCGCCGGGTCGCCGTCCTCGGCGGCGGGGTCGCCGGCCTCACCGCCGCACACGAACTGGCCGAACGCGGCTACGCCGTCACCGTGTACGAACGGCGGGCGCTCGGCGGCAAGGCCCGCAGCATGGACGTCCCCGGCAGCGCCCGCGGCGGCCGCCGGCCGCTCCCCGCGGAGCACGGCTTCCGCTTCATCCCGGGGATCTACCACAACCTGCCGGACACGATGCGGCGCATCCCCTTCCCCGGCAACGCGAACGGCGTCTGGGACAACCTGGTCGCCCCGCGCGAGATGATGTTCGCCCGGGCGGCCGGCCGCGAGGACCTGCGCGCGCCCATCCCCTGGCCGGAGCACTCCCCCGCCGAGCTGACCCCCGACGAGCTGCGCCGGGCCCTCACCGGCATCCTCCAGTCGCTGGTCCGCCTCCCGCTCCACGAGACGGCGTACTTCGCCGACCGCGCCCTGGTCTTCCTCACCAGCTGCGACGAGCGGCGCGAAGGGCAGTGGGAGCGCACCCCGTGGTGGGAGTTCACCCGGGCCGCGCGGATGTCGAGCGAGTACCAGCGGATCCTCGCCATCGGCGTCACCCGCAACATCGTCGCCACCAAGGCCGAGGAGGCCTCGACCCGCACCGTCGGCACGCTCGGCGAGGCCTTCGTCTTCAACCTGCTGGGCCGCGGCGCCGACGGTCCGCCGGACCGGATCCTGAACCTGCCCACCAACGAGGCGTGGATCGATCCCTGGGAGGCCCATCTGCGCTCGCTGGGCGTGGAGTTCAAGATCGGGTGGACGGTACGCGAGGTCCGGTACGGGGACGGCCGCGTGAGCGGGGTCCTCATCGAGGACCCGGCCGGAGCCGTGCGGACCGTCACCGCCGACCACTACGTCAGCGCGCTGCCCGTCGAGCACGCCCGCCGCACCTGGAGCCCGGCACTGCGCGCGGCCGACCCGATGCTCGGGCGGTGCGACCTGCTGCGGACCGACTGGATGACCGGCATACAGTTCTACCTCACCGAGCGCGCACCCCTCGTACACGGCCACCTCAACTGCATCGACTCGCCCTGGTCGTTGACGGCGATCCAGCAGGCCGAACACTGGCCGGCGCGGAACTTTCCCGCCGACTACGGGGACGGCACGGCCGTGGACTGCCTGTCCGTGGACATCTCCGAGTGGGACAAGCCGGGGATCCTCTACGGGAAGACGGCCAAGGAGTGCACCCGCGAGGAGGTCGCCCGCGAGGTGTGGGCGCAGTTGAAGGCTTCGCTCAACGACACCGGTAAGACCCTGCTGTCGGACGGGAAGCTGCACTCGTGGTTCCTGGACCCGGGGGTGGACGGGATCGGCACCCCCCATCCGACCAACCAGGACGAGCTGCTGATCCACCCGGCCGGGACCTTCCACAACCGGCCGAGCGCGGGCACCCGGATCCCGAACTTCTTCCTCAGCGGGGACTACGTGTCCGTCGACATCGACCTGGCGACGATGGAAGGGGCCAACGCCTCGGCCCGGGCGGCCGTCAACTCCCTTCTGGACCGGGATGGTTCGACGGCGGCGCGGTGCACGGTGCGGGGGCTCTACCGGGCGCCCGAGGTGGAGTCCGCCAAGCGGAACGACCTGTGGCGCTACCGTCTCGGGCTGCGGAACGTCTTCGACGTGGGGTGAGCCGCGGGGCGACCGGGCCGCGATCCCCCGGCTGGGCTAACGTCACCGTATGACGACTGCTGCGCCCTTGACGGTAGGCGCCCTGCTGCGCACCTGGCGGGAGCGGCGCGGGCTCAGTCAGCTGGAGCTGGCGGGCCGCGCCGACTCCTCCTCCCGGCACATCAGCTTCGTGGAGACGGGCCGGTCCCGGCCGAGCGAGGAGATGGTGCTGCGGCTCGCGGACCACCTGGACGTCCCGGTGCGGGACCGCAACGCCCTTCTGGTGGCCGCGGGTTACGCGCCCCGGTACGCCCACACCCCGCTGGGCGACCCATCCATGGAGGTGCTGCGCGAGGGGCTGGAGCGGCTGCTGACCGGCTACGAGCCGTATCCGGCTCTGGTGGTGGACGCCACGTACGAGGTGGTGGCCGCCAACCGGGGCATCCTGATGCTGATGGAGGGTCTGCCGGAGCACCTGCTGGCCGGTCCCCTCAACGCGATGCGGCTGACGCTGCACCCGGAGGGCCTCGCCCCGCGGATCCGCAACCTGCGCGAGTGGCGCGGGCACCTGCTGGCCCAGATGGAGCGGCAGATCGCCCTGGCCCGCTCGGCTCCGCTGCGCGCGCTGTACGAGGAGGTGGCCGCCTATCCGCTGCCCGCGACGGCGGAGGGGGCCGACGGGGCGGACTGGCCGTACGGGGACGGGCCGGTCGAGGCCGTCGCGTACCTCGCGCTCCCCCTGCGGATCGAGCACGACGGGCACCTGCTCTCCTTCGTGTCCTCCATCTCCACCTTCAACACCCCCATGGACGTGACGGTCGCCGAGCTGGCCATCGAGACCCTCCTCCCGGCCGACCCGGCGACGGTGAAGTACCTGCGGTCACTGGCGCCCTGAGTCCGCGCGCAGCGCGAGCTGCTGGAAGAGGGCGAAGGAGCCGACGACGAGGGCCTGCGCCGTGATCCACACTGCCCCGGCGGTGGTGGGCTCGAACCAGAGGACGAGGGCGACGAGGCTGAGCGCGGCCCAGGCGTAGTTGCCTTCGATGACGATCCTGACGGGGAAGACCGGGGGCTGCCGGCGCGAGGCCAGCAGGCCGACGGCCGACCCGTAGAGCAGCATGAAGACCCCGAGTCCCAGCAGCACCCCCTGCCCGACGCCGAGCAGCCGGCCGAGGGGCCCGGAGAAGGCGACGTAGGCGAGCCCGTTGCCGGTGCTGACGACGGCGTCGAGGGCGAGGAACCGGCGCAGCGCGGTCCGGGGGACGGTGGTACGGGCTACGGCGGTGAACAGGGTTGCGGACATGGCGGATCAGCCTCCGTCGAGGGTCGAATGCGCTGATGGGGCAGGGCTGCCCGGGCCCCGGAGCCGAGTGCGCGGCCCCGGAACCCGATGGCTCCACTGTGCCGCCGAAGCCCCGGCCGGGTCGATTACCTGGCAGGTAATGGGCGTACGGACGCGCGGGCGTACTGACGCACGGGCGCCCGGGGGTTCCCGGCGGGGGCGCGGTCCCCACATTTTTTGAGCTGAGCGGAAAGAAAGGTGGGGGACGGCCCTTTTCCGCCACGGAACCGGGGGTTAGGCTTCACGCAGAGCAACCAGTTCGAGCCATCTCTCTACTGACGGAGAAATACCCGGTGCGAGCCACCGACCGACCCGGCCTCCACGAGGTCCGGGCCCGCGTCGCGGCACTGGCGGAGCGGTGCGGCCAGGACCCGGCGCACGTGCTCGCCGTGGAACGGCTCAGTCTGCTGTCCGGGGTCGACCCGGCTCGGGTGCCCCGGATCCTGGACGGCACCGCCGCCGAACTGCCGCTGTGCGAGCGGGTGCACCGGCGTTTCCTGCGGCTGCGCGCCACCCGCCGCGACAAGCACGGCCGGGAGTGGTCGCTCGCGGCCATAGCCGAGGACTTCGACGCCCCCGGCGCCTCCCTCGGCCCGCTCAATGCGGGCACCGGACTGCCCCGGCTCGGCCACGCGGCCGGGGTGCAGCGGTTCTTCGGGGTGTACGCCGGCTTCCTGCTCGCCGACAGCAAGAGCGCGGTGGAGCGCGCCCTGGCCACCACCGGGCCCGGATCCGGACCGGAGGGCCGGGCCGCGGAGGGTCGGGCGTCTGGCGCCGCGGAGGGCCGGACGGCTGGCGCCGCGGACGACCTCGAACGCCTCTCCTACCTCACCGGCATCACCCCGCAGGACATCCGGCTCACCCTCGACGGCAACCCGCCCCGGCTCCCGCTGAAGGAGCAGGTGCGCCGCCGCTTCGAGCACCTGCGCCGCACCCGCCCCCGGGAGGACGGACAGCCGCATTCCCTCTCCGCCATCGCCGGCTCCTTCGACGCCTCGGGCCAGTCGCTGACCCGCCTCGCCCAGGGCGAGGGGCTCCCGAACCTGGCGGCGGCCGCCGGGATCCAACGCTTCTACGGGGTGGAGAGCGGCTTCCTGCTGGCCGACGACACCGAAGCGCTGACCGGGGCACTCAGCGGGATCGAGCGCGAGCTGCGGTCCTCCGAACGGCAGGCCGAGAACCCCATGCTCGCCGTACTGCGGGCGCACGACGTACGCAGCATCGTCACCCGGGCCGGCCGGCTCTCGCCGGGCGGCTGGAAATCGCTGGCCGACTACCTGGACGACCTGCTCGCGCGGGAAGGGCAGTTGGGCCGCCCGCCGGCCCCCCGCCCGCCGGGCGGCGCCGATGACATCGACCGCAGTGCCGAAGGGGAAGCGCCATGAGGACCACGCGGGCCATGCGGAAGCTCGGCGACGATCTGCTGGCGGCGGCGCGCCTGACTCCGGGCACGGACGCCACCGGCATCATCGGGAGCCTGTGCGCCGCCTACGGGAGCGGCCGCGACCGGCCCGTGCTGTTCCGGTTCGCCGCCTTCCCGCCCGACACGGCCAGCGGGCTGTGGCTGGAGATGGAGGACCGCGACCTCCTCGTCATCGAGGAGCGCACCCGTCCCGAGCACCAGCTCGTCATCGCCTGCCACGAGCTGTGGCACCTGGACGAGGGAACCTGCGACCGGCACGGCCGGGGCATGGCGGTGGCGGCCCGGCTGACCGGCCGGGGCGGCCGCCTGACGGAGCTGCTGCACTCCGAGGACGGGCTGGGCGCCGTGGTGCGGCAGGCGGCCGCCCGGGCCGACCGCAGCGATCCCGCGGAGGTCCGGGCGGAGACCTTCGGCCTGTACCTCGGAAAGATCCTCAAGACCTTCTTGCCGCCGCCCCGGGAAGAGCAGGTGCCCGAGGCGATCGAGCGCATCAAGACCTCGTTCGGCTGTGGACGTTGAGCGGGCCCCGGCCCAAGCCCCCGGCGGCTGACCACCGCCTTCCCGCCGACGCACCCATTCCGCCGATGCGCACGCGCACGGCCCTGACAGAGAGCACCACACGATGACCCAGTCCTCCCCACCCCGCCGCGCCGTCGTCATCGGGGGCAGCATGGCCGGTCTCCTGGCGGCCGCCGTCCTCGCCGAGCACGCGACGGTCGTCATCATCGACGCCGACACCCTGCCCGAGCTCCCGGAGCCCCGGCGCGGACTGCCGCAGGCCCGCCACGTGCACGTCATGTGGTCGGGTGGCGCCCGGGCCGTCGAGGAGATCCTGCCGGGCATCATGGAGGACTGGACGGCAGCGGGGGCGATGCGCCGCAGCCTGCCCACCGACCTGGTCACCAAGACCGCCCGGGGCTGGATCCCGCGGTACGGGGAGAAGCAGTTCGGCGTCTCCTGCAGCCGCGACCTCCTCGACTCCGTGGTCCGCGCCCGGGTGATGGCCCTGGACGGGGTCACCACCCTCCAGCGCAGCCGGGTCCGCTCCCTGGAGGGGACCACGGCGCGGATCACCGGCGTCCGGGCCGACACCCCGGAGGGAGAGGGCCGGCTGATCACCGCCGACTTCGTGGTCGACGCGAGCGGCCGCGGCTCCCGGGCTCGCGCCTGGCTCCGGGCGCTCGGTGTGGACGGCATCCGGCAGGCGGAGGTCGACTCGGGCCTGGTCTGCGCGACCAGGATCTTCGAGGCCCCCGCCGGAGCCCACGAGCTGGGTTTCCCCATCGTCCACGTCCAGCCCGACCCCCGGGTCCCGGTCCCCGGCCGGACCGCGACGATCGTCCCCATCGAGAACGGCCGGTGGCAGGCCACCCTCTCCGGGACCCGGGGCGGCCGGCCCACCGGCGACCCCGACGAGTTCATCCCGTTCGCCAAGGGCGTCCGTGACCCGATCGTCGGCGAGCTCCTGGAGGGCAGGAAGCCGCTGACGGACGTCGCCGTCACCCAGGACACCGCCAATCGCCGGGTCTTCTTCGAGAAGGCCCGGCTCCCCGGCGGCTTCTTCGCCGTCGGCGACTCGGTCGCCGCCTTCAACCCGCTCTACGGCCAGGGCCTGACGGTCGCGGCCAAGGGCCTGCTGGCCGTCCGCGCCCTGCTGCGCGCCAAGAGCCTGGCCCACCCGGCCATCGGCATGGAGGCGCAGCGCGCCCTCGCCCCACAGGTGGCCGCCGCCTGGGAGTTCGCCACCTCGCAGGACATCCTGTACCCGGGCGCCACCGGTACGGAGCCGCGCGCCGGAGCCGGCCTGCTCAACTCCTACGTCTCCCGGCTGGCCACCGGGGCCACCACCCGGGAGGAGCTGACCGCCGCCTTCCTGGAGGTCGTCACCATGAGCGGCCCGCCCGCCCACCGGGTCAAGCCGTCGGGGATCTGGCAGGTCCTGCGCGCCTCCGACCGCGATGCGCTGGGGGCCCCGCCGCTGACCGCCGCCGAGCGGGCCGTCGCGGGACTCGACCAAGAGGCCGACCCCCTCGAAGCCCGCTAGGCGCCCGATGACGGACGGGCTCATCCTCTACGTTCCGGGGTTCGTGATCCTCCTGGCACTGGCCGTCAAGGCTCCGACCCTGCGCCGTGGCCGGGACCGGCCGCTGATGCGTGCCGTGTGCACGCTGCTCGTCGTCGGTTCCCTCGCCATGTTCCTGTCCGCGCCCCCGACGATCGCCGCGGTCAACCGCCTCACCGGCATCGTCAACTTCTCCGCCCCGCTGGTCTACGGCACGCTCACCGCGTTCTCCGCGTCGTGCATCGTGCTGGTCCTGCACTGGGGCGGCGGCCCGACACCGGGGGTCCGCCGGGCCACCCGGATCACGGTGGTCGCGTACGGCGCCGTCGTCGTGACGATCGTCTTCCTGTTCGCGATGGGGGACGCGCCGGTCGAGCGGCTGCGCGACCTGGACACGTACTACGCCGACACCCCGTGGATCCGCGAGATGATCGCCCTCTACCTGGCCGCGCACGCCGTCGGCAGCACGGCGCTGACCCTGCTGTGCTGGAAGTGGCTGCGGCGCGTGGACCCGGCGCTGCGGGCGCTGCGCACCGGGCTGGCGCTGCTCATGTCCGGCATGGTGCTGGACGTGGGGTATCTCGTCGCGAAGTGGGCGGCCGTCGGCGCCCGCTGGTCCGGCCGGGACTGGGACGGCCTGTCCACCGATCTGGCTCCGCCGCTCGCCTCCGTGGCTGCGTTGCTGGTCGGCACCGGGTTCATCGTGCCCCTGGTCGGCGGATCGGCGGCCTGGCAGGAGCTCAGCCAGTACCGCAGGCTGCGTCCGCTGTGGAAGGCCCTGCACGGGTTCGCCGCGTCCAGTGTGATGACGGTGCCGCTGACCTGGTGGTCCCCCGTCGGGATCCGGCTGATCCACCGCGAATCGGTGATCGACGACGGGCTGCTGGCGCTCGCCTCCTGGTTCGACCCCGCCGTCCGGAGCGAGGCTTACGAGGCCGCGCTGGCCCAGGGCCGGTGCGCGCGGGGCGCCGCCCTGGTGGCGGACGCGGCCGTACTCGCGGCCGCCTGCCGGCGCCGTGCCGCATCCGGCCGGGTGGAACCCGGGCCCGGATCCGGTCCCGCCGAGCCCTGCCACCTCGGCGGCCGGCCGCTGACGGAGCTGGCCCGGGAGTTCCACACCTCGCCCATCGTGGCGGAGGCCCGCCGCCGGGCCGCGGCCCCGGCCTGAGACCGGGCCGGCCCGGTCCCGGACGAGACCGGAAGAGACCGGAGGAGAAGCGGGGAGGGGTGCTCAGGCCGCCACCGCCACCGTTTCCCGAGCGGCGGCCGCCTCGCCCGTCAGCACCTTGAGCCGCTTGGTGAAGAAGACCATCACCGCGCCCGCCGCGATCACCATGGCGCCCTGCCACAGGAAGTTCCAGCTCTGGCCGATGACCGCGTCGAGCCGGGGCAGCTGCGCGCCGATCGCGTCTCCGGTGGCGGCGGCGAGGAACCACACGCCCATCATCTGGTTGGTGAAGGCCCGCGGGGCGAGCTTCGTGGTGACCGAGAGGCCCACCGGGCTCAGGCACATCTCGCCCATCACCTGGATCACGTACACGCCCACCAGCCACATCAGCGAGACCTTGACCCCGCTGGAGGCGATGGCCGCGGCGCCCGACATGACCACGAAGGAGGCGCCGGTCAGCAGCAGGGCCAGGCCGAACTTGAACGGGGTGCTCATGTGCTTGCCCCGGCGCACCCAGAAGGCGGCGAAGACGGGGGCCAGGATGATCACGAACAGCGAGGGCAGCGACTGGGTCCAGCTCGCCGGGATGTGCCAGCCGAGCAGGGACAGGTCCGTCTTCTGGGCGGCGAACAGGTTCAGCTCGTTGCCCATCTGGTCGTAGACCAGCCAGAACAGCGTGGCGGCCAGGAAGAGCCAGACGTAGGCCCGCAGCCGGGTCTTCTCGACCCGGTCGATCTTGGGGCTGCGGTACATCGAGAGCAGCACGCCCGCCGGAACCACTACGGCGACGATCGTCAGCACGAAGGTGATGTTGTCGATGCTCAGCGCGTGCGAGGCGGCCAGCAGGGTGATCAGTACGGCGGTGAAGACCAGGCCGTACGAGGAGGACTTGCGCACCTTGGCCCGCTCGGCGGGGGTGAGCCGGACCACGGGCTCCGCCCGCAGCTGCTCCGAGAGGCGGCGTCCGCCGAGGACGTACTGGACCAGGCCGAGGGCCATGCCGACGGCGGCGGCGCCGAAGCCGAGGTGCCAGTTGACCTCCTCGCCGAGGTAGCCGACGACGAGCGGGGCGATCACGGCGCCCAGGTTGATGCCCATGTAGAAGATCGAGTAGCCGGCGTCGCGCCGCTGGTCGTCGTCGGCGGCGTACAGCCGGCCGACCAGCGCGGAGATGTTCGGCTTGAGCAGGCCGGTGCCGATGACGATGAGGACCAGACCGGGCCAGACGAAGACCGGGTTCGGGACGGCCATCAGGACGTGACCGGCCATGATGACCACGCCGCCCCACAGGACCGCCCGCCGGGCGCCGAGGAAGCGGTCGGCGATCCAGCCGCCGGGCAGCGCCAGCAGCGAGATCATGGCCATGTAGACGCCCTCCACCGCCTCCGCGGTGCCCTCGTGGAGTCCCATGCCCCCGTGGCCGCGGGAGGCGGCGAGGAAGTGCACGAGGATGGCGACCATGCCGTAGAGGCTGAAACGCTCCCACAGCTCGGCGAGGACGAGGGTGGCGAGCCCGCGCGGGTGGCGCTTCCCGCCCACCGCCGCCGCGTCCGGTGCTGCGTCCGACGCCGGGGGCTTCTGCATATCCATCGAAGGCTTCACATATTCATTGGAGCCCTGTCGCGCCGGACCGGGATCGGTCTTTCGGCCTGTTACCGGAGGAAACGGAACGCCCCGGACCGAAGGGCCCGGGGCGTTCGTCCGCGTCGGGGGGTGCGGACCGGGTCAGAGGTCCGCGAGGGCCAGGCCGGCCTGCGCGGCGGCGGCCTGGACGGTCTGCTCCAGCAGTACGGCGATGGTCATCGGGCCCACGCCGCCCGGTACCGGGGTGATCAGCGAGGCGCGTGCGGCGGCGGACTCGAAGTGGACGTCGCCGACGTTCCCCTCGTTGTAGCCGGCGTCCAGGACCACGGCGCCCGGCTTGATGTCCTCGCCGCGGATGAACTCGGCCTTGCCGACGGCGGCGACCAGCACGTCCGCCTGCCGGACGATGGACGACAGGTCCACGGTGCGCGAGTGGCAGTAGGTGACGGTGGCGTTCTGCTCCAGCAGCAGCATCCCGGCGGGCTTGCCCAGGATCGCGCTGCGGCCGACGACCACGGCGTGCTTGCCGGTCAGGTCCACGTCGTAGGCCTCCAGCAGGCGCATGATGCCGCCGGGGGTGCAGGAGACGAAGCCCGGCAGTCCGAAGCCCATGGCGGCGAAGGAGTGCATGGTGACCCCGTCGACGTCCTTGCCCGGGGCGATGGCCTCGAAGGCGGCGCGCTCGTCGATGTGGTGCGGGACGGGGTGCTGGAGCAGGATGCCGCTGATCTCCGGGTCCTCCGAGAGCGCGGTCAGGGTGGCGACGAGCTCCTCGGTGGTCGTCCCGGCCGGCAGCTCCACGTGGCGCGAGGTGATCCCGGCCTTGGCGCAACGGTTCTGCTTCATGCGGACGTAGGTGACCGACGCGGGGTCCTCGCCCACGAGCACGGTGGCCAGACAGGGCGCGGTTCCGGTGCGCTCGGTGATCTTCGCGGCGTACTCGGCGGTCCGCTCCGAAATGCGGCGGGCGAGGGCGGTGCCGTCCATCAGCCGGGCGGTCCCGGCGGCGGGAACGTCCGGGGTGGCGGAAACGGTCTGGGCGGTCGTCTGAGTGGTCATCGGGGCTCCTGAGCGTCGCTGCGGGATCGCGGTTCGCCCAGGCGCGCGGCAGTCGGCGTACGGGATGCGGGTGTACGCCGGGCCGCTCCCCGGTGGTGATCCACCCGAACGCCAGTCACGGCCCGCCGCCCAGTGTAGGCGACCTCCCGGGATGTCCGGCGTGGCCCCCGGCCCGGCAATCCGGTGGATGACCGGCGCCGGACCTGGGACGATCGAGACATGACGCGCACTTTCGACCATCTCGTCGCGGAAGCGGAATCCGTTTCCGTGGACGGCTGGGACTTCTCCTGGCTCGACGGCCGCGCCACCGAGCAGCGCCCCTCCTGGGGGTATCAGGGAATCCTGGCGCGGCGCCTGGCGCAGGTCGGCTCCGCCCTGGACATCCAGACCGGCGGCGGAGAGGTGCTCGCCGGAGCCGGGCCCCTGCCCCGGCTGACGGTGGCCACCGAATCGTGGCCGCCCAACGTCGACAAGGCGACAAGGCTGCTGCACCCGCTCGGCGCGGTCGTGGTCGCCGACTCCGACGAACCGCCGCTGCCGTTCGGCGACGGAGCCTTCGAGTTCGTCGCCAGCAGGCATCCGGTCACGATCTGGTGGGAGGAGATCGCGCGGGTGCTGAAGCCCGGTGGCACGTACCTCTCCCAGCAGGTCGGCCCGGCGAGCGTTTTCGAGCTCGTGGAGTACTTCCTGGGAGCGCAGCCGGAGGAGGTCCGGCGGGCCCGGCACCCCGACGACGCGGTCGCCGAGGCCACGAAGGCGGGACTGGAGGTGGTCGATCTGCGCTCCGAGCGGCTGCGGACGGAGTTCCACGACATCGGAGCCGTGATCTACTTTCTACGGAAGGTGATCTGGATGGTGCCGGGCTTCACGGTCGGGCAGCATCGGGCCCGGTTGCGCGAGCTGCACGAACAGATCGAGCGCGAAGGCCCGTTCGTCGCACACACCGCCCGTTTTCTCATCGAGGCCCGCAAAACGGGCTGACAAAACGGGCGGACGCGACCACCCGCGACCGGCTCCCCGGTCGCAGCGTGGCGCAGGTCACTCAATTCAGCGCGTAACGAATCTACTCGGGCATGCGATGAACCGACAGGTGTCCTCGTGCGGCCCGGAATACAGACCCCCCTCGGGTCTGTTTCCCGAGTTCGCGCGATGATGTCCCGCCACCCCTTATCTGTTCGCAACGAGAGGCTCCTTGTGTCGCTCAGCCCGTCCCGTACGTTCCCCACGGAGATCGCCGAATCCGAGGCCCTGGTCGCGCTTGTCGAGCGTGGCCGCGAGCAGGGTCACATCAACGGTGATGACGTGCGCCAGGCCTTCGAGGCCGGCCGCATCCCGGTGGACCAGTGGAAGCGGGTCCTGCGCAGCCTGAACCAGGTCCTGGACGAAGAGGGCGTCGCGCTGCACGTCAGCGCCGCCCCCGCCACGAAGGCTCCCGCCAAGAAGGCGCGCAAGGCGGCCGCCGCTCCGGCGCGCACCGTCGCCAAGAAGGCCGCCGCCCCGCCGCGCCTCATCGGTGCGCGCAAAACGGCTGCCACCACCCCCGCCGCGGCGATATCCGACCCGTCGGCCTCCGGGACCGAGGAGGAGGTGGCGGCCGAGGCCGCCGCCGCGCCCAAGAAGCGGACGGTCAAGAAGACCGCCGTCAAGAAGACCGCCGTGAAGAAGACGGCCGCCACGAAGAAGACCGCCAAGGACGGCGACGAGGGCGACGCCCCCGTGGCCGAGGGCGAGGACTGGGCAGCCGAGGACCTGGACGAGGGCGACGAGAAGGAGACGCCCAAGACGGGCGGCAGCGCCGGCTTCGTCCTGTCCGACGACGACGAGGACGACGCCCCGGCCCAGACCGTCATGGTCGCCGGCGCCACCGCCGACCCCGTCAAGGACTACCTCAAGCTCATCGGCAAGGTGCCGCTCCTCAACGCCGAGCAGGAGGTGGAGCTCGCCAAGCGCATCGAGGCCGGTCTCTTCTCCGAGTACAAGCTCGAAGAGGAGGAGGACCACAAGCCCGCGTTCAAGCGCGAGCTGGAGATCCTCGTCGAGGACGGCCGCCGGGCCAAGAACCACCTGCTGGAGGCCAACCTCCGCCTCGTGGTCTCCCTCGCCAAGCGCTACACCGGCCGCGGCATGCTCTTCCTGGACCTGATCCAGGAGGGCAACGTCGGTCTGATCCGCGCGGTGGAGAAGTTCGACTACACCAAGGGCTTCAAGTTCTCCACGTATGCCACCTGGTGGATCCGGCAGGCGATCACGCGTGCCATGGCCGACCAGTCGCGCACCATCCGCATCCCCGTCCACATGGTCGAGATCATCAACAAGCTGGCCCGCGTCCAGCGCCAGATGCTCCAGGACCTCGGCCGGGAGCCCACTCCGGAGGAGCTGGGCAAGGAACTCGACATGACCCCCGAGAAGGTCATCGAGGTCCAGAAGTACGGCCGCGAGCCGATCTCCCTGCACACCCCGCTGGGTGAGGAGGGCGACAGCGAGTTCGGTGACCTCATCGAGGACTCCGAGGCGGTCGTGCCGGCCGACGCGGTCTCCTTCACCTTCCTCCAGGAGCAGCTCCAGTCCATCCTGGGCACGCTCTCGGAGCGCGAGGCGGGCGTGGTCTCCATGCGCTACGGCCTCAACGACGGCCAGCCGAAGACCCTCGACGAGATCGGCCGCGTGTACGGGGTCACCCGTGAGCGCATCCGCCAGATCGAGTCGAAGACCATGTCGAAGCTCCGTCACCCGTCGCGCTCGCAGGTGCTGCGCGACTACCTCGACTAAAACCGGGGTGCACGCCCCTCAGGCCAGTCGGAAGACCGGCCCGCGGGGCGTGAACGGCAGGGAGGCACCCTGCGGGATCAGATAGGCGTGCTCGCGCCGGATCCGCAGGGTGCCGCACTCGCCGTCCGTGATCACGAGGACCGGGGCACCGGGCGGGAAGTCCTCCGCCCGGTGCAGCAGGTCGATGCCCGGTTGCAGGACCGTGCCGCCCCGGCCGCGCACCCGGACCCGTCCGGCGATTTCGGTGGGTGGCAGATAGCCCGCGTCGTACGGCGCCGCGTCGCAGAACACGACGCGGGCGGCCGGTACGTCGCGGGCTTCCGCGTACGAGGCGATGGCGCCGAGCGCCTTGCCGAGCAGGGCGGCGTTCATCGACCCCGAGGTGTCGAGGACCACCCCGAAGGTGCAGCGGGCGGTCTCCTCGAGCGGGAAGTACCGGCCCGCGCGAGGGATGTCGGGGGTCGAGGCCTGGCGTCGGGCCGGGCGGGCGTAGGACCGTACGGCCACGGGCCGCGGCACGTACGCGTCGAACCAGCGGGCGAGCGCCGCGTCCCACGGCACCGGCGGGTGGGCCAGCGCCCGGATCTCCTGGATCAGCCCGGCGGGGAGCAGCCCGCGCTCCCCGTACCCGTGCAGGTCGAAGCCCTGGACCAGGCCGCGCCGGTAGAACTCGTCCAGGTCGGTGTACGGGCAGCTGCCCGGGTGGGGCAGCGGCTCGCCCAGGATGTCCCCGCGGCCCTTGCCGCGCAGGGTGGCGAGGCGGCGCATGCGGCGCAGGTCGGCGGTGATCCGGTCGTAGACCTCCTCGACGGACAGGTCGCGCAGCTCCGCGTCGTACAGCAGCCCCTCCGGCATCTCGCCGACGTCCATCTCCACGAGCCAGCCGTTCACCACGTAGTCGGCCGCCACGTTGTGCAGGTACGGGTCGCGGGCGCCGCGGCGCTCCCCGTGGCGCAGGGCGGCGTGCAGCATCTCGTGGGCCAGGATGAACCGCCATTCCCCGTCGGTGAAGCTGCGCAGCGGGTTGACGTAGATCTCCCCGGCGCTCGCGCTGACGGCGGCGATGTCGATGCCCTGGGCTCGGGCCAGCTCGGCGTCGGCGACGATCTTCAGCCCGGCGGCGAGCCCCCCGAGCAGCGGGTACGAGGAGACGAACCAGTTCAGGGCCCGGTCCCAAGGGTGCAGCCGTACGTGCTCCCCGGTGACCCGGTCGCGGCGGCCGCCGGCCACGTCCATGGCGGCCGAGACGCTGCGGGTCAGGGCGTGCGCGAAGGAGGTCTCCCAGTCGGGGACGGTGGTGTTCCACGCCTGCCAGGTCACCAGGACCTGGTCGGGGTGGTCTCCGGCGGTGCCGCAGTGTTCGTGGGCCGCGGGGATGCCGTCGCGGCGCCACCGGGCCGCGAGCAGGTCCTCGTCGCCGCCCGGGTGCTCGGCGGGCAGGCGGTCCGGGGTCCAGCCGGGTGCGAAGCTCGCCAGGAACCGGTTGACGACGGCGCAGCGGGCGGCCAGGTCGAAGCGGTCGGGCTGGGTGCGGCGCTCGTCCTTGGCTGCGGGGACGTGTCCGAAGCCGAGGTGGAGCAGTGCGTGGGAGAGCGTCCAGGCCCATTCGCCGGGCGTGGCGCGCCGGGTGGGGTGGACGTGGACGGTGCCGTTGGAGTCGACGGCCGCCAGTCCACCGGCGGGGGTGGCCGGGCACTTCGCCTGGCGGCAGACGGTGGCGGAGACGGCGGCGAGGGCCGGGTTCCGCTTGACCAGGGCGAGGCCCTCGGCGAAGGCCTGGTCGGCGGGGTCGGGCTTGGCGTTGCCGGTGTTCTTGCGGGTGGGGCGGGTCACCGGCGGGCCTCGACCAGGCGCGGCATGTCGCGGGCAGCCTCGACGAGGAACCAGGCGGGCAGCACGGGCAGGCCGTCGGCGTCGTCGGCGATGACGGTCTGGGCGACCTCGACGGAAATCTCGGCGAGCTGGACGAGGAGGGACTTGGCCCGGTACGCGGTCTGCCGGACGGCGGGCGAGACGTGCTCGCGCTGTGCGGGCAGCTCCTTGACCAGCCGGCCCCGGAAAGCGTCGGCCAGGTAGTAGAGCAGGTCGCGGTCGGCGAGGCGGGTGGGCCAGTTCGCGTCGCCCTTCATGATCGCCTCGATGCCGAACGAGTGGCGGACGATCTTCGCGTAGCCGCAGAAGGACACGGCGTGCGCCGGGGTGAGGGTGCCGTGGGCGATCACCTTGAGGGTCGTCTCGTCCAGCTCGGGCCCGAAGGAGTGCAGGGCGTCCGAGAGCATGTGCCAGGAACGCGGCGTGGAGAACGGCTCCTCCGTCTTGGGCGGCTGCGACCACAGGTGGTCGGGCCGGTCCGTGAGGTAGTCGGTGACCCACGGGTGGATTCCGTGCTCACCGGCCCACACCAGCCAGTCCCCGGCGGAGGCGTTCAGGTGGACGTGGGTGAGCCGGTTGACGAGCGCGGAGGCGATGGGGCGGGCCAGGGCGTTGTCGGTGGCCCGGTTGCCCGCGCCGATGACGATGGAGCCCGCGGGCAGCTCGTAGGAGCCGATCCGCCGGTCGAGGATCAGGGAGTAGAAGGCCTTCTGCACGTCCGGGCCCGCGGCGTTGAGCTCGTCGAGGAACAGGCAGTACGGCTCCTCGCGGGCGATCGCCTCCGGCGGGCAGAACACGGACCGCCCGTCACGGATCTGCGGTACGCCGATCAGGTCCTCGGGCGCGAGCTGGGTACCGAGCAGGCTCACGCACTCCAGTCCCAGCGAGCCGGCGAACTTCCGCACGAGCGAGGACTTGCCGATGCCGGGCGCCCCCCAGAGGAACACGGGCCGCACGGTGGCGAGGCCGAGGAGCAGTTCGGGGAGCTGGGCGGGGGTGACGGTGACGGCAGCCTGCACGGGTGGGGACGTCCTTCGGGTTCCGGGTACGCGGTGCGCCCAGTGTGGGCGCACCGCATGTCCCGGAGCATCCGGTTTTCCCCGGGGTGTCCTTCCGGGGCGCGGAGCCTCAGGGCCCGGAGCTCAGGTCGCGGAGTGCTCCAGCAGGTGCTTGAGCTTCTCCTCGCTCCGGGGCATCTCCTTGCGGACCATGGGCTTGACCGCGAGGGGGACGAACGCCCGGCCCAGGCCGTGGCCCTCGAAGTCGACCGCGATGGTGACACGGGAGCGGGTCCCGCCGTCGAGGGGTTCGATGTGGCCGCGCACGTCCGGACGGACCGGCCCGTCGACGCCGTGGAAGTGCCAGCTCCTCGGCGGGTCGAGTTCCATGACCTGCATGGTGGTGGGCATCCTGCGCTTGCCGATCTGCCGGGTGACGATCACCTTCGAACCCACGTGGACGGGAAGGTCTCCCATCGGCACCGCGGAGAGGGCACTGTCCTGCCACTCCGGCAGGTGCGTGGGGTCCGTGATGTACGAGTAGACGTCCTCGGGCCTGCGGTCTATGTCGATGCTCTTGCTGATCGCGGACATGGCGACCCCTTGGAGCCCCCCTGATGGACTCTGCTTCCAACGTACGCCCGGCGCCGGACGGACGCACGACCCCCCGGGCTGCGGTGATCCGTCGGGTCGGGCCGTCGGGTCGGGCCGTCGGGTCGGGCCGTGGTGTCAGGCCGTGGTTCAGGCCGTGGTGTCAGGCCGTCCGGTCAAGCCGTCCGGTCAGGCGGCCGGGTCCGTGCCCGGGGTCACCGAGATCGCCGGCGGGACCGGGACCTGGGGCCCGTCCGCCTCGGTGAGCCAGCGGCGCAGGACCTCGTGGACCGCCTCCGCGCCCACCAGTTCCCCGTCGGGGCGGAACACCGGTTCGGAGAGCTCCACCGGCCACATCAGGAACGGGTGGCCCTGATCCCCGCCCAGGCCGCCGTGCGAGCCGATCTGCTCCTCGAAGGCGTGCACCGCGCCCGTCCGCGGGTCGTAGGCCGAGTTCACCATCACGTCGGCCGCGTGCGGGAAGGTGTCGGTCCGCCGGACCGCCTGCGCCGCGCCCGGGCCGAAGGCGGCCAGCAGTTCCTCCGCCGCGCCCGGCTCGTCCAGCCGTGCCTCGGCCCCTCCGGCAGCCAGGACGGTCCCGTCGACGAGCAGGAACCCGACCCCGGGGTGGCTGGCCAGGGTGGAGAGCAGCGCCGGGTGCGCACACTCGATCTGCTCCCTCGACGCCCGGCCGGGCAGGTCGGGGAAGGAGATCAGCCCGAGGTTGCCCGAGGCCAGTACCACCGGGTCCGGACCCGCCGCGGGGTGCACCTCCTCGTCTGTCTCCTCCACCGGCCGGTGGAGGGCGGCGCGTACGGCGACCCGTGCCTCGGCGCCGCTGTGCGTGCGGCCGGCCTTCCGGGACACGGGCAGCCCGCAGCCCGCGCGGACCAGGTCCTTCAGGGTGAGCCCGTAGCGGGCCAGGAACGTCTCCCCCGGGCTCTGGCCGTGGTCCGAGAGCAGGACGATCCGGTACTCCCGGGGCGCGTGCTCGGCGACCCGGGCGATGAGCGCGAGGCTGCGGTCGAGCCGGGCGAGCACCTGCTCGGTGTCCCGGGAGCGCGGGCCCGAGTGGTGGGCGACCTCGTCGTAGGCGACCAGGTCTGCGTAGACCGCGGCGCGCCCGGCCAGCATGTCGCCGATCACCGCGGCGACCACGACGTCGCGCTCCACCACCGTCGCGAAGGCCCGGATCAGCGGGTACAGCCCGCCGCGCGAGACCCGTGGCCGGTCCCCGCGCAGGCGGCCTCGTACCGACTGGGTGATCTCGCGGGCCACCTCGGCGACGAAGGAGAGCGCCGTGCGGACCGCGTTGGCCGGGTCGGAGAAGTACGCGAAGTAGCCCGCGCGGGAACGGTTGTGCGGGCTCCGCCGGGCGGAAACGGACAGGACGAGCGCCAGTTGGCCGGCGCCGCCGCTGAAGAGGTTGCCGCGGCTGGCCCCGTCGAGGGTGAGCAGGCCCCCGTCCCCGGTGCGTTCGACGGCCCGCCGCTGGAGCTCGGCGGCGCTGGTGGGGCGGTTGCAGACCACCACCTCGCCGGTGTCCTTCTCGTACCAGCGGAAGGCCGGGACGTCGAAGTTGGAGCCGTGCAGGATGCCGAGCTGGCTGGCGCCGGTCTGGCTGGACCAGTCGGTGCGCCAGGAGGTGATGCGGTGGCTGCGGTCGAGCCATTCGCCCACCGTCGGCATCAGGCCGCTGCCTGCCGCGCGGCGCAGCACCTCGTACCCGACCCCGTCGAGCTGCAGGAACACCACGGCGGGGGCGCGCTCGTCGGCCCCCGGCATGCCCTCGCGGTGCTGGCGGCGCCGGCGGCGGTCGGCGAGCCGGTAGAGCCGGCGCCGGTAGGCCTCGTCGTCCCGGACGGCGAGCGCGGTGGAGGTCGCGGAGGCGACGGCGGACATCACGGCGGCGACCACCACCGCGGTCTCGGGGTCCGCCTCGCCGCGGCCGGCCGGGATCAGGCTGAGCGCGATCAGCAGCAGCGAGCCGTTGAGGAAGAAGACGAGCAGGCCGAGGACCAGGGCCGGCACGAGCAGCAGGGCGCGTACGAGGACCGGCCACACCAGCGCGCTCAGCAGACCGAACGCGCCGGCCCCGAGGGCGGCCGTCAGGCCTATCTGCGTGATGCTGTCGCGGTCGCCGCCCGCGCCCGCCTGGAGCCTGAAGTCGGGGAGGATTCCGGCCAGGACGAGCATGGTGAGGGTGGACACCGCCCAGACGATGACCACCCGCACCAGGGCGCCGCCCGTACTCCGCCACCGGCCTCGCAACACGCCCCAACCACCTCACCACCCTGGCCCGCACCGCGCCGACGAGCCCCCGTCCCACGGTGTCCAGGCTCGCACAACGGCGCCCGCCCGGCCGGGTGACACGGGCGGCGGATGTGCGTACGGGGGCGCGGCGCAGGCGCCGACGGAGGCTGCCGGGGGCTACGTGCCGTCGTATCCGGCGGTCGGCATGGAGAGCCGGCGGTGCACCTCGGCCTTCATCGCGGAGGTGTAGCGCGGCTCGTCGAGACCGGCGGTTTCCAGCCGTACGCCGCGCCGTGCGCATTCCGCGGTGAACTCCCCCACGGAGCGCAACGCACGGGTCAGCACCCGGTGGTTGGCGGTGACGAACAGGTCGACGCGCCCGGCATCGATGTCGTTCCACAGCCCGCAGTGGTCGGCGCGCAGCCCGTAGACGAACAGTTGGCGGGTCACCACGTAGCCCTGACCGGCCGCCCAGCGGGCGCACATGGCGTGCTGGCTCCGGGTGTCGACGGCGAAGGGATCCGTGTCCAGATCCTCCAGCGGGGCCAGGCTGGCGATCGCGGCCACGCGCAGCTCATCCATGCCGCCCGACCCTACTCCGATCCGCCGCCGGGGAGGAGGGGGCGTGGAGGCCCGGTTCTCCGGTTCCGGGCGGTTCGGGCGGGCAGCCTTTAGGCTCGGACGGGACCCGGTGGCAAGCGGGACCAGGGAGGGAGCGGGGGCCGGTGGAGATCACTTGGTGGGGCCACGCGACGTGCACGGTCGAGGACTCCGGTGTCCGGCTGCTCACGGACCCGCTGTTCGCGCGCCGGCTGGCGCACCTGCGGCGCCGTCGCGGGGCGGTGCCCCCGCCTGAAGCCGCGGTCGCCGACGCCGTGCTCGTCTCGCACCTGCACGCCGACCATCTGCACCTTCCCTCGCTGGCGCGCCTGGCGCGCGGCACCCGGCTGCTGGTGCCGCGCGGGGCTCGGGGCGCGGTGCCGGGGCTGGCGCGGATAGCCGGGGTACGGGGGCTGGAGGTCGCGGAGCTGGTGCCCGGCGACGCGGTGACCGTGGGGGACGGCGTACGGGTGCGGGCGGTCGGCGCACGGCACGACGGCCGGCGGCTGCCGTTCGGACCACAGGTCTCTCCCGCGCTCGGGTACGTGATCGAGGGCTCGTCGCGGACCTACTTCGCCGGGGACACCGGCCTGTTCGACTCGATGGCCGAGGAGGTCGGACCGGTGGACGTGGCCCTGCTGCCGGTGGGCGGCTGGGGACCCTACCTGGGTCCCGGGCACCTGGACGCGGCGGGTGCCGCGCGGGCACTGGCCCTGCTGGCGCCGGCGGCGGCGGTTCCGGTGCACTGGGGTACGTACTGGCCGATCGGGATGGACATGGTGCGGCCGCACGAGTTCCACGCGCCGGGCGAGGAGTTCGTGCGGTGCGCCCGGCGGGAGGCGCCGAAGGTGACGGTCCGGGTGCCCGCGCACGGCGAACGGGTGCGGCTGCCGTGAGGGCCCTGTCCCTGCTCGCGGAGGCGGCCGCGCAGGTACCGCCGGAATCCACCCAGCAGGCGATCGGCTACCCGACCCTCTTCGTGCTGGTGGCGCTGGGCGCGCTGGTGCCGGTGATCCCGACGGGCGCGCTGGTCAGTACGGCCGCGGTGGTCGCGTTCCACCAGGACTCGCTGCCCTTCGGGCTGCTCCTGGTGTTCGGGGTGTCCTCGCTGGCCGCCTTCGCCGGGGACCTGGCGCTGTACTGGCTGGGCCGGCGCGGCGTGCACTCGCGGAACGGATCGCGGTGGCTGGAAGCGCTGCGCCGGCGCGCGACCCCGGAACGCCTCGCCCAGGCGCAGCGCAAGCTCGACGAGAACGGCGTACTGGTCCTGGTGGTCTCGCGGCTCCTCCCGGGCGGCCGCATCCCGGTGATGCTGGCCTGCCTCCTCGCGGAGCTCCCCCTGCGCCGGTTCGCCCGCGGCGACGGCCCCGCCTGCCTGGCCTGGGCGGCGACCTACGGCCTGATCGGCATCGCGGGCGGCTCCCTCTTCGCGGAACCCTGGAAGGGCGTGGCCGTGGCGGTCGCCCTCACCGTGCTCATCAGCGTGACCCCGGCCGTCTGGCGCCGCGTCCGCGGTTGACCCGTCCGGTCGCGGAACCCGTCTCCCGTGCGGCACCGTCGCCGGGGACCAGCCCCCCCCCCCGGACCTCCGCTCCCCAAACGCCGGAGGGGCTGGTTTTCGGTCGGCCGGGGCCGGATTGCCCGCGGGGCAATTTCAGCCCCGCCGGCGTTTGAGGCGCGGGGTCCGGGGCGGAGCCCAGGGGGTCCGGGGCCGGCCCCGGGGGACGGTGGAAGGGCGGGTAGGGGACAGCCCCGCAGGGCCGCCCGGTCCGCAGCCGCGGCTACAGGGCTCGGGACGCCCCGACCGGGAGGTCCCACAGGTGCTCCCGGGGCAGCCCGGTACGGGTCCACGCGGCCCGCACCCGCTGCAAGGGCTCCATCACCGGCTCCGAGGACAGCACGAACGTCCCCCAGTGCATCGGAGCCATCCGCCGCGCCCCCAGGTCCATACAGGCCTGCACGGCCTCCTCCGGATTCGCGTGGACGTCCCGCAGCCACCACCGCGGGGCGTACGCCCCGATCGGAAGCAGCGCGAGGTCGATCCCGGGGTGCCGCCGCCCGATCTCGCCGAACCAGTGCCCGTAGCCGGTGTCGCCCGCGAAGTAGACCTTCCTCGCGGCTCCCGGCCGCCCGCCAGCGCTGTCGGCTGTGGCGGTGGCGGTGGCGGTGGCGGTGCTGAGCATCCAGCCGCCCCACAGCGTCCGGCACGCGTCGATCAGCGACCGCTTCGACCAGTGGTGCGCCGGCACGAACTCGAACCGTACGCCGCCCAGTTCGGCCGCCTCCCACCAGTCGAGTTCGGTGACCCGGGTGAACCCCCGCCGCCGGCACCAGCGTGCGAGACCGGCCGGGACGAAGAGCGGCGTCGCGCGCGGGAGGCGTTTGAGGGTGGGGGCGTCGAGGTGGTCGTAGTGGTTGTGGCTGATCACCACGGCGTCGACCGGTGGCAGTTCCTCCCACCGCACCCCGACAGGGGTCATCCGGGCCGGGGTGCCGAGGATCCGCCGGGACCAGACGGGGTCGGTCAGGACGGTCAGTCCGCCGATCCGCAGGATCCAGCTGGCGTGCCCGGCCCAGGTGACGGACACCGTCCCGGCGGCCACGGCGGGCAGCGGGGCGGGCGCGTACGGCAGGTCCGGGATGCCCCGCAGCCCCTCGGGTCCAGGCCGGAAGGCGCCTTCGCGGGCGAGCCGGGCGAGGGCACGCATCCCCGGCAGCGGGGTGGTCAGCCGGTCCGCGAACGAGCGCGGCCACAGCCGGTGTTCGCCCAGCGGCCGCGGCCGCGCGTGCCGGACGCCGGGGGCGGAGGCGGGGGCGGGGGCGCCTTCACCGGTGCCGGCTCGTGTGGCCGCCGGGGGGACGTCCGGGCCGGCCACGACCTCGGACCCGGCCCCTACACCGGCCCCGACACCGGCCTCGGCCCGGGAGGCCGAGGGGGCGTCCGTCTGATCCCTCATCGAGCAGTCTCCGTTCACCTGCGGCATTCGTGGGTTCCGGACGGGGTGTGCGGGCGGGCCCCAAGCGGACAGCCGGACGGCCCCGATCGGACAGCCTCAGTCGGACAGCCCGGCCAGGACCGACCGCAGCCGGGCCAGGGAGTCCCGTACGTGGGGCAGTGCGAGGGGGTCGGTCGCGGTGAGCGCCGCGAGCTGCTCCTCCGGGGTGGCTCCGAGCAGCGGTCCGGTCGACAGCCGGACCCTCGGGGCGACGGGCTCGTCCGCGAACCGCTGCCCGCCGGGCGTCGGCGCGCCGAGCCGTCCGGCCAGCCAGTCCTCCAGTTCCATCGCGTCGCCGACCCCCTGCCGGGCGAGCCCCGAGCGCAGGGGGGTCAGATCGGCGTAGAGGTGGCGGCCGGCCTGCGGGGGCCGGGCCAGCGCTCCGGCGGCCAGCAGCTCCCGGTGCGCGGCCCGGGCCACGGCGCCGTGCAGGGCGGCGGCCGCGATGGTGCGTCCCGCGACGGCGGCGGGCTCGTCGAGGGCGTGCGCGGCCGCCCCGGCGACGGGGCCCGCGACGAGCCCGCCGGTGGCGGTGAGCACGTCCAGGGTCCGGGCCCGCAGCCAGGTGCCGTGCGGGGTACCGGGGAAGCGGATGACGGCGGCGGGCCAGCCGGCGGGCAGCAGTGCGCCGGACAGGTCCAGGAGCACCGCGGTGTCGTCCGGAAGCATCTCGGCGGGGCTGAGCACGACGGGCCTGTCGAGCCCGTCGCGGGAGCCCGGGCGGCCGCGGGCCGGCCGGTGGACGGTGTCGCGCCAGGTCTCGTCACTGACGACGAACAGCCCGGCGGACTCGGCGGCCTCGCAGGCCTCCCGGAGCAGTTCGGGCGGCGGGACGGTCGCGGTCGGGTCGTCGGCCACCGACAGCAGCAGCACCCGCGGGTCGCCGCCCTCGGCTCGCACCCGGCGCACGGTCTCCAGCAGGGCGTACGGATCGGGTACGCCGCCGCACTCGGCCGGGGTGGGGACGTGGTAGGCCCGCCGTCCCAGCAGCCGGACCTGTGGTGTCCACCAGGCGGGACACGGCCGGGGCAGCATGACGTCGCCGCCGTACGCGCCGAGCAGCGCCAGCAGCAGGGCGGGCGCGCCCGGTCCGGCGGCCACGTGGTCGGGGTCGGTGGGCAGCCCGCGCCGCCCCCAGTGCCGGGCGGCGGCGGCCCGTACGGGCGCTCCCCCGCCGGCGGGCTCCGGGGCCGACCGCCAGGCGGCCGCGGCGAGGACGGCCGTGAGCTCGGGCAGGACGGGCAGGCCGGGCTGGGGCGGGGGCGGACCGTAGCGGACCGGGCCCCGGCCCTCGGCCATCGTGCGCTGGATCCCCGACACCGCGCGCCACCTCTCCCTGCCGTTCCGCGCTTCCAATCCATGCCTTTATACGGTTATTCGTCCACGATCGCCCGTTGTGCGTCAGCCGCTCCTCCCCAGCAGCGCGAGCAGCCGGGTCTGGGCGTTCGCCCCGGCCGGGATCTCCAGCGCGGCCGCGTACATGCCGCTCGCGGCCAGTCCGTCCGCGTAGGGCATGACCTCCTTGATGGAGAACTCGACGAGGCCGTCCGGCAGCCGGTCGTCGGCGCCGATGCCCCGCGCGAGGTCCCAGGTGTGGACGACGCAGTCGGCGGTCAGTTCCGAGCAGTACGCCGACCCGAGCGCGGGCCCGTACGAGAGCCGGACGGTGCGCTCCAGCGCCCCGGGGATCTCGAAGGCGGTGTGCGCGGCGGCGGAGGCCTCGTCCCAGGCGGCGGCGGGATCCGTACCGAGGACATCGCCGTTGAAGGTGCTCCCGATGTCCTCGACGGTGCGGCCGTCCGTGACCAGGGGCGGTATCCAGAGCTGTTCGGCGGTGACGTGGTTGACCAGGTCGCGCACGCTCCATTCGCTACAGGGCGTCGGCGCGTCCCACTGCGCGTCCGAGACCGCGTGGACGTACCGGCCGAAGAGCCGCAGCGCCTCGGCGTGCCGTTCGAGCAGGGGGTCCGGCATGGATGGCATGCGTCTCACCGTCCTTCGTTCTCCCGGATTCACTGTCCTCGCCCGCACCAGGACCTGCCACCTGTCCACCCAAATCCTTTGGCGCGCAAGGATGGTGTCCACATGTCAAAACACATATCTCAGATGACGAACTGATCCCTTACGGTGAAACCAACGCCTCGACAGCACTTCGACGACGAAGGAGCCAGCTCCCATGAACGCGACGGAAGCCACTCGCACGGCAGCTGCCACGGAGCCCGCGCACGAGACCGCGGTCTACACCCACGGGCACCACGAGTCGGTGCTGCGCTCGCACCGCTGGCGCACCGCCGAGAACTCCGCCGCGTACCTGATCGGCGAGCTGCGCCCCGGGATGACCGTCCTGGACGTGGGCTGCGGGCCGGGCACGATCACGGCGGACCTGGCGGAGCTGGTGGGGCCGCGGGGCCGGGTCACGGCGGTGGACGCGGCGCGGGACGTGGTCGACCAGGCCGCCGCGTACGCGGAGGAACGCGGCCTGACCGGCATCGAGTTCGCCACCGCCGACGTCCACGCGCTGGACTTCCCCGACGACTCCTTCGACGTGGTCCACGCCCACCAGGTGCTGCAGCACGTGGGCGATCCGGTGCAGGCGCTGCGCGAGATGCGCCGCGTGTGCCGGCCCGGCGGGATCGTCGCGGCGCGGGACGCGGACTACGCGGCGATGACCTGGTACCCCGCGACTCCGGGGCTGGAGGAATGGCTGGACCTGTACCGGCGGGTGGCGCGCGCCAACGGCGGCGAACCGGACGCCGGACGCCGTCTGCGCGCGTGGGCGCGGGCGGCGGGCTTCACGGACGTGACCTGCACGGCGACCTCGTGGTGTTACGCGACCGAGGAAGAGGCCGCGTGGTGGTCCGCCCTGTGGGCGGACCGTACGACGGCCTCGGCCTACGCCGGGATCGCGACGGGCGGCGGACACGCGACGCAGGCGCAGCTGGCGGCCGTCGCGGACGCCTGGCACGCCTGGGGCGCGGAGCCGGACGCCTGGTTCTCGGTGCTGAACGGCGAGATCATCTGCCGCGCCTGACCCTGCCGCACCGACTCCGCGCGCCCGGCCCGCGCGCCCGGCCGCCGGTCCGGCCCGCGCCCGGTCCGCCGGTCCGGACGCCCCGGTTCAGGCCGCCAGGCGTACGGGAAGCAGTTCGGGCCGCTTGGCCGTACGGCCGTCTCCGGAGGAGCGCCCGCGCAGCCGTCGCCCGATCCAGGGCCCGGCGAAGCCGACGGCCCACCGCAGCTCCCCCGCCACGCCGCGCAGCCCTGCCGGGGCGGCGGGCGGCGGGCCGGGCAGCGGGCGGGTCCAGGCGTCGTCGCTGCCGGGCAGTCCCAGGGCGTGCGCGACGCCGGCGGCGATCATCGCGTGGCCGGACGGCGCGGCGTGCAGCCGGTCCGCGCTCCACATCCGGGGGTCGGTGGAGGCCTCGTGGCGGGCGAAGTCGGCGACGGCCACCCCGTGCCGCTCCGCCGCCCGCCGTATCCGCTCGTTGAGCGCGGTGACGCGCGGGGCCGCCCCCTTGGCGAGCGGGACGAGCTTCGCGATGTCGGGGAAGGTGACGGTGGCGACGCGGGCACCTTGCGCGGTGAGCGCGGCGAACATCGCCTCCAGGTGCCCGGCGACCTCGTCGGCGTCGAAGCGGGGCCGCAGTACGTCGTTGACCCCGGCGACCACGGTGGCCAGGTCGGGGCGGAGCGCGAGGGCCGGTGCGAGCTGCCCCTCGCGGACGCCCGCCGCGAGGCGGCCCCGTACGGCCAGGTTGGCGTAGAGCACGTCGGGCTCGTGCACCGCGATCAGCTCGGCGAGCCGGTCGGCGCACCCGCGCAGCCCGGTGCGGTCGTCCCCGTCGCCCACGCCCTCGCTCTGGCTGTCGCCGAGCGCCACGTACCGGGTCGGCCGTCGCTGCTCACTGCTCTCCACGGGATGCCCGCCTCTCGTTCAGAATGATCGTGGTGCGCTCGTACCAGGCGCGGTTGGCCCGCTCGAACTCCAAGCCGCGCAGGCAGGTGAGGTAGGGGCCGATCCGTGCGCCGTGGCGCAGGAACTCCTCCTCCGTGCGCTCCCCGCGCATCGAGCGGAGCAGCTTCTCGAACAGCTCCGCCTTGGCCGTCGCGAAGGCGGTCCGCTCCGCGAGCTGCACGATCAGCGCCCCCGTGTCGACGTACTCGGCCGCCTGGACCTTCACGAGCAGGTCGTCGCGGATGACGCAGGGCTTGGTCTCGGCGGCGGTGAAGCGCTCCAGCTCGGCCAGTCCGGCGTCGGTGACCTGGAACAGCCGCTTGTTCGGCCGGGTGTCCTGGACGACCTCGCGGCCCGCGATGAAGCCTTCCCGCTCCAGCCTGGCCAGCTCGGCGTAGAGCTGCTGGGGCAGGGCGTGCCAGAAGTTGGCCACGCCCGTGCCGAAGGCCTTGGCCAGCTGGTAGCCGCTCAGCTCCTCGTCGAGCAGCGCCGCCAGTACGGCGTGGCGCAAAGCCATCGGGAGGCCTCCTCGGGTCCGTGTCCGTTCACGGCGCCCTCTTCCTCAGGACGCCCGGCCATGATAGTCAAGAAACTGACTAATCAGATCGGTGACTATCGAGGAGCCCTCATGAGTACCGACACCAGCACGGCCGACCGCTTCCGCGCCGCCGTAGCCGGCCATGACCTCGCCGCACTGGACGCGCTGTTCACCGACGACGTCCGGCTCAACAGCCCGGTGAAGTCGAAGCCCTTCGTGGGCAAGCCGGCGGTGCTGGCCCTCTTCCGCGTCCTCCTGCGCACGTTCGAGGGCTTCCACTACGTCGGTCACTTCGACGGCAGCGTCCAGTCCGCCGGCGTCCCGTTCGGGGCGGAGGGAGCAGAGGGACCCGCGACCGTGCTGCCGTTCCGGACCAGCGTGGGCGACCGGCAGGTGCACGGCATCGACATGCTGCACCTCACGCCCGAGGGCCTGATCGACGAGATCACCGTGATGATCCGCCCCCAGACCGCGGTCGTGGCGGTCGGAGAGGCGGTACTGGCCGGCCTGCTCACCGACGGCGTGGTGACCGGCTGACCGGCCGGCTGGCTGGCTGACCGGCTGACTGACCGGACCTCGGACGGCAGGCCAGTAGACTCGGTGCCCGTGGCGGATACCCAGTACGAAGACCTGTTGAAGCTGGTGCTCACCTCCGGGACGGCGAAGGCCGACCGGACGGGCACCGGCACCCGGAGTGTCTTCGGGCACCAACTGCGTTACGACCTGTCGCAGGGGTTTCCCCTGGTCACCACCAAGAAGGTGCACCTCAAGTCGATCGTGTACGAGCTGCTGTGGTTCCTGCGCGGCGAGTCGAACGTCGGCTGGCTGCGCGAGCACGGCGTCACGATCTGGGACGAGTGGGCCGACGAGAACGGCGACCTCGGCCCGGTCTACGGCGCCCAGTGGCGCTCCTGGCCCACCCCGGACGGCCTGCACATCGACCAGATCACCGAGGTCCTGGACACACTGCGCCGCGACCCGGACTCCCGCCGGATGATCGTCTCCGCCTGGAACGTCTCCGAGCTGTCCAAGATGGCGCTGGCGCCGTGCCACGCCTTCTTCCAGTTCTACGTGGCCGACGGCAAGCTCTCCTGCCAGCTCTACCAGCGCAGCGCGGACCTGTTCCTCGGCGTGCCGTTCAACATCGCCAGCTACGCCCTGCTCACCCACATGGTGGCGCAGCAGGCAGGCCTGGAGCCGGGCGACTTCATCTGGACCGGCGGTGACTGCCACATCTACGACAACCACGTCGACCAGGTGACCGAGCAGATCTCGCGCACCCCCTTCGAGTTCCCCGAGCTGAAGCTGCACCGGGCCGACTCGCTCTTCGACTACGCCTACGGCGACGTGAAGGTGGCCGGCTACCAGCACCACCCGGCCATCAAGGCCCCGGTCGCGGTATGAACCTCGACACGAACGTCGGCATGAACGTCGGACTGATCTGGGCGCAGAGTTGCGACGGCGTGATCGGTGCGGACAACGGGATTCCCTGGCGGCTGCCCGAGGACATGGCCCACTTCAAGGCCACCACCCTCGGCCATCCGGTGGTGATGGGCCGCAAGACCTGGGATTCGCTGCCGGCGCGGTTCCGTCCGCTGGCCGGCCGGCGCAACATCGTGGTGACGCGGGATCCCGAGTGGGCCGCCGAGGGCGCGGAGCGCGCCGGATCCATCCCCGAGGCCCTGGAGATCGCGGCCGGGCAGGCCGGGCAGCCCCGGCCCGCCGCCACCGCCACCGCCACCGCCTGCTGGGTGATCGGCGGCGGAGAGGTCTACCGTGCCGCGCTGGCCCATGCCGTGATGCTTTCGGTGACCGAAGTCGATACGAAGGTCGTCGGCGACACCCACGCCCCGGAGCTGGAACCGGCGTGGACCGTCGCCGAGGACGGCGGCTGGCAGTCCTCGGTGACCGGCCTGCGCTACCGCATCCGCACCTACGCCCGGTAGGCGCACAGGCCGGCGGAGGCCGGCCGTCCGGAGGCCGGCCGTCTAGTCGGTGGCGACCGCGCGCAGGATGTCCAGACGGGCCGCGCGCCGCGCCGGGCGCCAGCCCGCGAGGACACCCGCCGCCACGCCCGCCAGTGCCACCAGGGTGAGCTGCAGCGGCGGGACGGCGAACGTGAACGCGCTGTCGCTCACCCCGTCGGAGGCCTTCACCAGGACCCACCCGAGGACCCCGCCCAGTGCCAGACCGCCGGCCGTGCCGAAGGCGGCGACCAGGACCGACTCCCAGCGGACCATGGCCCGCAGCTGCCCCCGGGTCTGGCCGACCGCCCGGAGCAGCCCCAGTTCGCGGGTGCGCTCGTGGACGGCGAGGGTCAGCGTGTTGGCGATGCCCAGCAGGGCGATCAGCACGGCGAGGGCGAGCAGCGCGTAGACGAGCGTGAGCATCATGTCGATGCCGCCCGCCGCCGACCGCGCGTACGCCTCGCGCGTCTGCACCTCGGGTCCGCCGTACAGCGCGGCCGTCTTCTCGACCGCCGCCGTACCGGCCGCGGTCGGCACTCCGTCCTTGAAGGTGACGCTCACCAGCGAGTCCGTGTCCTGCGCCCGGTGCGGTGCCCAGGCCGCTCGTGTGATGACGTAGTCGCCGGCCAGCTCGGAGTGCTCGTACACCGCGCGGATCGTGAAGGGCTGCCGCTGCCCGTCGGTGAAGGCCAGTTCCACCGTGCTGCCGGGCCGCCAGCCGCGCCGCGAAGCTTCCTTCTCGGAGACCGCGATCCCGTCCGGCCCCAGCGCGTCGAACCCTCCCGACACCGCGCCCAGGTCGAGGCCGGCCGCGAGGGCGGCGGGGTCGGTCACGGTCAGCGCCCGCCCCGAGCCGTCGACCTCCGCGACCCCCTTGCCCAGGCCCACCGCGCCCGCCACCTCGGGCAGCGCCGCGACGGCCGGTGCCAGCTTCGGGCTCAGGCCGCTGCCGCCCGCGCCGAAGGACGGGGCGCTGATGGCCACGTCACCGGCGAAGGAACGCGACACGGTCGTGTCCATCGTCGCCTTCAGCGATGCGCCGAAGACGGTGAACAGGGAGACGACGGCGACCCCGATCATCAGCGCGGTCGCCGTGGACGCCGTCCGCTTCGGACTGCGCCGTGCGTTGCGCGCCGCGAGGACGCCGGTGACCCCGCGCACCCGTTCCAGGGGACGGCCGAGCATCCGGACGGCGGACGAGGAAGCCACCGGACCCAGCACGACGAACGAGCCCGTGGCCAGCGCCGCACCCGCCCCGGACAGCCACAGCGACGGTACGGCGAGCACCCCAGTCAGGAGCAGGCCGATGGCGGCCGTGCCCAGTGCCACGCCGGTGACCGTGCGGGGCCGGGAGGCCCCCGAGTGGTCCACCGCGCTGTCGAGCAGCGCGGCCAGCGGCGCCGTGCGTCCGGCGCGCAGGGCCGGCAGTACGGCCGAGCCGAGACAGACGAGGACGCCCACGGCGAGGGGAAGCAGCAGCGACGGGCCGCTGATCACCAAGTCCCCTTCGGGGAAGGGGAATCCGATAGCCGGGAAGAGGGCCTGGAGCCCTGCGGCGATGCCGACGCCGCCGAGCAGCCCGGCTGCCGAGGCGGCGAACGCGACGACGGCGGCCTCGGCCAGCGTGCCGGCGACGACCTGGCGCCGGGAGGCGCCCAGGGCACGGAGCAGGGCGTTCTCGCGGGTGCGCTGGGCGACGACGATCGCGAAGGTGTTGTGGATGCTGAAGGTGGCGACGAGCAGGGCGATGCCCGAGAAGACCAGCAGCATGGTGGTGAAGAGGGTCAGGAACCGCCCGGAGATCATGTCGGTGTTCTCCCGGGCCGACTCCTGCCCGGTGATCGCCTCCACGCCCTGCGGCAGCATCGCGGTGAGCGCCTCCACCAGCTCGCTCTGGCCGGTTCCCGGGCCGGCGCGGACCTGGATGGACGCCGCCTGACCGGGCGCGGGGGTCAGGTACTTCTCCGCGTCCGCCTGGGTCATCCCCGTGTACGTGACCTGCCCCATGCCGTCCGCACCGCCGAAGGTGGCCAGGCCGACGACCGTCACCGGGACCGGGTCGGGCGTGCGCAGCACGGTCGTGTCGCCGAGCTCCAGTCCGCCCTTGTCGGCGGTGGCCCGGTTGACGACGACCTCTCCGGTCCGCTCCGGCGCCCGGCCCTCGGCGAGCCGGTACGGGTTGAGTTCAGGGTCCTCGATCCAGTTCCCGGCGAGCGTGGGCGGCCCCTGGCCCCCGATCGGCTTGCCGTCGGAGCCGACGAGCTGCCCCGCGCCCTGGACCGCGGGGGCGGCGGCGACCACGCCCGGGACGCGCCGGATCTCCTCCACGAGAGCGGTCGGTACGGGCTGCCGGGTGCCCTGGGCCTCGCCCGGGACGGTCACCACACGGGAACTGCGGACCACCGCGTCGGTACCGCTCGCCGCACCGGCGAACATGCTGTCGAAGCTCGCGCGCAGGGTGTCGCCCATGAGGAGCGTCCCGGCGAGGAAGGCGACGCCGAGCAGCACGGCCGTGAAGGTCCCGGCGAACCGCCGCTTGTGCGCGCGCAGTGAGGCCGCGGCGAGCCGCAGCACGGGTGGGGCACCGCTCGTACTCATGACTCCTCCCTCGGGGCAGCCGCCGTCGGGGGGCGGGTGTCGAAGGACTTGAGCCGGTCCAGGACGCGGTCCGCGGTGGGACCCGCCATCCGGTCGACCAGCCGCCCGTCGGCGAGGAAGACGACCTCGTCGGCGTGGGCGGCGGCCACCGGGTCATGGGTGACCATGACGACCGTACGGTTCATCGCGCGCACCGCCCTGCCCAGCAGGCCGAGCACCTCCTCGCCCGAACGGGAGTCGAGGTTGCCCGTGGGCTCGTCGGCGAAGACGACATCGGGGCTGCCGGCGAGGGCGCGGGCAACGGCGACGCGCTGCTGCTGGCCGCCGGAGAGCTCGGCGGGCCGGTGGTGCAGCCGGTCGCGCAGTCCGACGACGTCGATGAGGCCGTCGAGCCAAGCCTGGTCCGGGCGGCTGCCCGCGAGGTCCTGCGGGAGCGTGATGTTCTCGGCGACGGTGAGCGTGGGGATCAGGTTGAAGGCCTGGAAGACGAAGCCGACGCGCTCGCGGCGCAGCAGGGTGAGCCCGCGGTCGTCGAGCGCGCTGAGATCCGCGCCGCCGATGGAAGCGGATCCGGAGGTGAGGGTGTCGAGACCGGCGGCACAGTGCATCAGGGTCGACTTGCCGGAACCGGACGGTCCCATGATCGCGGTGAAGCGGCCGGCCGGGAAGCCGACGCTCACCCCGTCCAGGGCCCGTACCTCGGTGTCGCCCCGGCCGTAGACCTTCACGGCATCGACGACCCGTGCGGCGACGCCTCCGCCGCCACCCGGCGCGGTGGCGGTCCTCATGCCGCACCGCCCTTGGAGAGGCGGCCGAACTGCTCGTCCAGGACGGACAGCCGCCGCCAGTACTCGTCCTCGTCGATCTCGCCGGAGGCGAAGCGCCGGCCGAGGACGGCGATCGGCGAGTGCTCGCCGTACGCGGCGCCGCGGGCCTGCCACGGGGCCCGGCGGCCACGCCACAGGGTGCGGCGCAGCACGGTGACGGCGGCGACGACCACGGCCGCCCAGATCAGCGGGAAGAACAGGATCCACGGGCCGGGCCCGTCGTACGCGAGGGTGGTGAAGGTGGTGAGGGTGTTCATCTCGGTTCAGCTCCTCGGAAGTGCGGACGTCCGCGTTGGACGTCCGCGTCACATTCCGAGACTGGCTCCGGGAGGGGGTCCGGGGCGTCGTACGGCCGGCTGCACCGCGCGTACTACCCGGGGAGTACGAGGGCGGGTGGGAGTCAGCCGAGCCAGCCGGGCCGGACCAGCCCCGACTCGTAGGCCAGGACGACCAGTTGGGCGCGGTCGCGGGCGCCGAGCTTCACCATCGTCCGGCTGACGTGGGTCTTCGCGGTGAGCGGGCTGACGACCAGACGGCGGGCGATCTCCTCATTGGACAGGCCGAGGCCCACGAGGGCCATCACCTCGCGCTCCCGCTCGGTGAGCCGGTCCAGGCCGAGGGCCGCGCCGTCGGCCGCGGGCTGCTTGGAGCGGGCCGCGAACTCCTCGATCAGGCGGCGCGTGACGCCCGGGGACAACAGGGCGTCGCCGTCCACCACGGCCCGGACCGCCCGCAGCAGTTCCTCCGGTTCGGTGTCCTTGACCAGGAAGCCCGAGGCTCCCGAGCGCAGGGCCTCGAAGACGTACTCGTCGAGCTCGAAGGTGGTGAGCATGACCACCCTGACGCCGGCCAGCACCGCGTCCCCGGTGATCCGCCGCGTGGCGGCGAGCCCGTCGCAGACGGGCATCCGGATGTCCATCAGGACCACGTCCGGGCGCAGCTCGCGCACGAGGCGGACGGCCTCGTCCCCGTCGGCGGCCTCTCCCGCCACCTCGATGTCCGGCTGCGCGTCGAGCAGGGCCCGGAATCCCGCCCTGACGAGGAGCTGGTCGTCGGCGAGCAGAACACGGATCACGGATCCTCCTGGGGCGGGGCGGGCTTGGGGACGGCCTCAGGGGCGGGGTCGGGGTCGGGGTCGGCCTCCGGTTCCGGCGGTGCCGTTTCGGCCTTCAGCGGGAGCCGGGCGACCACGCGGAAGCCGCCGTCGGGGCGCGGGCCGGCCGCGATGGTGCCGCCGAGGGCGGCGGCCCTCTCGCGCATGCCCACGAGACCGTTGCCGCTGCCGCCCGCCGGACCGCCCGTGGCCGGCCCCTCGTCGTCCACGCGCAGCTCCAGGAAGCGGGGCTGCCAGGACAGCCGCACGCGGGCGGTGCGCGAACCGGAGTGCCGCACCACGTTGGTCAGCGCCTCCTGGAGGATGCGGAAGGCGGCGAGGTCCGCTCCGGGAGGCAGCGCCAGGGCGTCCCCGTCCGTGGTGATGCCCACCGTCAGCCCGGCCGCCGCTGCCTGCTCGGTGAGCTCGGGGAGCCGGTCGAGACCGGGGGCGGGCGCGCGCGGTGCGTCGCCGGGGGTGCGCAGGGTGTCGAGGACCTGCCGGACCTCGCCCAGGGCCTCCTTGCTGGCCGCCTTGATGGTGGTCAGCGCCGAACGGGCCTGCTCGGGATCGGAGTCGAGCAGGGCGAGCCCCACGCCCGCCTGGACGTTGATCACCGAGATGCTGTGGGCGAGGACGTCGTGCAGCTCGCGGGCGATGCGCAGCCGCTCCTCGTTCACCCGGCGCTTCTCGGCCGCCGCCCGCTCGGCCCGGGCGAGGGCCCACTGCTCCCGGCGTATGCGGACCAGCTCGGAGACGGCGAGGATGGCGAGCACCCAGGCGGTGATGCCCAGTTCCTGCGCCCAGGGCGCCGGACCGTCCCCGGCGGGCGGGAGCAGCCGGTAGAGCCAGTGGCCGATGAGCAGGTGGCCGGCCCAGAGCAGCCCGACGGCCCCCCAGGCGGCTCTTCGGCGTCCGGCGATGACGGCGGCGAAGCAGGCCAGGGCCAGGCTGATGAACACCGGTCCGTAGGGGAACCCGGCGCCGATGTACACCAGGGTGACGGCGCTGACCCCGTACGCCACGGCCACCGGGTACCGGTGCCGCCACACGAGCAGCAGCGGCCCGAGCAGCAGCAGGAGCCGGGCGAAACCGTCCAGCGCCACCCGGCCGGTCTGCTCCTGCGCGGCCCATCCCGAGCCGGCCTGGGCGAAGACGGCCACGAGCAGCGAGGAGCGCCAGGCCGGGCCCCGCCCGGTCCGCTCCATCCATCGCTGCCACGGAGGAACCCCCGGGCGCTCGCGCTGCTCGTCCATACCACCCACGCTAGGCCGCGCCCGGCCTGACCGGCGTCACCCCGGCGTAGCGTTTCCGGCGTACTCCCCAGGTAGTACGCGGTACTACGCGGCCTCCACGCGGCCGCGGCCGCTACCACTCCCCCGGAATCGGTCGCTACTCCCCCGGCGGGCGCATCCGGAAGTTGTACGCGGCCGGGAGCGGGCGGTCCGTGAGGCTGGCCCAGACCTCCGAGAGGGTCTCCTCGCCCTCGCGGAGGTCGGGCAGTTCGAAGCCCTCCTCGAAGACCCGCCGGGCCGCGCCCACATGGCCCTCCGCCGCGAGCAGCCGCGCCGCCGACAGCCGGAAGCGGCCCTCCTCGCGCAGGGCGGGGCGCAGCCGGTCCCACACCGAGCGGGCCTCCGGCAGCAGCCCCGCCGCCAGCAGGGACGCCAGTGCCTCCCGGCCCAGTGCCGATTCGGCGGCCAGCCAGCCCGTGCCGCCCCGGCTCTCCTGGGCCAGGTCCTCGAAGGCCTCGGCGTACCAGCGGGCCGCCCGGGCCGGGTCGCCGGCCAGGTCGTCGGCGACCGCCAGGCACCTCAGCAGCGGCCACCGCGAGGGGGCCAGCGCCAGCCCGCGCTCCCAGCTCCGTACCGCCTGGGCGATGTCCCCGGCGTGCCACTGGGCGACCCCGAGGTGGTACTCGGTCAGCGGGTCCGCCGGGGCCGTCTCCAGCATGTCCCGCCAGTGCGGGGCGACCAGGCTCGGGCCGGGCGGGGCAACCCGGCGCGGGGCGGGGAAGACGCCCGTGCGCCACAGCTCCAGCCAGGGGGCCTGGTCCTCGTCGAGGGTGTCCTCCCCGAAGGGGGTGCCGGGCAGTTTGTGGCCCCCGCACAGCACCTCCAGCGCGCCCCATCCGGAGCCGGCCGCCAGCCGCTCCCCCGGTTCGGTGTCGGCGCACCCGCGCCACGCCTCGTACGCCGCGTCCACGGCGGGCCCGGGCAGCGCGGACTCCAGCGCCGTCCCGGCCGCGGCGCGGGCCGCCGCCCAGTCGTCCCCGTGCACGGCCACCGGGTCCGCGGCCAGGGGTCCGTAGGCCTCCAGCCAGCTGAACTCCGCGCCCGCCTCCAGCCGTACGTGTTCCAGCTGGGTGCGGGCGAGCCCGGCCTGGATCTCCGCGTACCCGCCCGTGCCGGGCTCGGTCAGCCACTCCTGCCAGCGCCGGCCGCCCTCGCCCGCGCCCCAGACGAAGAGCTTGCGGCCGCGCAGCCGGGCCGTGGAGGTCTGGACGAGTCCGCGCCCCTGGGAGTCGAGGGAGGCGATCCAGGGCCGGGTCCCGGCTTCGACCTCGTAGAAGAAGTCGGCGGGGTACGTGCTGCGCAGCGGGTACGTACGGTCCGCGCCCTCCCATCCGGGTACGGGGATCCGCCGCAGGGAGCGCTCGTACCCGAAGTGCCAGGCCTCGTCGGCCGGGGCCAGGACGCGGGTGCCGGTTTCCTCGGGCACGGCGATGTTGGACCACCAGTAGACGGGCACGGGCCGCTCGTGCGGATTGCGCACGCGGACGCCGACGTGGAGGAACTCCGAGTCCTCGGGCAGCCACAGGTCCACCTGGAACGGCAGGTCGCGCAGCCGCTCCCACTCCCAGAGCCGCACCATGACTCCCCCGTCGGGCGCCGGGACGAGCGCGGCGTGCAACGGGGCGCAGGAGAGGGTGGTGTGGCCGGTGGCACCGAGGTTCCACTCGATGCCGCCGGAGAACCAGGCGCCGTTCAACGCGAAATTCGCGGGCTGGAACACCGGGTTGCGGTAGAGCAGTTCGCGTCCTGTGGGGAGGTGGACGAGCGAATGGATCCGGCCACCGAGGCCGGGCAGGACGGTGGCGCGCAGGTGCGCGTTCTCGATGACGATCGTCTCGAAGTCCCGCTCGGTGCGCTGGCGTTGATATCCGTCCCGGATCCGGACGGGCAGCAGCGAGCGCAGCGGCTCGTACCCGATCTGGCGTGCCATGTCGCGCGGCAAACCCTCGCGCGAGCGCTCGTCGAGCGTGTGCACCCCGCCGGACGCGCGCAGGGCGGGCAGTGGGTTCTCGGGACCCAACGGGGCTGCGGGGAGGGTCAGTACGGAGCGGCGGACGGTGGTGGCCATGAGGGAAATGGAACACGCCACGGCCGCCGGTGCACAGGGATTCGGCGGATCACCACCGGTCAGGATTACGCAAAACCTTTCGCCGCGCGGGCCGGTGTCCGATCATGGAGGCCATGAGTGACGTGATCAGAAGAGGCCAGCTCTTCGACGGGGAAGAGTCCGCGGGCCGGTTCACGGGGCCGACGACGGGCGACGAACGACGGATGCTCGTCGACATGCTGGGGGCCCAGCGCACGACGCTCAGGCTCAAGTGTGCGGACCTGGGAGCCGAGTTGGCCGAGCGGTCGGTGGAGCCGTCCACGCTGTCGCTGCTGGGCCTGGTCCGCCACCTCTCGGACGTGGAGCGCCGCTGGTTCCGTCAGGTCCTGGACGGCCAGGAGGTCGCGCTCCGGTTCTGGTCCGCGGCCGCCCCCGACGGGGACTTCGACGGCGCGGTGTCCGCGCCCGGCGTGGTCCGGGAAGCCTGGGAGGCGTGGCGGGCGGAGGTGGGGTTCGCGGAGGCGTTCACCGAGCGTGCGCCGGACCTGGAGGTGTCCGGGAAGGACGCGTGGCGGGGCGAGGTCTCGCTGCGCTGGGTCCTGATCCACATGATCGAGGAGTATGCACGGCACAACGGCCACGCGGACCTGCTGCGCGAACGCATCGACGGCGCGATCGGGATCTGAGTACGGCGGCCCGGCGGCAGGCATGCGGACCGGTGCCTGGCCGGTACCTGGCCGGGCAGTGCCGGGCCGGGCGGCGCGAGCGCGGCCCCGACCGGCAGAACCCGAGGAGACGGCCTACGCGAACGCCCCCGCCACCAGGTCGGCGAGCAGCGCCCCCGCACGCCCCTCCGGGTCCAGGTCCGGGTCGTAGATGGTGACGTTGAGCCCGACGCAGCGCGGGGAGCTGATCAACACGCCGAGCAGTTCGGCGAGTTCGTCGGGGATCAGGCCGCCGGGGTCCGGGCTGTCGACGGCCGGCATCACGGACGGGTCCAGTACGTCCGCGTCCAGGTGGACCCAGAACCCGGCCGTGGCCGGAGGCTGCAGCCCCGTCAGGGCGGTACGGGCCACCGGCCCGGCGCCGCGGTCGCGGATCGCCCCGACCGTGGCGGCGAAGATCCCGGCGGCGCGCAGTTCCGGGAGGTCCGGGTCCCCGTCGCGCAGTCCGAAGAGCCGTACGTCCTCGTCGCGCACGTAGGGCCGCAGGCCCTCCAGGTCCGCGAGGTCCGCCTGGCCGCGCCCGGTGGCGAGTGCCAGCTCCTCGCCGCCGGCCGCTCCGACGGGCCCGTTGACGGCCTCGTTGCCGGGGTGGCGGAAGTCGGCGGAGCCGTCGATCGCGGCGATGCCGTACCGCCCGAGGCGCCGCATGGCCAGGGAGGCACCGAGCTGGATGGAGCAGTCGCCGCCGAGGACCACGGGGAACTCCCCGGAGCGCAGGTGGTCCTCGATCCGGTCGGCGAGCGCGACCGTGTAGGCGGCGAGGGCCCCGGCGTGGAACACCCCGTCGCCCTCCTTCCAGTCGCCCCGGTCGTAGCGGGGCGGGACGACCACCCCTCCCTCGCGCGCGCCGAGGCGGGCCAGCAGGCCCTGTTCGCGCAGGGCCCCGGCCAGTTTGTACACACCGGGAACGGCGCCCGGGGCCGGGGGGCGGAGCCCGAGGTTGGACGGTGCGTCGAGGAGCACGAGGGTTCGCATGCACTCATCCTGTGCGATGCGGGGCTCCGGGACATGGCATTTCGGACGTGAGCGCCCAGCGTTCGTGGTCCCGCCAGGCCCCGTCGACCTGGAGGAAGTCCGGAGACAGCCCCTCCAGCCGGAAGCCGAGCCCCCGGACGAGGGCGATCGAGGCGGTGTTTCCCGGCTGGATATTGGCCTCCAGCCGGTGCAGTGCGAGCCCGTCCGCCGCGAAGGCGTGGCCGGCGGCCAGGGCCAGCGCCTCCCGCATGAGGCCGCGGCCCGCCGCGTGCGCGAAGGCCCCGTAGCCGAGCGCGCCGCACCGGAAGGCGCCGAGGACGATGTTGTTCACGTTCACGAAGCCGGCGATCGCGCCCGACTGCCGCTCACACACGAGGAATCCGGCCCTGCCCGCGGCGGCGGCCCCGGCCGGGCCCCCGGTGGCGCCGGCGATCAGCGGGGCGGCGTACGCCTCGTAGGCCTCCGCGGTCGCGGGCGGCGACAGCCACGGGTGGTGGAGCGCCCGGCTCTCGCGCACCCGGGCGGTGAACTCGGCCTCGTCGGTGGGCCGGTAGGGCCGCAGCCCGATCCGGCCTCCCTCCGCGGTGTACGGAAAATATGGCATCGCCCCAGGCTAGGGGCTGTGGCAGGATCCCGATGTGATCATCACCCCGAACACCGAAGAACTCCTCCTCGCGGCCGCGTACAACAACGCCGCGTGGTGCGCCGCGGTCTGCCGCGACGGTGACTTCACCGCCCAGGCCTGGAGCAGTCCGCGCCCGACTCCGCTCTACTACCCGGACGCCGTTACCCTCACCCGGGACACCGACACGGCCGCCCTGCTCGCCGGGATCGACACCGCCGCACCGCGCGCCTCGGTCAAGGACAGCTTCGCCGCGCTCGACCTGGCCCCGGCCGGCTTCGAGGTCCTCTTCGGCGCCGAGTGGATCCACCGCCCGGCGGGCGCTCCCGGCGCCGCCCCGGCGCTGGCGTGGAGCCGGATCTCCGGCCCCGCGGAGCTGGAGGCGTGGGAGACGGCCTGGGACGGCGAGGAGAGCACCGGTCTGTTCCACCCGGGGCTGCTCACGGGGACCGGCGAGGAGGCCGCGGAGGGCGAAGAGACCGGGAAGGCCGCAGAGGGCGGGGAGGCCGCAGAGGGCGGGGACTTCGGGGACATCGCCTTCCTCGCGGGTCGGGACGCCGAGGGCCGGATCCTCGCCGGGGCCGCCGCCAACCGCACCGGCGAGGTGGTCGGCATCTCCAACGTGTTCAGCGCCGACGGGACCCCGGACGACGAGGCCTGGACCGGCGCGCTGACCCTCACCGCCGCCCTCTGGCCCGGCCTGGCGCTCGTCGGCTACGAGTCGGGGGACGACCTCGGCACGGCGCTGCGCCACGGCTTCACGGCCGTCGGCCCGCTCCGGGTCTGGGTCCACTCGGGCTGACCGGGCGGGCCCGGCCCGGCTCCCGCTACTTGCGGCGCCGGGCGAAGTAGGCCCCGCAGAGTCCGCCGAGCACCGCCGCGATCAGCAGGGCGACGTACAGCGGCATCGTCACCTGCGGGATCAGCAGCCGGATCTTGGTGGGGCGGGTGTTCTCGAAGATGAACACCAGGGTGAGCACCGCGAGGGCGGCGACGCCCGCGCGGCCCGGGGTGATCTGCCCGCGACCCTTGCCGCGGCTCTTGGACGTGTGGGAGCTCATGGTCCCATCGTCCGGCCGCGGCGCCCCGGGAGCTCAGTCGGACAGGACCAAACGGGGGATGTCCGCCCGCTCGAACCCGAACACCTGCGCGTACAGCGACAGCTCCGCCTCCAGCGCCCGGACCATCGTGTCCGCGCGCCGGAAGCCGTGCCCCTCGCCCTCGAAGGCGACGTACGCGTGCGGTACCGACCGCCCGCGCATCGCGGCCAGCAGTCGCTCCGCCTGCGCGGGCGGACACACCGGGTCGTCCAGGCCCTGGAGCAGGACGAACGGCGCCGTGATCCGGTCGGCGCGGGCCACCGGGGAGCGCTCGCGACTGAGCAGCGCCAGGGTCTGCGGGGGCCCGGCGAGGCCGTCGACGTAGCGGGACTCCAGGTCGTGGGTCTCCGCGGCGAAGCCGGCCAGGTCCAGTACCGGGTAGATGATCGCCGCGCACGCGTACAGGTCGGTGGACGCCAGCGAGGCCGCGGCCGTCCAGCCGCCCGCGCTGCCGCCCCGGATCGCGAGCCGGTCCGGGTCGGCGGTGCCCTCGGCGGCCAGGGCCCGCGCCACCGCGGCGCAGTCCTCCACGTCGACGACGCCCCACTGTTCGCGCAGCCGTTCCCGGTAGGCGCGCCCGTAGCCCGTGGAGCCTCCGTAGTTGACCTCGACGACGCCGATGCCGCGGGAGGTGAAGTAGGCGATGTGCAGGTCGAGTACGGGCGGCACGTGGTCGGTGGGGCCGCCGTGCGCCCACACCACGTAAGGGGGCAGCTCATCGGGCCGGGCGCGCAGCAGGGGGTGGTGCGGCGGGTAGACGTGGGCGTGGATCTCCCGGCCGCCCCGGCCGAAGAAGGTCCTGCTCTGCGGCTCCGGGTAGTACGCGGGATCCGCCCGGTCGGCCGGCCCCGGCCCGGGGGCGCCGGCGGCCCCGTCCGCCTCGGGGGAGCCGCGGCCTCCCACCGCCCGGGCGTGGCCGGTGGCGGTGTCCAGCTCCACCACCTCGTACGCGCTGCGCGGGCTGGCCGCGACCCCGTAGACCCGGCTGCCGCTGACGGCGAGCGTGGGCTGCCAGGCCGTCCACGGCCCGGCCGCGTCCACCAGGTCCCCGCTCTCCGGGTCGAGCACGCCGAGCACCGAGGAGCCACGGCCGTGCAGGACGGCGACCAGTCCGTCGGGGAGCGCGGCGATCCAGCGCAGGCCGGGCTTCCACAACGGCCCGCCGAACTCCTCTTCGCGGGGGCACAGGTTGACGGCCACCGCTTCGCCGCCGGGCCCCCGGTCCACCCGGTACGGGTTCCACCAGCCGCCCCGGTCGCTCACCGCGAGGAGGCTTCCGCCGGTGGTCCACTCGACCTGCGCGACGGCCTCCTCGGGTCCGCCGAGCACGGTACGGGGCTCCTCGAGCCGGCCGTCCGCGGTGACCTCGGCGAGCCGGAGCTCGGTGCCGTCCCACGGCATCCGGGGGTGGTCCCACACCAGCCAGGCCGCTTGCCGCCCGTCCGGGGAGAGTCGGGGCCCGGTGCTGAACCGGTACCGGTCGTCGGTCAACTCCCGCACCAGGGAACGGTCTTCCGCGGCCGACCCGTCCAGCGGCACGGCGGCCAGCACGCGGCGCACATCGGCCGGGCCGGCTCCGGTGAACTCCTCCAGCACGCACCAGACTTCACCGTCCCGCAGCACCGGTTCGGCCCAGCGCAGCCCGCCGCCGACCGCCGAGACGGGGGTCAGGGCCCGCGGCGCGGGGCTGCCGGGCGCGTCGGGCTCGTACGCGTACAGCCGCTGGTCGGCGAAGTGGACGAAGACCACCAGCGGTCCGCCCTCGGGCCGTTCGGCGCCCGCCCAGGGCAGGCCGCCGTATTCGGTGACCCGGCTGCGCACGTTCCACGGCGCGGGCAGCGCGCAGAGCGCGGGGCCCCCGTCCGCGGGCCGGCGGATCAGGGCGCGGCGGCCGCCCTCGGCCGGCCGGGGCACCGTCCACCACACCTCGGCGCCGATCGCGCCGACGTACTCCGGCCTCCCGTCGAGGGAGGCGGCGAGCGCGGCGCCGATGGGCGAGGGCCAGCTGCCGTAGGGGGCGGTGCCGTCGCCGCGCGGGGTCTTCACAGTGCGCGCAGGGCGCGGTCGAGGACGCGGACCCCGAAGTGCAGGGCGTCGACGGGCACCCGTTCGTCCACACCGTGGAAGAGGGACCAGTAGTCGAAGCCGGGCGGCAGCTTGAGCGGGGAGAAGCCATAGCCGGTGATGCCGAGCCGGGAGAACTGCTTGGCGTCCGTGCCGCCCGCCATGCAGAAGGGCACCACGTGGCCCTCGGGGTCGAAGGCCTCGACGGACTCGCGCAGGATCCCGTACGTCCGCCCGTCCACGGGGGCTTCGAGGGCCACCTCCCGGTGGTGGAACTCCCAGCGCACGTCGGGGCCGGTGAGCTCGTCGAGGGTGGCGGCGAACTCGGCCTCGCCGCCGGGCAGCGTCCGGCCGTCCACGTAGGCGGTGGCGGTGCCCGGGATGACGTTGAGCTTGTAACCGGCGCTGAGCATGGTCGGGTTGGCGCTGTTGCGGACGGTCGCCTCGACGAGGGCGCCGGCCGGTCCGAGCTTGTTGAGGATCTGGTCGAGCTGGAATCCCGGATCCCGGGGATCCACCGACATCCCCTGCAGGGCGGCGAGTTCGGTGATGCAGGCGGTGACGGTGTCGGTGAGGCGGACCGGCCAGTCGTGTTCGCCGATGCGGGCGACGGCGGCGGCGAGCCGGCTGACGGCGTTGGCCCGGTTGGGCTTGGAGCCGTGCCCGGCGGTGCCGGTCGCGGTGAGCTTCAGCCAGGCGGTGCCGCGTTCGCCGGCGGCGATCGGATAGAGGGCCTGTCCGGGGGCGGCGTGCACGGTGAAGGCGCCGGATTCGCTGATGCCCTCGGTACAGCCTTCGAAGAGCTCGGGGTGGTGGTCGGCGAGGAAGCCCGAGCCGTCGATCGCGCTGTCCTCCTCGTCGGCGGTGTAGGCGATCACGATGTCCCGCCGCGGCTTCGCTCCGGCCCGCGCCCAGGCCCGTGCGACGGCCAGCACCATCGCGTCCATGTTCTTCATGTCGACGGCGCCGCGGCCCCACACCACCCCGTCCCGGACCTCGCCCGAGAACGGATCCACGCTCCAGTCGGCCGCCTCGGCCGGGACCACGTCGAGGTGGCCGTGGACCAGGAGGGCGGGGGCGGTGGGGTCGGTGCCCGCGATCCGGGCCACCACGTTGGTGCGGCCCGGGGTGCGCTCCAGCAGCACGGGCTCGAGCCCGATGTCCGCCAGCCGCTCGGCGACGTACTCGGCGGCCGGGCGCTCCCGGCAGTCGCCGCCGCCGCGGTTGGTGGTGTCGATGCGGATCAGGCCGGAGGTGAACTCCACGGCCTCGTCGAGCGCCGTCTGATCGACGGGGGCGCCGGGGGTGCCGGGGGCGGCAGGGGCGGCCGGGCCGCTCCCGGGTCCACCCGGACCGGACATGTCAGCCATATTGCTCCTCCACCGCTGCCGAGACGATCGTGGTGACCGCCTTGAAGGTCCGGATCCCCTCGTACATCGTTTCGCTCGTGTACCCGACCCTACGCTCACCCGATCGCTCGACTCCGGGCACCACCGTGGCGGCCATCGCCAGGTGCTCGGCGTCGAACTCGACCTCCACCGCGAACGGCCCGCCCCGCACCGGTTCGTACCGGACGGCGAGGGCCGCGGCCTCCTTGGCGGCGGCCCTGATGTCGGCGGCCGTACGGGCCGGGGTGCGGCAGACGGCGGCGTAGCGCGAGACGTGGTCCTTGACCGCGACGGTCACCGCGTCCGGGGCATAGCCGGCGGCGTCGGCGCAGGTCAGGTCGTCTCCGGTGACCAGGACGACCGGGACTCCGTACTCGGCGACCACGTGCGCGTTGAGCAGGCCCTCGCTGGCACGGGTCCCGTTGATCCAGACCCCGGTGATGGAGTTGGCGAGGTAGGTGTGGGCGAGCACCCCCTCGGCACCGGCCCCCGTGTGGTAGCCGACGAAGGCGATGCCGTCGACGTCTCCGTGCTGGACGCCCTCGACCATGGAGAGGGACTTGTGGCGGCCGGTCAGCATCTCGACGCGCGCGTCGAGCCGCTCCAGCAGCAGGTTGCGCATGGTCCAGTGGGCCTCGTTGACGAGGACCTGGCCGGCGCCGGCGTCGTAGAACCCGAGGACGGCGGCGTTCACGTCGGAGGTGAACATGGTCCGGCAGCGTTCCCACTGCGGGGTCCCCGGCAGCACGTCGGCGGGCCAGGTGACGCCGGTGGCGCCTTCCATGTCGGCGGAGATGAGGATCTTCATCGGGCCCCCGGGCGGTCGGTAGCGCTCAGGGCCCCACCCTAGCTCTCCGACCCCCGCCCGCCCGCGACCCGCCACGCCCGGGCCGCGCCGGGTCGCGGGCGGGCTCATTTCACCCGATCCGGTGAGGCCCGGTCTCCGACCTCACCGGCAACGGCCTTGCTCAGCGCTCGACTTCGGCGGCCAGGTTGGCGAGGAGGGTGTCGTAGATGCGGGCCAGGCCCTTGGGCGCGAAGGTGCGCTCGAAGAAGCCGCCGATGCCGCCGGCGCCGTTCCACACGGTGGTGACGACGGCCTTGGACTTGCCCTCGCCCGCCGGGGTGACGGTCCAGGTGGTGACCATGGTGGAGTTGCGGTCCTTCTCCACGAGCTGACCGTCGGTGGGCTCGGTGACCTCCAGCAGGCAGTCGCGGACCCGCTTGCTCGTGGCCTGGAGCTTCCAGTGGACGAGGGTGCCCTCGCCGTCGCCGCCCTCGCGCACCTCGTACTCGCTGAAGTGCTCGGGCAGCACCTTGCCCCGGGTCCCGGTGTAGTCGGCCAGCGCGTCGAACACGGTCTCCGCGTCCGCCCCGATGATGCGTTCCGTGGTGGCCTCGACCTGCGCCATGGCGTTCCTCCAGCAGTTGTGTTCGCTCGTCACCGCGAAGCCAACCACCTCCGGGGCGGGCGCCCAAATCCGGGTCAGACGTGGCAGCGGACGGAGACCAGCAGGGTGTCGGCCGGCAGCCCGGCGAGGTAGGCCGGCCCGCCCCCCGCGCCGAGCGCCGACGGCGGGGGATGCGGGCAGACGGCGGGGTCGTCGCAAGCGCCGTGCACGGGCAGATCTCCGTCCTCGTACCACCAGCCGTCTAGGGTCAGCAGGTTGCAGGGCCCCACGACCTCGCGAGCGCCGCGCCGGGCGAACTCCTCCCGGGTCCAGCGACCGATCGCTCCGAGCGGGTCCCTGTGCCCGTCGACGAGGACCGGGCGGAACGCCTCGTCCGCCGGGTCGAGCCGCAGCCCGGCGGCCCACTCCCGATACGCGGCGACGGGGGTCTGCGCGAGGTACTCGGCGTGGGCCGAACTGCGCAGCCTGCCGTACGCACCCTCGTCCATCCCCGGCCGCGGCCCTGGGTGGAAGTCGTCCCAGGGGCGGGAAGGCGGGTTCGCCCGAGCCACTTCCCGCCAGCCGTCCCAGACGAGGCGGGCGACCGCGGCGGCCCGGTCCCAGGGCATGCGCTCCAGCAGTCCGAGCGGACCGCCGGCGCACCACCCGGGCAGGCTCGGCTGGGTGGTGCCGTCCCAGAGCGGCTGGTCGTGGACGATCCGGGGGTCCGCCTCGTGGCCCGGACGGATCCGGTGACCCAGGCCGTCCGCACCTCCGGAGATCCGCCAGTGATCCCAGATCAGCAGTTCGTGCGAGAGGTCACCGTCCCTCTCGTAGGAGAAGGGCGCCATCGCCTCGCCGATCGCCTCCTCCAGCCGCTCCCGGGCGTCGCCGGGAAGGCACACCGTGAGTCTGTATCTCGCCATGGGGCACAGGCTCTCAGCAGCCCCACGCCCTGACCAGCGATTTCTTCACCTCGCACGATCATGGGAACGTTTGTTCTATTCTCGGAGCCGAGCTACCGAGGGAGGCGCACCATGCGCTGGGACAACCTGACCGAGGGCGCCACGGGCCCGGCCGCGCTCTTCGGCGCCGACTCCGTCGTCACCCGCACCGTCGACACCCCCGAATTCCGCGGGATCACCTTCCACGAGGTCCGGGCCCGCTCGATCGTCAACCGGGTCCCCGGCGCCTCCCGCATGCCGTTCGAGTGGACCGTGAACCCCTACCGGGGCTGCAGTCACGCCTGCGTGTACTGCTTCGCACGCAAGACGCACGGCTATCTCGACCTCGACACCGGCATCGGCTTCGACTCGCAGATCGTCGTCAAGACCAACGCCCCCGAGCTCGTGCGCCGCGAGCTCGCCTCGCCCCGCTGGACCGGCGCGCACATCGCGATGGGCACCAACGTCGACTGTTATCAGCGTGCCGAGGGCCGGTACCGGCTGATGCCCGGGATCATCGAGGCCTTGCGGGATCGGGCCAACCCCTTCTCCATCCTCACCAAGGGCACGCTGATCCTCCGGGACCTCCCCCTCATCCGGGAGGCCGCGGCCGTCGCCGAGGTCGGGATCTCCGTCTCCGTCGGCTTCACCGACACCGCCCTGTGGCGCACGGTCGAGCCGGGCACCCCGTCCCCCGCCGCCCGGCTGCAGGCCGTCCGCACCCTCACCGGCGCCGGCATCGAGTGCGGGGTGCTGATGGCCCCGGTGATCCCCTTCCTCGGGGACTCCCCGGAGCAGTTGCGGGCCACCGTCCGCGCCGTCGCCGAGTCGGGCGCGAGCTCCGTGACACCCCTGGTACTCCATCTGCGCCCAGGGGCGCGGGAGTGGTTCACGGCCTGGCTGGGCGAGCACCACCCCCACCTGGTCGGGCGGTACGAGCGGATGTACGCGGGCGGCTCGTACGCGCCCACCTGGTACCAGCGGATGATCACCCGCCAAGTCCACGAGCTCGCCGCCGAATTCGGCATCGGCCCCGGAGGTCACGGAGACCGCGGACCCGACCGGCGGATCGCCGTACCGGAGCGGCCGGGCAGGCCGGCGCCCGCGCCCGGGGCGACCCAGCTCAGCCTGCTCTGAGCACCCGTACGACCGTACGACCGACTGAAGGGTCATCACATCGGGCCAATCGGGGCCCCAATCCCCCCTTCCGGGCGCAGGTTCCGGGACGATTCCGCCCAGAACCCTCGGCTGGGAGGCCCCATGCTGCACCCGATGCTGCACCCGATGAAGAACAAGTCCGGTCCCGCTCTGAGGCGCGCTGCCGTGCTGCTGGCCGTGTCGACCCTCACCGCCGCCCTGGCGGGCCCGGTCACGGCCGCGGCCCCGGCAGCGGCCGCCCCGGCCGCCGAAGCCCTGAAGTGGTCCAACTGCGCGACCTCCCGCTACCCGACGCTCCAGTGCGCCTCCCTCAAGGTCCCCCTCGACCACGAGAACCCGGCCGGCCGGCAGATCTCCCTCGCCCTGACCCGGGTCCCCCACACGGCCGCCCGCTCCCAGGGCCCGCTGCTGGTCAACCCCGGCGGGCCCGGCGGCAGCGGACGCACCCTGGCCGGGTTCATCGCCTCCGCGCTGCCCAAGGAGGTCGCGGGCCAGTACGACGTGATCGGCTTCGACCCCCGCGGCGTCGGCAAGAGCGAGCCCGCCCTGGACTGCGGCGCGGGCCACTTCACGCCCGTACGGCCCGACTCCGTACCGCTGGACGAGGAGACCGAGCGGGCCAATCTGGAGCGGGTGAAGTCCTTCGCCGAGTCCTGCCAGACCAAGCACGCCGATGTCCTCCCCCACATCGGCACGGTGTCGGCGGCCCGTGACCTCGAAGTACTGCGCACCGCCCTGCGCGCCGACAAGCTGAGCTACTTCGGCTACTCCTACGGCACCTACCTGGGTGCGGTGTACGCCAAGCTCCACCCCGACCGGGTGCACCGCCTGGTCCTGGACTCCGTCGTCGACCCGTCCGGGGTCTGGTACGAGGACAACCTCGCCCAGGACCAGGCCTTCGACTCCCGCCACAAGGCCTTCCTGGCCTGGGTGGCCCGGTACGACTCCACGTACCACCTCGGCACCGACCCGGCCCGGGTCGAGTCCCGCTGGTACGAGATGCGGACCGCCCTGCGCACCGCACCGGCGGGCGCCAAGGTGGGCCCGGCGGAGCTGGAGGACACCTTCATGCCGGGCGGCTACTTCAACGGCTACTGGCCCCACCTCGCGACGGCCTTCGCCGCGTACGCGGTGGACGGCGACCCGAAGCCGCTGGTCTCCGCGTACGAGAAGTTCGGCGCGGTGGAGCCCTCGGCGGGCAACAGCTACAGCGTCTACACCGCCGTGCAGTGCCGGGACTCCGCGTGGCCGAAGGACTGGAACCAGTGGCGGGCCGACATGTGGCGCACTCACGCCAAGGCGCCCTTCATGACCTGGAACAACGCCTGGTACAACGCCCCGTGCGCGTTCTGGCCGACCGAGCCGCTCCGGGCCCCGGACGTCACCAACGCCGCGCTCCCGCAGGCGCTCCTCTTCCAGGCGACCGAGGACGCGGCGACCCCGTACGAGGGCGCGGTGAGCATGCGGCGCAAGCTCGCGGGCTCGGCGCTGGTGGTCGAGGAGGGCGGCGGCAACCACGGCATCGCCCTCAGCGGCAACAAGTGCCTCGACGAGAAGCTGGCTTCGTACCTGCTGACGGGCAGGGCCGCGGACGCCGTCTGCCCCGCACAGCCCGCCCCCACCCCGATCCCGGCGACCCGTGCGGTCCCGCCCTCCGCGGGCGGTGCGGCGCTCCACGGTCTGCTCGGCTTCCGGGGCTGACACGGGACCGGGCAAGATCCTGGCCATGACCACTTCACAGGACAACCACCTCACCCGCATCGCCGCGCCCGAGGGCGTGGCCCCCGGCACCGGCTACAACCATGTCGTCTGGGGCACGGGCCGGTTCGTCGCCGTGTCCGGACAGTGCGCCTTCGACGAGAAGGGCGAGCTGGTCGGTGAGGACGACGCCGGCGCCCAGGCCCGGCAGGTGTTCGAGAACCTGCGGCGGTGCCTGGCGGCGGCCGGGGCCACCTTCGAGGACGTGGTGAAGCTGACGTACTTCGTCACGGACGTCGCCCACCTCCCGGCGGTACGGGAGGCCCGTGACGAGGTGATCGCCCCGGACCGCCTCCCGGCCTCCTCCGCGGTCCAGGTGGCGGCGCTGTTCCGGCCCGAACTGCTGATGGAGATCGAGGCCTTCGCGGTCCTGCCGGAGCGGACCGGGACCGCTCCCGCCGACGAGTCCGAGTCCGAGCCCGGTTTCCGGACCGGCTCCCGGGCCGGCTTCGGAACCGGGTTCAAGACCGGATTCGCCGGCTGAGGCTCTCGCTGGGTGGCGTCCTGTCGATCAGGCCGGATCAGGGAACCGGGTCTGATCTGATCGACAGGGCGCCCCCTGGCTAGGCCGCGCCCAGCCCCCGCAGGGCCGCGGTCGCCGCCACCGCCAGCCGGGGGTGCGACTGGGCCCGGGTCAGGACCTCACGGGCGCGCTGGTCCGCCAGCGCGCCCAGCCCCTCCACGCAGGCCAGCGCCACCCGCCAGTACGGGTCGTGCGGCGCGAGCAGCCGCGACAGCGTGCTGATCAGTGCCGGGGCGGACTCCGGGGCGCGCAGCGCCGCCAGCAGCCGGACCGGGTGCAGGGCGTAGGCCGTGCGCAGTTCGTTCGTGGCCAGCGCCGCCGCCGCGCGGGCGGTGCGCGGGTCCCCGAGGACGGCCAGCGCCTGCGCGGCCGCCTCGCAGCGCGGCGGGTCCCGGTGGTTGAGCAGCAGGACCAGGGACTCGAAGGCGCGCCGGTCTCCGGCCAGTCCCAGCCGGTACGCGGCCGTCTCGCGGGCCCACAGGGGCAGCCCTGCGGAGGTCAGGGAGGCCGCCAGGCCGTCCGCGTCCTGCGCGAGCAGGGCCTCGTACTGCGCCTCGCCCTCCGGGGCCAGCCCGGCTTCGGCCCGCAGACGTTCCAACACGTCGTTCACGCGGCCACCCTAGAGCAGCCGGTTGATCGATGATCGATGATCGGTACATTTGGGCGGTACAGGTCACATCTGCGCGCTCTGGCGGACCAGTTGGGGACGGGTTACTGTCCCTACAACACGTACGAGGGCGGCCTGGTGACGCAGCCACCTCGTGCCAGTCGGTTCTGCACGACTTCCGCACCACCTCACGGCGTGACCCCGGGACAGGGCTCCGCCGCTTGCGCCCCACCGGCTCCTTGCTGCCGGGTTCCCCGGGTTCCCCGGTTCCGCCGCGATCCCCGGTCATCCGGGAGCCCCGGGCTTCTCCGCACGCTTTCCGCACGGTTTTCCGCGTGCTCCCTGCGCGTGCTCCTCCGCACGGATTCCCGTACGGATCCCCGTACGGCCTCCGCGCGCGCCGTGCTCCGCGCGCTCCCCTCAGTCGTCACCCTCTTCCACTGGAGTCCCGCGATGGACCTTCCGTCCACGTCCAGTCAGTCCTCTTCGCCTTCCTCTTCCTCCCAGCCCGTCCGTCCGGCGCTGCAGACCATCGCCGTCGTCGGTCTCGGCACGATGGGCTCCGGCATCGCCGAGGTCCTCGCCCGGGCCGGCCGCGAGGTCATCGGCATCGACGTCAGCGAGGCCGCCGCCCGCCGGGCCACCGCGGCCCTCGCGGCGGCCACCGCCCGCTCCGTGGTCCGGGAGCAGCTCACCGAGCAGGAGCGCGAGGCGGTGCTCGCCCGCTTCCGCACCTTCTCCGAGCTGGACGCCGCCGCCGATGCCGATCTCGTCATCGAGGTGGTCCCCGAGTCCTACGAGCTCAAGCAGCGGATCTTCCGCGAGCTCGACGCGATCGTCCGGCCCACCGCGATCCTGGCCACCGGCACCAACGCCCTGTCGGTGACGCGGATGGCCGCCGAGTCCCAGCGCCCGGAGCGCGTGGTCGGCCTGCACTTCTTCAACCCGGTCACGGCGATGAAGCTGGTCGAGGTCGTCTCCAGCGTGCTGACGGCCCCGCCGGCCGTCGAGGCCGTCACCACACTGGCCCGCGAGCTCGGCAAGGAGCCCGTCGCGGTCGGCGACCGCCCGGGCTTCGTCGCCGACGGCCTGCTGTTCGGCTACCTCAACCAGGCCGCCGCCATGTACGAGGCGAAGTACGCCTCCCGCGAGGACATCGACGCGGCGATGAAGCTGGGCTGCGGCCTGCCGATGGGCCCGCTCGCGCTGCTCGACCTGATCGGCGTGGACACCGCCCGCACCGTCCTGGAGGCCATGTACACCTCCTCGGGCGACCGGCTGCACGCCCCGGCCCCGATCCTCGGCCACCTCGCCGAGGCGGGCCTGACCGGGCAGAAGTCCGGGCGCGGGTTCTACACGTACGAGGCTCCGGGCAGCCAGGTCGTCGTCCGTGACCTGCAGACCCCGCCGGACGGGGATCTGGTCCGGGCGAGCCGTCCGGTGAACTCGGTCGGCGTGGCCGGCTCGGGCACGATGGCCAGCGGGATCGCGCAGGTCTTCGCGCAGGCCGGCTTCCCCGTGGTGCTGGCGGCCCGCAGCCAGGAGAAGGCGGACGCGGCGAAGGCGGCGATCGGCAAGTCGCTGGCCCGCGCGGTGGACCGGGGCCGGCTGACGGCCGAGGCCGCCGCCGCCACCGTGGGCCGGATCACGGCGGCGGGCTCGCTGGACGCCTTCGCCGACGTGGACCTGGCCGTGGAGGCCGTCGCCGAGGACCTGGAGGTGAAGCAGGAGCTGTTCCGGGCGCTGGACAAGGCCTGCAAGCCCGGTGCGGTGCTCGCCACCACGACCTCCTCGCTCCCGGTGATCGCGATCGCCCGCGCGACCTCGCGGCCCGAGGACGTGATCGGCATGCACTTCTTCAACCCGGCCCCGGCGATGAAGCTGGTCGAGGTGGTCCGGACCGTCCTGACCGCCGACGACGTGCACGCGACGGTCCGCGGGATCTGCGGGCAGGTGCGCAAGCACGCGGTGGACTGCGGGGACCGGGCCGGCTTCATCGTGAACGCGCTGCTGTTCCCGTACCTCAACAACGCGATCAAGATGGTCGAGCAGCACTACGCGGGCATCGACGACATCGACGCGGCGATGAAGCTGGGCGGCGGCTACCCGATGGGGCCCTTCGAGCTCCTCGACGTGGTCGGCCTGGACGTGTCGCTGGCCATCGAGCAGGTCCTGCACAAGGAGTTCCGCGACCCGGGCCTGGCCCCGTCCCCGCTGCTGGAGCACCTGGTCGCGGCGGGCTGCCTGGGCCGGAAGACCGGCCGCGGATTCCGTGAGTACGCCCCCCGCCGGTAATTCGCGGCAGGCGCAGGAGCCCCATGAGCAGGATGCGTGGGGAGGGCTGCTCGGGTCTGCCGGACCCTCACGGCAGACGAACCCTCCCGAGGAGCACTGTGTGCCCAGTGCCGGCCCTCCCCCGCATCCATTCCCGTCCCACCCCCCTCGGGAGCGCTCTCCCGCGCGAATGAAGTACTTTCGCTCTATGTCCCAGCCCGCCAAGACCTCACCCCGCGCCTCCGCGGTCTCCGACGCCCCGGAGACCCCGGCCGGTACCAAGGCGGCCGCGCAGCGGCTCAAGATGCGCCGCGAGCTCGCGGCGGCCGCCATGGAGCTCTTCGCGAACAAGGGGTACGAGGCCACGACGGTCGACGAGATCGCCTCGGTGGCCGGAGTGGCGCGCCGGACCTTCTTCCGGCACTTCCGGTCCAAGGAAGAGGCGATCTTCCCGGACCACGACGACACCCTGACCCGCGCCGAGGCCGTCCTCGACGTGGCCCCGGCGCACGAGCACCCGCTCGACACGGTGTGCCGCGGGATCAAGGAAGTCATGAAGATGTACGCCGCCTCGCCGGCGGTGTCGGTGGAGCGCTACCGGCTCACCCGCGAGGTGCCGGCGCTGCGGGAGCGGGAGATCGCCTCGGTCGCCCGCTACGAGCGGCTGTTCACCCGCTACCTGCTGGCCCATTTCGACGAGACCGACCACCACGACGGCAACGACGACCCGCTGCTTGCGGAGGTCGCCGCCTCGGCGGTGGTCACGGCCCACAACCACGTGCTGCGGCGCTGGCTGCGGGCGGGCGGGCAGGGCGACGTGGAGGCGCAGCTCGACCACGCCTTCTCGATCGTGCGCAAGACCTTCGGTTCGGGGATCGGCGCGGGGCGCACGCTCAGTGCGGCGCCGCCGGCGCCCACCACCGCGCCGCCCGCCTCGGTGCGTACGCAGGGCGAGGTACTGGTCGCGGTGGCCCGTACGGACGCCCCGCTGGACGAGGTCATGCGGACCATCGAAGAGGCGCTCAGAAACAAGTAGGCGACACGCTCACGCGACACTCGTCACAGCGGCCGCTCCCGTACCGGGGGCGGCCGCTTTCGTTTGTCCGAGTTGCCCCTACTCGCGGGTAACTCTGATCGATCATCGCTCATCGGTGCAGGTCAATCGGCAAATGAGAGAAAGTTTTGGCACGCGGTGCCTTGCTGAGTGACACGGGGTGCCATACGTTGAATCTCGTCCGGATGTCCCCGCGGCCCAGCCCACTCGGCACGGAACGCGCCCCGGATGCCTGCGTCACCAGGCCCCCCGCACCGCCCCACCACAGGCAACGCGCAGCTCCACCCCAGCCGAATCGACGGCGCCCCAACGCATCGCTCCACGCTCATCGCTCCACCCCCACCGCTTCGCCGCACAGCAGCTCGACGCACCCCGTTTCCCTCAGCGCACCCTCATCAGCGCACCGGCCGGAGGCAATACCGTGAAGGACATCCTGGACGCGATCCAGTCGCAGGCCGCGACGGCCGCCGACTTCGCGGCCCTGCCGCTCCCCGACTCGTACCGCGCGATCACCGTGCACAAGGACGAGGCGGAGATGTTCGCCGGGCTCACCACCCGCGAGAAGGACCCCCGCAAGTCCCTGCACCTCGACGAGGTCCCGCTCCCCGAGCTGGGCCCGGGCGAGGCCCTGGTGGCCGTCATGGCCTCCTCGGTCAACTACAACTCCGTGTGGACCTCGATCTTCGAGCCGGTGTCCACCTTCAGCTTCCTGGAGCGCTACGGGCGCCTCTCGGAGCTCACCAAGCGCCACGACCTGCCGTACCACATCATCGGTTCGGACCTCGCGGGCGTCGTCCTGCGCACCGGCCCCGGCGTGAACGCCTGGAAGCCGGGCGACGAGGTCGTCGCGCACTGCCTGTCGGTCGAGCTGGAGTCCTCCGACGGCCACAACGACACGATGCTCGACCCCGAGCAGCGCATCTGGGGCTTCGAGACCAACTTCGGCGGCCTGGCGGAGATCGCGCTGGTCAAGTCGAACCAGCTGATGCCCAAGCCCGACCACCTCAGCTGGGAGGAGGCCGCCTCCCCCGGCCTGGTCAACTCCACCGCCTACCGCCAGCTGGTCTCCCGCAACGGCGCCGGCATGAAGCAGGGCGACAACGTCCTGATCTGGGGCGCCAGCGGCGGACTCGGCTCGTACGCCACCCAGTTCGCGCTGGCCGGCGGCGCCAACCCGATCTGCGTGGTCTCCTCCCCGGAGAAGGCCGACATCTGCCGGGCGATGGGCGCGACGGCGGTCATCGACCGCAACGCCGAGGGCTACAAGTTCTGGAAGGACGAGCACACCCAGGACCCGAAGGAGTGGAAGCGCTTCGGCAAGCGCATCCGCGAGCTCACCGGTGGCGAGGACATCGACATCGTCTTCGAGCACCCGGGCCGCGAGACCTTCGGCGCGAGCGTCTACGTCACCCGCAAGGGCGGCACCATCACCACCTGCGCCTCGACCTCGGGCTACATGCACGAGTACGACAACCGCTACCTGTGGATGTCCCTGAAGAAGATCATCGGCTCGCACTTCGCGAACTACCGCGAGGCCTGGGAGGCCAACCGCCTGATCTCGAAGGGCAAGATCCACCCCACCCTGTCGCGGGTCTACTCCCTCGAGGAGACCGGCCAGGCCGCCTACGACGTCCACCGCAACCTCCACCAGGGCAAGGTCGGCGTGCTCTGCCTGGCCCCCGAAGAGGGCCTGGGCGTGCGGGACCACGAGATGCGGGCGACGCACCTCGACGCGATCAACCGCTTCCGCAACATCTGAGAATCCCCTCAAAGGCCAAAGGGACAGCCTGAGATGACAGAGCGCCAGAAGGACCGTCCGTGGCTCATGCGGACGTACGCCGGCCACTCCACGGCCGAGGCGTCCAACGAGCTGTACCGCCGCAACCTCGCCAAGGGCCAGACCGGCCTGTCGGTCGCGTTCGACCTTCCGACGCAGACCGGCTACGACCCCGACCACATCCTCGCCCGCGGCGAGGTCGGCCGGGTCGGGGTCCCGGTCTCCCATCTGGGCGACATGCGGCGGCTGTTCCAGGACATCCCCCTGGAACAGATGAACACCTCGATGACGATCAACGCCACCGCCATGTGGCTGCTGGCGCTCTACCAGGTGGCCGCCGAGGAGCAGGGCGCGGACATCGCCCAGCTCCAGGGCACGACCCAGAACGACATCGTCAAGGAGTACCTCTCGCGCGGGACGCACGTCTTCCCGCCCGGGCCCTCGCTCCGCCTGACGACGGACATGATCGCGTACACGGTCAACCACATCCCGAAGTGGAACCCGATCAACATCTGCAGCTACCACCTGCAGGAGGCCGGGGCCACCCCCGTCCAGGAGATCTCGTACGCGATGTCCACGGCCATCGCGGTCCTGGACTCGGTGCGCGACTCGGGCCAGGTCCCGCCGGAGCGGTTCGGCGAGGTCGTCGCCCGGATCTCCTTCTTCGTGAACGCGGGCGTCCGCTTCATCGAGGAGATGTGCAAGATGCGCGCCTTCGGCCGCATCTGGGACAAGGTCACCCGCGAGCGCTACGGCATCGAGAACGAGAAGCAGCGCCGCTTCCGGTACGGGGTCCAGGTCAACTCCCTGGGCCTGACCGAGGCGCAGCCGGAGAACAACGTCCAGCGCATCGTGCTCGAGATGCTCGCGGTGACCCTCTCCAAGGACGCCCGCGCCCGCGCCGTGCAGCTGCCGGCCTGGAACGAGGCGCTCGGCCTGCCCCGGCCCTGGGACCAGCAGTGGTCGCTGCGCATCCAGCAGGTCCTGGCCCACGAGAGCGACCTGCTGGAGTACGAGGACATCTTCGCCGGCTCGCACGTGATCGAGGCCAAGGTCGAGTCCCTGGTGGCCGAGTGCCTGGCCGAGATCGACCGGATCCAGGAGATGGGCGGCGCGATGGCGGCCGTCGAGTCCGGGTACCTCAAGGGTGAGCTGGTCTCCTCGCACGCCGCGCGGCGGGCCCGGATCGAGGACGGCCAGGACAAGATCGTCGGCGTCAACTGCTTCCAGCAGACCGAGGAGAACCCGCTCACCTCCGACCTGGACGGCGCCATCATGACGGTGGACGGGGCCCTGGAGGCGCAGACCGTCGAGCGCATCGGCCGCTGGAAGGCCGAGCGCCAGGAGTCCTCGGACCGGCAGGGCGGCGGCGACCCGTTCGTCTTCCCCACGGTCATGCAGTCCCTGGACCGGCTGAAGGAGGCCGCCGCCGGGGACGAGAACCTGATGGAGGCCACCCTGGAGTGCGCCCGCGCCGGTGTCACCACCGGCGAGTGGGCGGGCGCGCTGCGCGAGGTGTTCGGCGAGTTCCGGGCTCCGACCGGGGTCTCTTCGGCGCCGGTGGCCGTGACCGCCGAGGAGGGGACCCCCATGGCCCTCGTCCGCGCGAAGGTCACCCGTACCGCCGACGAGCTGGGCTCCGGCCGGCTGCGCCTGCTGGTCGGCAAGCCCGGCCTGGACGGGCACTCCAACGGCGCCGAGCAGATCGCCGTGCGGGCCCGCGACGCCGGCTTCGAGGTGGTCTACCAGGGCATCCGGCTGACCCCCGAGGAGATCTCCTCGGCGGCCCTGGCCGAGGACGTGCACTGCGTGGGACTGTCCATCCTGTCCGGCTCGCACAGCGCGCTCGTCCCGGACGTGCTGGAACGGCTGCGTGCGGCGGGGGCGGGTGACATCCCCGTCGTGCTCGGCGGCATCATTCCGAATGCCGACGCCGTGGCGCTCAAGGAGGCCGGGGTGGCGGCGGTCTTCACCCCGAAGGACTTCGGCATCACGGAGATCATCGGCCGTATCGTCGACGAGATCCGCAAGGCCAACAAGCTCCACCCGCTCGGCGACGCCGACGACACCGCTTTCACAGACATCACCGCAAGCACGGAGGTCCCCGCATGACCACGCCCTCTTCCCCGGTCAACCGGCTGCGGCCGCGCCGCTCCTGCCTCGCGGTGCCGGGTTCAAACCCCCGGTTCCTGGAGAAGGCCCAGGGCCTGCCGGCCGACCAGGTCTTCCTGGACCTGGAGGACGCCTGCGCGCCGCTCGCCAAGGAGGGCGCCCGCCACACCATCGTGGAGGCGCTGAACCAGGGCGACTGGACCGGCAAGACCCGCGTGGTGCGCGTCAACGACTGGACCACGCACTGGACGTACCGCGACGTGATCACGGTCGTCGAGGGCGCCGGCCAGAACCTCGACTGCATCATGCTGCCGAAGGTCCAGGACGCCCAGCAGGTCGTGGCGCTCGACCTGCTGCTGACGCAGATCGAGAAGACGATGGGCTTCGAGGTCGGCAAGATCGGCATCGAGGCGCAGATCGAGAACGCCAAGGGCCTGGTGAACGTCGACGCGATCGCCGCCGCCTCGCCGCGGCTGGAGACCATCATCTTCGGGCCGGCCGACTTCATGGCCTCGATCAACATGAAGTCCCTGGTCGTGGGCATGCAGCCGCCCGGCTACGGCGCGGACGCCTACCACTACATCCTGATGCGGATCCTGATGGCGGCCCGCATGCACGACCTCCAGGCGATCGACGGCCCCTTCCTCCAGATCAAGAACGTCGACGGCTACCGCGAGGTCGCCGGTCGCGCGGCGGCCCTGGGCTTCGACGGCAAGTGGGTGCTGCACCCCGGCCAGGTCGACGCGGCCAACGAGGTCTTCTCCCCCTCGCAGGAGGACTACGACCACGCCGAGCTGATCCTCGACGCCTACGACTGGTGCACCTCCGAGGCGGGCGGCAAGAAGGGCTCCGCGATGCTCGGCGACGAGATGATCGACGAGGCCAGCCGCAAGATGGCGCTGGTCATCTCGGGCAAGGGCCGCGCCGCGGGCATGCAGCGCACCACCAAGTTCGAAATCCCGGAGGCGTAGCACCATGCAGTTCGGACGCACCTACGAAGAGTTCGAGATCGGCGCGGTCTACAAGCACTGGCCCGGGAAGACCGTCACCGAGTACGACGACCACCTCTTCTGCCTGCTGACCATGAACCACCACCCGCTCCACATGGACAGCAACTACGCGGAGAACACGACCGACTTCGGCAAGAACGTGGTCGTGGGCAACTACATCTACTCCCTGCTGCTGGGCATGTCGGTGCCGGACGTCTCCGGCAAGGCCATCGCCAACCTGGAGATCGAGTCGCTGCGGCACGTGGCGCCGACCTTCCACGGGGACACGATCTACGGCGAGACCACGGTCCTCGACAAGACCCCGTCGAAGTCGAAGAACGACCGCGGCATCGTCTACGTGGAGACCAAGGGCTACAAGCAGGACGGCACCCTCGTCTGCGTCTTCCGGCGCAAGGTGATGGTCCCGACCGAGACGTACATCAAGGAGCGCGGCGGCGAGCAGCCCGGCCGCCCCACGCTGAAGGAACAGGGGAAGTAGAACCATGAGCCGACTTGCCCAGACCGCCGGCCTGACGGACGACCAGAGGGACATCCTCAAGACCGTCCGGGAGTTCGTCGACAAGGAGATCATCCCGGTCGCGACCGAGCTGGAGCACCGGGACGAATACCCGCAGCAGATCGTCGACGGCCTCAAGGAACTCGGCCTCTTCGGCCTGATGATCCCGGAGGAGTACGGCGGCCTGGGTGAGTCGCTCCTCACCTACGCGCTGTGCGTGGAGGAGATCGCGCGCGGCTGGATGTCCGTCTCGGGCATCATCAACACCCACTTCATCGTGGCGTACATGCTCAAGCAGCACGGCACGCAGGAGCAGAAGGAGTACTTCCTTCCGCGGATGGCGCTGGGCGAGGTGCGCGGCGCGTTCTCGATGTCCGAGCCGGGACTCGGCTCCGATGTGTCGGCCATCACCTCCAAGGCGGTGAAGGACGGTGACGAGTACGTCCTGAACGGCCAGAAGATGTGGCTGACGAACGGCGGCACGTCCACGCTGGTGGCCGTTCTGGTCCGCAGTGACGAAGGACACCCGGAGGGCACCGCCCCCCACAAGTCGATGACGACCTTCTTGATCGAGAAGGAGGCCGGCTTCGGTGAGGTGCGTCCCGGCCTGACCATCCCGGGCAAGATCGACAAGATGGGCTACAAGGGGGTCGACACCACCGAGCTCATCATGGACGGACTGCGCATTCCGGCCAATCGGGTCCTGGGCGGGGAGACCGGCCGAGGGTTTTACCAAATGATGGACGGGGTCGAGGTCGGCCGCGTCAACGTGGCGGCCCGTGGCTGCGGCGTCGCACAGCGTGCATTCGAGCTGGGTGTCTCGTATGCCCAGCAACGTCACACTTTCGGCAAGGCCATCGCCGAGCACCAGGCGATCCAGTTCAAGCTGGCCGAGATGGCTACCAAGGTCGAAGCCGCCCATGCGATGATGGTCAATGCAGCACGCAAAAAGGACTCCGGGGAACGAAACGACCTCGAAGCAGGGATGGCGAAGTACCTCGCCTCCGAGTACTGCAAGGAGGTGGTGGAGGACGCGTTCCGCATCCACGGTGGCTACGGCTTCTCGAAGGAGTACGAGATCGAGCGTCTCTACCGAGAGGCACCCATGCTGCTCATCGGTGAAGGTACCGCCGAGATCCAGAAAATGATCATCGGGCGACGCCTGCTCGAGGAGTACCGGCTCCAGGGCTGAAAGTCCCTTTTGCGGTAAATCATCCAGTGGTTTTCCGCAAAAGAGTCACTAGCAGTCACTGGCTCACGGCCATCGACTCGGCTTCTGGCTTGCCCAGTTGTTGCGTGCAACCGATAGCATTCCAGTAAAGCCGCCGTCCCGTCCCCCCGTTTGCGGCGCGGCATCACCCGCTACGAAGGTCATCCATGCCCCACAGCCAAACCTCTGCACCTCGCGTCGGCCTCCTCGGTGGACGCCTCGCGCGCGGAGCATCGCCGTGGCTTCTGCCGACCGTCGCCACCGCCGCCGTCAGCCTCGTCCGGGCCCGCAAGTCCGGACGCTGGGCGGCTGTGGCCGTGCCCACCACCGCGCTCGCGGCGGGCATGCTGTGGTTCTTCCGCGACCCCGAGCGTGAGATCACGCAGGGCCGGGTCATCTCCCCCGCCGACGGTGTGGTGCAGAGCATCATGCCGTGGAAGGACGGACGGACCCGCGTCGCGATCTTCATGAGCCCCCTGAACGTCCACGTCAACCGGGCGCCCCTCGCGGGCACGGTGACGTCCGTGGAGCACATCCCCGGTGGATTCGTTCCGGCGTTCAACAAGGAGAGCGAAAACAACGAGCGCGTCGTCTGGCACTTCGACACCGAACTCGGCGACATCGAGATGGTGCAGATCGCCGGCGCCGTCGCCCGTCGCATCGTCCCGTACCTGCCGGCCGGTACCAAGGTGGAGCAGGGCGAACGCATCGGTCTGATCCGCTTCGGCTCCCGCGTCGACATCTACCTCCCCGAGGGTGTCGAGGTCGCGGTCGAGGTCGGACAGGCCACCACCGCGGGGGTGACCCGAATTGACCGTGACTGAACCTGAAACCCCGGCGAACCTGTCGACGCCGGCGTCGGGATGGGTACCCGAGGCGTCCGAGGAGGACTCCGCCGAGGACGACATGCCGCTGTCACTGCGGCTGTCGATAGCGGACACCCTGACCCTCGGCAACGCGACGTGCGGATTCATGGCGGTGTACTTCACCACCACCGGGATCCTCATCCCGCACCTCACCGGCAGCGGCGAGTCGGGCATGGCCCGCAGCAGCGCGGCCACGGCCGTGATACTGATGCTGCTCGCCGCGGTCTTCGACCTCTTCGACGGCATCGTGGCCCGCAAGCTGCGCAGCTCGCCGATGGGCGCGGAGCTGGACAACCTGTCCGACCTGATCAGCTTCGGCCTGGCTCCGGCGTACTTCGTGCTCGTCTACGGCATGGTCGCCGATGACGCCGTGCAGAAGATGTCGGCGCTGGCGGCGATCGTGGTCCTGCTGGCGGTCGTGCTGCGCCTCGCGAGATTCAGCTGCGTGGCGATGAAGGACGGCATGTTCCAGGGCATGCCGAGCCCCTTCGGCGCGCTGACGGTCGTCTCGATCGTGCTGCTGGAGCTGCCGTTCATCCCGACCCTGCTGGCGATCGTCGGCGTGGCCTGGCTGATGGTGAGCCGGGTCGAGTACCCCAAGCCGCGGGGTGTCCTCGCGGTGGCGATGCTCAGCTGGATCGTCGCGGCGATGGGTCTGCTGGCCGCGTGGGCGTTCGACGCGCCGGGCGGCGGGCTGCTGCTCCAGACCGGCTGCGCGCTGCAGATCGCTCTGGCGGCGACCATTCCGCTGTTCGCGACGACCCGTCGCGCGAACACGTTCCGCCACAACCGCCGCGAGGCCCGGGCCACCCAGGCCCCGTAGCCACGGCTGTACGCGTACGAGAGGCCCCCGGCCGCCACCAGGCAGCCGGGGGCCTTCCGCATCCCGGGGGATCCCCCACTCCGCTGCGCGGGGCTCCCGAGCCGCCACGCGGGCCGCCTGTGCCGCTGCGCGGGGCGAAGTCCCCGCAGCCCCCTTTGCCGCTGCGCGGACCGGGGCCGGGGCCGGGGCCGGGGGTGCAGCCGTAGGCTTGGTGTCGGAAAACCGCCAGCCCGGCGGGGCACCGGCCGGGAGGATGGAGCCATGCACACCGACACGGAGCGTTGCGTGCGGGCCGTCCGGTCGAAGGACGCCCGCTTCGACGGCTGGTTCTTCACCGCCGTGAGGACCACCGGAATCTACTGCCGCCCCAGCTGCCCCGCCGTACCGCCCAAGGTCGAGAACATGACCTTCCTGCCCAGCGCCGCCGCCTGCCAGCAGAGCGGGTACCGGGCCTGCAAGCGGTGCCGGCCCGACACCTCCCCCGGCTCCCCCGAGTGGAACGCCCGCGCGGACGCGGTCGCCCGCGCCGTACGCCTCATCCAGGACGGGGTGGTCGACCGGGAGGGCGTCCCGGGGCTGGCCTCCCGGCTCGGGTACTCCGCCCGCCAGGTGGAGCGCCAGCTGGGCGCCGAGCTCGGCGCCGGGCCCCTCGCCCTCGCCCGGGCCCAGCGCGCGCAGACCGCCCGGCTGCTGATCGAGACCTCCGGGCTCCCGATGGGCGACATCGCCTTCGCCGCCGGTTTCTCCTCGATCCGGACCTTCAACGACACCGTTCGCGAGGTCTTCGCCCTGGCCCCGAGCGAGCTCCGGGCCAAGGCGGCCGGCCGGGCGGCGGTCCGGGGCGCCGGGTCCGCCGAGGTGCCCGGCACCATCAGCCTGCGGCTCCCCTTCCGCGCCCCGCTCACCCCCGACAACCTCTTCGGCCACCTCGCCGCGACCGCCGTCCCCGGGGTCGAGGAGTGGCGGGCGGGCGCCTACCGCCGCACGCTCCGCCTCCCGTACGGCACCGGCGTCGTCGCGCTCACCCCGCAGCCCGACCACATCGGCTGCCGCCTCGCCCTCACGGACCTGCGCGACCTGACCATCGCCATCAGCCGCTGCAGGCGGCTGCTGGACCTCGACGCGGACCCCGAGGCCGTCGACGAGCAGCTGAGCTCCGACCCGCTGCTCGCCCCGCTCGTGGCCAAGGCTCCCGGGCGCCGGGTGCCGCGCACCGTGGACGCGGAGGAGTTCGCCGTACGTGCGGTCCTGGGGCAGCAGGTGTCCACCGCGGCGGCCCGTACGCATGCGGCCCGGCTGGTCCGCGCGCTCGGCGAGCCGGTGACCGACCCCGACCCCGAGGGCGGGCTGACGCACCTGTTCCCGACCCCGCAGGCCCTGGCCGGGCTGGACCCCGAGTCCCTGGCCATGCCGCGCAGCAGGCGGGCCACCTTCAGCGCGCTCGTCTCGGCCCTGGCCGACGGCTCGCTCCCGCTCGGCATCGACAGCGACTGGGAGGCGGCCCGCGCGCGGCTGGGGGCGCTGCCCGGCTTCGGGCCGTGGACCACCGAGATCATCGCGATGCGGGCCCTGGGTGACCCGGACGCCTTCATCCCGGCCGACCTGGGCATCCGGCGGGCCGCGCAGGGGCTCGGGCTGCCCTCCACGCCCGCGGCGCTGACCGCCCGCGCGGCGAAGTGGCGGCCCTGGCGCGCGTACGCCGTGCAGTACCTGTGGGCCACCGAGGACCACGCGATCAACGTCCTGCCCGCCTGACCCCACCGACTTCCGAGGAGTACGAGCCGTCATGAGCAGCAGCACCAAGCAGCACACCGTCGTGGACAGCCCCTACGGGCCGCTCACCCTCGTCGCCGCCGACGGGGTCCTCTGCGGCCTCTACATGACCGGGCAGCGCCACCGCCCGGCCGAGGAGTCCTTCGGGGAGCGCGTCACTGCCGGTGAGGAACCCTTCCCGGAGGTGGTGCGGCAGCTGACCGCGTACTTCGCCGGGGAGCTCACCGCCTTCGACCTGCCGGTCCGGCTGGAGGGCACCGACTTCCAGCGCAGCGTGTGGGAGCAGCTCGTACGGATCCCCTACGGGCAGACCTGGTCCTACGGGGAGCTGGCCGCCGAGCTCGGCAAGCCGAACGCCTCGCGGGCGGTGGGGCTGGCCAACGGGAAGAACCCGGTCGGCATCATCGTGCCGTGCCACCGTGTGATCGGGGCGTCCGGCTCCATGACCGGCTACGGCGGCGGCATCGACCGCAAGGTGCGCCTGCTGGCCTTCGAGTCCGGGGCCGAGCAGCTCTAAAGGGTGTTGCCGGCCGGGGCTCAGCGGACCGGCGGTGCGACCGCCTCGAGGTCCGCGACGGTGCCGGACATGACGGTACGGATGTGCCGGGTGAGGTGCTCCACGGGCCAGTTCCACCAAGCGAGCGCGAGCAGGCGGGCGATCTCCCCGTCGGTGTGGCGGGTGCGGATGAGGGTGGCGGGGTTGCCGCCGACGATCCCGTAGTCGGGGACGTCGTCCACGACCACGGCGCCGGCCGCGACGATCGCGCCGTGTCCGATGCGCACCCCGGGCATGACCACGGCGCCGTAGCCGATCCAGACGTCGTTGCCGACGACGGTGTCGCCCCGGCCGGGCAGGCCGGCGAGCAGGTCGAAGTGGTCGGCCCAGGATCCGCCCATGATGGGGAAGGGGAAGGTGGACGGGCCGTCCATGCGGTGGTTGGCGCCGTTCATGAGGAAGCGCACCCCGGTGCCCAGCGCGCAGAACTTCCCGATGACCAGCTTCTCGGGCCCGTAGTGGTAGAGCACGTTGCGGGTCTCGAACGCGGTCGGGTCGTCCGGGTCGTCGTAGTAGGAGTACTCCCCCGCCTCGATCAGCGGCGAGGTCACCAGCGGCTTCAGCAGGACCACCCGCGGCTGGTCGGGAAACGGGTGGAGCACCGTCGGGTCGGCGGGGAGGGAACCCACGGCTAGATGACCACCAGAGGGACCAGCAGCGCGAAGGCGGCGCCGGCCTCGACCGCGTAGCCGTACAGGGACGGGTGATGGACGGGGGCCGCGAGCAGGACCACGCTCTGCCGGGCGGCGGCCGCCCCGACCCAGTCGGCGTCGGCGCCGAGGCCGCCCTGGTACCAGCCCTCGCAGGAGCCGGGGCCGGTGACGGCGAGGACGTCGTCCTCGCGGCGGTAGAAGGCCTGCCAGCCCTCGGCCGGCACGGACCAGGCCTCGAAGTCGGTGAACTGGGCCCATCCGCCGTCACGGATCGCGGTGTCGAACATCCAGACCGGAACCCCGTCGGGAGTGACCTCGCCGCCCTCCTGCTGGTCGGTGGTGAAGTGGACCATGGGCAGGGCGTCGGGCCCGTCGGCGGTACTGGGCCAGGCGTACATCGTGATCATCTGCTGAATTCTGTCCTGCTCGGTGTAGGCACGGAATAACGAGCGGAAGGGACTACGAGGCCTGCGGCCGGCGGCCGTTCTCCAGCTCCACGGTGCCCTCGCCGGTCTCCAGGACCCGGCACGCCTCCACGGTGCGCCGGCCCAGGGATCCGAGCAGATGGTCCGTCAGCTCGGCCTGCTCCACCAGCTTCCACGAGATCAGCTCCTCCTCCTGGAGCTTGATGGAGGCGAGCTGTTCGGCACCGAGCACGCCGCCGTCGTAGAGGTAGGCGACGAGCGGGGGCCGGTCCTCGCCGGTCGACCAGTCGACGGCGAGCAGCCGGCCGAGCGGCAGGTCGATGCCGATCTCCTCGGCGCTCTCCCGGCGGGCGGCCGTGCGCGGGGACTCCCCCGTGTCCGACTCGATGGTGCCGCCCGGCAGGGCCCAGCCCTCCCGGTAGTTGGGCTCGACGAGGAGCACGCGCCCCCGGTCGTCCCGGAAGAGCGCGGCCGCGCCGGCCAGCACCCGGGGCAGGCTCGCGATGTAGGTGGCGAAGTCATCGATGGTGGTCACGCCGACACCCTACCCAGCCGCCCCCGGCCCGCGGTGATCACGCTTCCGGGGTGGACCCTCCGCCGGCCGCGCCGCCGGAGCCGTCCTCGCGGTCGCGGTTCCTGGACTCCGCGAGGCGGCGCAGGCGGGGGTGGCGGGCCGGGCCCCGTTCGGTGATGGCGTCGCCGACCATGGCCTTGACCGCGTCCCGCAGTCCGTGGAGGGCGTGGTGGCGGACGGGGCCCGCGCCCGGATCCTCCCGCAGCTCCTTCACCAGGGCCCAGCACAGGAGCAGCATCACCACGACGAACGGCAGCGCCACCAGGATCGTGGCCGTCTGGAGGGACTTCAGGCCGCCCGCGACGAGGAGTACGGCGGCCACGGAGGCCATCAGCACGCCCCAGGTGACCACGAGCCAGGTCGGCGGGTTCAGGGAGCCGCGGCTGGTGAGGGAGCCCATGACGAGGGAGGCGGAGTCGGCGCTGGTGACGAAGTACGTCATCACCAGGAGCATCGCGATCCACGAGGTGAGCGTGCCGAGCGGGAGCGCGTCGAGCATCGCGAAGAGCGAGGCCTCGGTGCCCTCCTTGGCCTTGGCGGCCATGTCGGCGACGCCGGTGGAGTCGAGGCGGATCGCGGTGCCGCCCATGACGCAGAACCAGACGACGGTGGCCCCGCTGGGCACCAGGAGGACGCCGATGAGGAACTCGCGGATGGTGCGGCCGCGCGAGATGCGGGCGATGAAGGTGCCGACGAAGGGTGCCCAGGAGAGCCACCACGCCCAGTAGAAGATCGTCCAGGCGCCGAGCCACTCGCTGTCGGTGAAGGCGCCGGTGCGGGTGGCCATCGGGAGCAGTTCGTGCAGGTAGCTGCCGACGCTGGCCGGGATCACGTCGAGGATGTAGACGGTCGGTCCGAGCACGAAGACGAAGAGCATCAGGGCCGCGGCGAGCACGATGTTGATCGTGCTCAGCCATTTGACGCCCTTGTGCAGGCCGGAGAAGGCGGAGAGCACGAAGGCGGCGGACAGGGATCCGATGATGATCAGCTCGACCGTGGTCGAGTCCTCGATCCCCGTCGTGATGTTGAGCCCCTTGGCCACCTGGAGGGCGCCGAGGCCGAGGCTGGTGGCGGTCCCGAAGACGGTGGCGAAGACGGCGAGCAGGTCGATGGCCTTGCCGGGCCACCCGTTGGCCCGCTCCTCGCCCATGAGGGGGACGAAGGCGGAGCTGAGGCGGTTGCCGCGGCCCTTGCGGAAGGTCGCGTAGGCGAGCGCGAGGCCGGCGATGCCGTAGATCGCCCAAGGGGTGAGGGTCCAGTGGAAGAAGGAATAGTCGAGCGAGGCGCGGGCGGCGTCACCGGTGCCGGCGGCCGCACCGGAGGCCGGGGGCGGGTTCAGGTAGTGGGTGAGCGGCTCACCCACTCCGTAGAACATCAGTCCGATGCCCATGCCCGCGCTGAACATCATCGCGATCCACGCGAGGTTCGTGAACTCCGGCTCCGAGTCGTCCCTGCCGAGGCGGATCCGGCCGAAGCGGCTGATCGCGAGCACGACGCACATGACGAGGAACACATCGGCGGCGATCACGAAGAGCCACGCGAAGTTGTTGAGCACCCAGGCCAGCGCGCTGCTCGACGCCGAGTCGAAGGAGCTCTTCCCGAGGGCCGCCCAGGCGACCACGGCCAGGACGGAGATCACTCCGATGACGACGACGGTCCGGTCGGGAGTGCCGTCGGCGCCGGCGGCGGGGCCTTCGGACCCGCCGCCCGGCGAATCCGGACGTGGCTGTTCCAGTGAATCCGTGCTCATGCGGCCACACTATGCAGGCGTATATCCCTATTTAGGGGTATGCCGCGCCGGGTGTGGCCCAGGCCACGCATGGGCATAGGAGGATCCTCCGGATAGGCTCATGGGTGGCGCGACTGCACTGTTCGATAGCAAGGGATTAGCAAGGTGACGGACGGAGCAGTAACTGAGACCGCGCGCGTGCTCATCGCCGCGGACAAATTCAAGGGCTCGCTCACGGCCGTTCAGGTCGCGGAGCGGGTGACGGCCGGCCTTCGCAAGGCCGTACCGGGCGTGGAGATCGAGACCCTCCCCGTCGCGGACGGCGGCGACGGCACGGTCGCGGCCGCCGTGGCGGCCGGTTTCGAACGCCGGGAGGTACGGGTCACCGGACCGCTCGGCGACCAGGTCACGGCCGCTTTCGCCCTGCGCGAGGGCACCGCGGTGGTCGAGATGGCGGAGGCCTCCGGGCTCCAGCTGCTGCCGGCGGGTGTCTTCGCCCCGCTGACGGCGACCACCTACGGCTCCGGCGAGCTGCTGAAGGCCGCGCTCGACGCGGGAGCGCGCTCGATCGTCTTCGGTGTGGGCGGCAGTGCCACCACCGACGGCGGTGCGGGCATGCTGGCCGCGCTGGGCGCGGTGTTCCTGGATGCGAACGGTGAACCGGTCGGTCCGGGCGGCGGCGCACTGGCAGGGCTGGCCTCGGCCGACCTGTCGGGCATCGACCCCCGCATCAAGGAGATCGACTTCGTCCTGGCGAGCGACGTGGACAACCCTCTGACGGGTCCGAAGGGCGCTCCGGCGGTCTACGGCCCGCAGAAGGGGGCGTCGCCCGAGGACGTGGCGACGCTCGACGCGGCGCTCGCGCACTTCGCGGTGGTCCTGGAGAAGTCGATCGGCTCCCTGGCCGCCGAGGCGGCGGTTTCGCCGGGCGCGGGCGGAGCGGGCGGCATCGGCTACGGGGCACTGCTGCTCGGCGCCTCGTTCCGTCCCGGCATCGAGCTGATGCTCGAGGTGCTCGGCTTCGCGCCGGCGCTCGAGCGGGCCACGCTGGTCATCACCGGCGAGGGTTCGCTGGACGAGCAGACCCTCCACGGCAAGGCTCCGGCCGGTGTCGCGGCGGCGGCTCGTGCGGCGGGCAAGCCCGTCGTCGCGGTCTGTGGCCGCCTGCTGCTCACGCAGGAGGCCCTCCAGGCCGCCGGCATCCAGCGGGCCTACCCGCTCACGGACCTCGAGCCGGACCCGGCGGTGAGCATCCCGAACGCGGGGCCGCTGCTGGAGCGGGTGGCGGAGAGCATCGCGGCCGACGTCCTCTGACGGCGTCCGCCCTCACCACCGACGGCCCGGATCCCCTGACGGGGGGTCCGGGCCGTCGGCGTGTGCGGGGCCCGCGACACGGCCGGGCCGGGGCTGCCGGGGGCTGCCGGGCCGGGGCCTGCGGGATGTCCCCTACCCGCCCAGCCCCGCAGGGCCCACCCTCGGCCGGGTCAGTGCCGGGTGGTGCGGGCCGCGGTCACGAGTTCCGCGGTGGTGACGATCCGGGCGAAGCCGCCGCCCTGGAGGTTGACCGCGGTGGCGGTGGCGAGCTGGTCGGCCGTCAGCCGGGGTGCGTCCGGGCCGGGTTCGGCGGCCAGGTCGAAGGTGTGCGTGGCGTCGAGCGGCACGAGGACCTCGTAGCCCAGGTTCCCGGCCATCCGGGCCGTGGTCTCGACGCACATGTTCGTCTGGATGCCGGCGACGACGAGCTGCCCGACGCCCTGGGCCGTGAGCCAGTCGGCGAGGTCCGGGGTCCCGTAGAAGGAGGAGTTGACGGATTTCGTGATGTGCAGGGCCGCTCCGCCGGCCCGCTCGGCGACGAAGTCCTTGAAGGCGTACCCGGGCCGGTCCGGCGCGAGGACCGAGCCGGCGGTGCGGGAAGCGTGCTGCACGAGCACGACCGGCCGGCCGGTCTCCTGCCAGGCGTCCATCAGTGCGGCGATGTTCTCCTCGGCGCGCGGGTTGTTGCGCGGCCCCCAGAACTCGGGGTCGTCGAAACCCTGTTGGACATCGATGACCAGGAGGGCACTGTTCGCGGCGATCTCGATGCCGATCCCGGTCGCGGTCGTGGTCTCGGTCGTCATCGCGGTGGCGGTCTCGGTCTCGGTCGTGGTCGCGCTCTCGTTCGTCATGGCCTCATCCTGGGCGCTGCCTCCCCCTCGAACCAGTACCACCCGGCCCACGAACCGATGGGATCCTGCCAGCGTGGCAGTCCGGGCCGGGCGAGGTCCGAATTCGGGCTCCGCCCCAGGTCGGGGGCGTCTCGGTGGCATCTTCCGGGGGCTCGGCCCTCCCCTTCGGCCGGGCCCCCGTGGCAGACTCTCGGCCATGCACCGCGTCGCGATCGTCGCCCAGCCCGGCATCCGCGCTTTCGACCTGGCCGTCATCACCGAGGTCTGGGGGCACGACCGCGGCCATCTCGGGGTGCCGGCTTTCGAGCTGCGGCGGTGCGCCCTCGACGCGGGCCCGATCCCGCTTCCCGGCGGGCTGACCCTGACTCCCGACCGCGGGCTCGACTGGCTCACCCGCGCCGACCTCGTCGTGGTCCCCGCACTGGAGCGGCCCGGCGACCGGACGCCCGAAGCGGTCCTCGCCGCCCTGCGGGACGTGCACGCCCGGGGCATCGCGGTGGCCGCCCTGTGCGCCGGCGCCTTCATTCTCGCCGAGGCCGGGCTGCTGTCGGGTCGCCGGGCCGTGACCCACTGGTCACTGGCCCCGGCGCTGGCCGGCCGGTACCCCGCCGTGCGCGTCGAGGAGGCCCCGCTCTACGTCGGCGACGACGGGCTGTGGACCTCCGCCGGCGTCGCGTCCGGAATCGACCTCTGCCTGCACCTGGTCCGCGAGGCCCACGGCTCCGAGGCGGCCGCCGCCATCGCCCGCTCAATGGTGACCGGCCCCTTCCGCACCGGCGAGCACGCCCAGTACCTGGACCGCCCGACCCCGGTAGCCGACCGGACCGCCGAGGCCCTGGCCCTCGTACGGGAGCGGGCGCTCGGGCGGCTGCACGAGGCGCTGGACGTGGCCACCCTGGCCCGGTGGGCCGGGATGTCGCCGCGTTCCTTCGCCCGGCACTTCGCCGCCGCCACCGGCACCACCCCGCACAAATGGCTCCTGGGCCACCGTCTGGACGAAGCCCGCAAACTGCTGGAGCGCACCGATCATCCGGTCACCGAGGTGGCCCGGCGGGCCGGATTCGCCAGCGAGGTCACCTTCCGCCAGCACTTCGTCTCGTACGTCGGCACGAGCCCCCGGGCGTACCGTGCGGCCGCTACCGCACCAGGGCCCCCAGGGCCTCCCCCAAACCCCGTCGACAGTGTTAGAAATGGCTCATGACCGGACGTTTTGGGCTAGCCAGGGGCTCTGAAGGAGCGCCCGAGGACAGGCCCCCGCCCGAGGACGGGTCCCCACCCGGAATCGGGACCGGACGCTCCCGGCTGTTCACGCACCTCTCGCTCGGCGCCCGAAGCGTCGCCGGCCAGGTCTTCGCCCTCCAGGCCGTCCTCGTGCTGGTGCTGATCACGGCCGCCGCCACGGCCCTGTTCTTCCAGGCCCGGTACGACAGCCAGCGCGACGCCCGCAACCGCTCCCTGGCCGCCGCCGAGGCCTTCGCGCACGCCCCCGGCCTCCCGGCGGCCCTGGAATCCCCCGACCCCACCGCCGTGCTCCAGCCGCTGGCCGAGGGCGCCCGCCGGGCCTCGGGGGTCGATTTCATCGCCGTCATGACCACCGACGGGATCCGGTACACCGACTCCAGACCCGAGCTGATCGGACAGCGCGCCACCGGCGACCTCTCGCGCGCCGCGGACGGTCAGGCCTTCACCGAGACGTTCGAGGGGAAGCCGAGCGACGTGGTCCGCGCGGTGGTCCCCGTACGGGACTCCGCGGGCAAGGTGGTGGGCCTGGTCGCCACCGGCATCGAGGTCGAGAACGTCGGCGACGGGGTCGAGGGCCAGCTGCCCCTGCTCCTCGGCGCGGCGACCGGCGCCCTGCTCCTCGGCACCGGCGGCGCGGCCCTCGTCAGCCGCCGGCTGCGGCGCCAGACCCGGGGACTCGGCGAGGCCGAGATGACCCGGATGAACGAACACCACGAAGCGGTGCTGCACGCCGTCCGCGAGGGCGTCCTGATCATCGACGCCGAGGGCCGGCTGCTGCTCGCCAACGACGAGGCCCGCCGCCTCCTGGACCTCCCCGCCGACGCCGAGCAGCGGCACGTGGCCGAGCTCGGCCTCGATCCGCCCACGGCCGCCCTGCTGGCCTCCGGGCGGGCCGCCACCGACGAGGTGCACCGGGCGGGCGACCGGCTCCTCGCCGTGAACGTGCGCCCGACCAAGCCCCACGGGGGCCGCCCGTCCGGCACCGTGACCACCCTGCGCGACTCCACCGAGCTCGCCGCGCTCTCCGGCCGGGCCGCGGTGGCCCGCGACCGCCTCCAGCTGCTCTACGACGCCGGCGTGCGCATCGGGACCACCCTGGACGTGGTGCGCACCGCCGAGGAGCTCTCCGAGGTCGCGGTCCCGCGGTTCGCGGACTTCGTCACCGTCGAGCTGCTGGAACCGGTGCTGCGCGGCGAGGAGCCCGGCAGCGGGGCGCACACCGAGATGCGCCGGGCCGCCATCAGCGGGATCCGCGCCGATTCCCCGCTCCAGCCGGTGGGCGACGTCATCCGCTTCGTGGTGGCGACCGCGCCGATGTCGGCGGCCCTGGACGCCGGACGGGCGGTCCTCGCGGCCGATCTGCACAGTGCCTTCGGCTGGCGGGCCCAGGACCACGACGGCACCCGGGTGGCCCTGGACTACGGGCTGCACTCGCTGATCTCCGTACCGCTCCAGGCCCGCGGGGTGGTCCTCGGCATGGCCAACTTCTGGCGGGCCGACACCCCCGAGCCCTTCGACGAGGAGGACCTGTCCTTCGCCGAGGAGCTGGCGGCCCGGGCCGCGGTCTCCATCGACAACGCGCGCCGCTTCACCCGCGAGCACGCGGTGGCGGTGACCCTCCAGCGCAGTCTGCTGCCGCGGGTGCTGCCCGATCTGAGCGCCGTGGACGTCGCCTTCCGGTACCTGCCCGCGAAGGCGGGGGTGGGCGGGGACTGGTTCGACGTGATCCCGCTCGCCGGGGCCCGGGTCGCGCTGGTCGTCGGCGACGTGGTGGGACACGGGGTGCACGCCGCCGCCACCATGGGCCGGCTGCGGACCGCCGTGCACAACTTCTCCACGCTCGACATGCCTCCGGACGAGCTGCTGGGCCACCTCGACGAGCTGATCGACCGGATCGACCAGGACGAGTCCTCGGCCGGCGAGGGGTCCGGGGAGGGCGAGTCCTCCGGCGTCACCGGCGCCACCTGCCTCTACGCGGTGTACGACCCGGTGTCCGGCCACTGCGCCATGGCGAGCGCCGGCCACCCGGGCCCGGCGCTGGTCGGGCCCGACGGCGGGGTCGAGTACCCCGAGCTGCCGATCGGGCTGCCGCTGGGCGTCGGCGGGATGCCCTTCGAGGCCGTGGAGCTGCAGCTGCCCGAGGCGAGCCGGCTCGTGCTGTTCACCGACGGGCTGCTGGAGGACCGCGACCAGGACTTCGACACCGGCCTCGGCATGCTCACCCAGGCCCTGTCCCGGGCGGACCGCAGCCCCGACCAGGCCTGCGCCGACGTACTGGCCGCGCTGCTGTTCCCGTCGCCGAGCGATGACATCGCCCTGCTGATCGCCGACACCCGGCGGCTCCCGGCCGAGCGGATCGCGGAGTGGGAGGTGTTCCCGGACCCCTCGGACGTGTCCCGGGTCCGCCGTGCGGGCTCCGCGCAGCTCTCCGCGTGGGGCCTGGGGGACGTCACCTTCACCGCCGAGCTCATTCTCAGCGAGCTGATCACCAACGCCATCCGCTACGGGACGCCGCCGATCCGGGTCCGGCTGCTCCGCGACCGCACCCTGATCTGCGAGATCTCCGACGGCAGCAGCACCTCACCGCACCTGCGCTACGCGGCCACGACCGACGAGGGCGGGCGCGGCCTCTTCCTCGTCGCCCAGTACGCGGAGCGCTGGGGCACCCGCTACACGGACCGCGGCAAGGTGATCTGGGCGGAGCTCCCCCTGACGGGCGCCGCGGAGCCGGAGCCGCCGGCCGTGGTGGACCTGGAGGCCCTGGAGGACCTGGCCTGGTAGCGGACGGCGCCCGGGCGGTGGCCGCCGCCGGGTCAGAGCCGGGCGGCCAGCCGGGCCTTCGCCTCCGGCCATTCGGTGGCCAGCAGGGAGAAGTACACGCTGTCGCGCCAGGTGCCGTCCGGGCGCCGGCGGTGGCGGCGCAGGACGCCTTCGCGCTGCGCTCCGAGGCGGGCGATCGCGGCCTGGGAGCGGGTGTTGAGGTGGTCCGTCTTGAGCTGGACCCGGCCCATGCCGAGGTCTTCGAAGGCGTGGGTGAGCAGGAGCAGCTTGGACTCGGTGTTGACGGCGCTGCGCCAGTACGCGCGCCCGTACCAGGTCCAGCCGATCTCCAGCCGTTCGTCGGCCGCGCTGATGTCCAGGTACGTGGTCCAGCCGACGGCCCGGCCGCTTTCGAGGTGGATGACGGCGAAGGGGACGTACTCTCCGCGCTCCGCCGCCTCCAGCACGGCGTCGAGCTTGGCACCCAGCTCCTCCTGCGTCCGCGGCGCGGGGCCGCCCTGCCAGCGCCACACCTCCTCGTCTCCGCCGCCGGCCGCGTACAGGTCGGGGAGGTGGCTCCGGGTGAGCGGCTCCAAACGGACGTGGCGGCCGGTGAGCGTGGTGGGGGACGGCGACTTGGCCGACGTGGAAGGCATGGCGGAGACGTTAGCCGCTCATTGCGCTAGACACAAAACATTATTGCGCTAGTGCGTTCGCGGGAGTCCGGGCCAGCAGTACCGCCACGTCGTCCTGCGGGGCCTCCGGGAGGAGGTGCGCCAGGATCGTGTCGCAGAGGGCATCCAGCGGCTCCCCCGCGCCCCTCAGGGCGCCCGCCAGGCCTGCCATCCCCTCGTCCAGGTCCCGGTCCCGGGACTCGATCAGGCCGTCCGTGTAGAGCACGAGCAGGCTGCCCGGCTCGAGCCGGACCTCCTCCGTGCGGAACTCCCGGCCGCCCGTGCCGAGCGGGGTTCCCGGCGGACCGTCCAGGAAGGTCACGGCCCCGGCGGCCGTGACCACGGCCGGCGGCGGGTGGCCGGCGCGGGCGATGACGCACGCGCCGGTCGCCGGGTCGTGGACGGCGTAGACGCAGGTGGCCATCTCGTCCTCGCCGAGGTCGGCCACCACCGCGTCCAGCGAGCGGAGCATCTCCTCCGGGGTCACCTGATGCCGCGCCAGGGTCCGTACGGCTGTGCGCAGTTGGCCCATGACCGCGGCCGCGTGGATGCCGTGGCCCATCACGTCGCCGATCACCAGGCCGGTCCGGCCGTCCGGCAGCTCGATCACGTCGAACCAGTCCCCGCCGACGTCGTGGTCGCTGGCCGGCAGGTAGCGGCCCGTCAGCTCCAGGCCGGCGACCTCGGGCAGCGCGTTGTTGGTGAGGCTGCGCTGCAGGGTCAGGGCGGCCGCGCGCTGGGTGGTGTACATCCGGGCGTTGTCGATGTTCAGGGCCGCCCGGGCCACCACCTCGTCGATCAGCACGCAGTCCTCGTGGTCGAAGACCTCGCGCCCGCGCACCCGGGTCACCACGACCACCCCGAGCACCCGGCCGCGGGCCACCAGCGGGACCATGCGGGCGCAGCCGAGGGTGGCCAGGTACGCGCGCAGCGCTCCCGCGCGCGGATCCTTGATCAGGGCCGGGATGTCGGCGGTGAAGAGGTTCATCGCCACGCCCTCGGTGATGACCTGCTCGTAGGCGGTGCCCGCCGGGATCTGGAAGGTCTGCCCGGCGGTCAGCTTGGAGGTGGGCGCTCCCGGGTCCGGGAAGAGGGAAGCCAGGCGACGCAGCACGCCCCGCGTGGAGGCCCCTGCCTCGTCGGGGTCCAGTACGGCCTCCAGGAGCTGTACGTCGGCCGAGTCCGCGAGCCGCGGTACCAGCACCTCCACGATCTCCTGGGCCGTCTGCCCGAGGTCCAGCGTGGTGCCGATGCGGGTGCCGGCCTCGGCGAGCAGGGCGAAGCGGCTGCGCGCCCGCTCCGCCTCCGCCTGGGCGCGCTGCCCGTCGGTGATGTCGATGAGGGAGGCGATCAGGCCGAGCCGGCGCCCGGATCCGTCCAGCAGGGGGGCGTAGGAGCAGGACCAGGTCCGGTCGTGGTCGGGGTCGGCGGGGGTGCGGCCGGTACGGCGGACGTCCACGACGGCGGAGCCGCATTCCAGCACCTTGCGCATGAGCCGTTCGAGCGCGGCGGCGTTCACCCCGGGCACGACCTCGGTGAGCCGTTTGCCGACGTGCTCGGCGGCGGACACCCCGTTCATCCGGGCGAGGGCGTCGTTGACGCGCAGGAAGCGCAGGTCGGTGCCGAGGGTGCCGAGTCCGATGGGCGACTGGGTGAACAGGCTCTGCAGGGCGGCGAGCGAATCGCGCATCCGCAGGACCTCGGTGGTCTCCACGGCGATGAGCATGGAACCGGTGCGCCCCTGCGGATCGGGGGAGGGCAGGATCCACATCTCCATCGGGACCTGGTGGCCGTCGCGGTGGCGCACGGGCAGGGTGCCGACGACGGTCTCCCCGGCCTGGACGCGGCGGGTCAGCTGGTCGGCGAGCTCGTGGTTGGCGTCGGGGACGAGCACGTCGGAGCCCGGCCGGCCGAGGATGTCCTCGGGGCGGTGCCCGAGCAGGTCCTGGGCGGCCAGCGACCACTCGACGACCAGCCCGTCGGCATCCTCCCGCCACAGGGCGATCGGCAGCAGCTCGCTCAGTACGCCCGCGTACCCGACAGCAGCCACCGGCTGGTCCGGTACCTCGCTCGTCTCCTGGTACGTGTCCAATGCGCCGACCTCACCCCAGGGGGCCTGATTCCTAACGATTCACACTATCCGAGCCTTCGCTGACCGGCGCTGTGTCGCGCCGGATTCCGGCTTCGGGTGGAGCCGGGGCAGGATCACGGTGACCCACAGCAGGACGACGTACAGGATCAGGGCGCCCCACCAGCCGCCCAGCGGGCCCCGCTGGAACTGGACCAGGCCGGCGAGGGCCCCCGCGAACAGGGCGGACCCGAGGGCCGGCCCCCACCGCTCGGAGCCGGTGAAGAGCAGCGCGGCGGCGGCCAGCGCGAACAGCGCGCCGACCAGCAGGGTGCGCTCCCAGCCGTCGGCGCCGGGCGGGCCGGGCAGGTGGGCGCGCGGCAGCCACAAGCCGACGACCGGCAAGGCGGGCAGCAGGACGAGCAGCAGGACCACGCGCAGGGGCCTGCCCGGGACCCTGGAGCGGATCAGGGCCGCCAGGGCGGCCATCGCGAAGAGGCAGAGCGGGACGTGCCCGGGCAGCGAGGACCAGTGCCCGGTGCTGAAGGCGACGCCGGTCCACATCAGTGCGGCCGCCACCAGGGCCGGTACGGGTGCGAACAGGGCGACCACCGGCAGCAGGCAGAGCAGCGGCTTCAGCGCGGACAGCACCGCGCGCGGCAGCCGGGCCGCGAACCGTCCGGAGGGCTGGAGCGCGGGCCAGGCGATGAGCCCCGTGCGCACGACCGCCCGGCACGGATCGGGGGCCGTCAGGAGCCGGTCGACCCGTTCGGCGGCGACCTCCCCGAGCGCGTCGAACCCCTTCTTCAGGGCTCCGGGGGCGTCGAGGTCGGGCTCCAGGAACGACTGTGCCCGCGGGATCTCGCGCGGGCGGTTCCCGGAGGTGGGGCCTTCCCGGTGCAGGGCTGTCAGCAGGGGCAGTTCCTCGTCGAGGATCTCGCGCTGGCGGACGGCGGTCAGTACGTAGCGCACCCGGTCCCAGGGGCACATCCGCGGCCTGAGCCGCAGGGAGTCGGCCCACAGTGCGGCGAAGCGGGGGCGGAGGCCCGCAGCCGGGCTGCTACTCCCAGTCGTCCCAGGGCGGGTCGATGTCCTCGTCCTCCGGGCCGAAGAGCGATTCCTCCGCCCGCGGGGCCGGACTCGCCTGGGCGGGCACCGCGGCGGGGGCTGGGGCTGCGGGGGCGGCGGCGGGCACGGCCTGTGCGGCCGCGGCCGGCGCGGCCGCGGCGGCCCGGGTGACCGCCGCGGGGACCGCCGCCGCCGGGGCGGCTCCGCTCTCCGCCGCCGCGGCCCCGGCGCCGGGCTCGGGCCGCGCACCGTCCAGGGTCTTCAGGATGCCCTCGGCGTACTTGGCGAGCTTCGCCTCGCCGACTCCGCTGATCGTGCCGAGCTCCGCGACCGTGGCGGGCAGCTGCGTCGCGATCTCCCGCAGCGTGGCGTCGTGGAAGACGACGTACGCCGGCACGCCCTGCTCCCGCGCGGTCTCGGCGCGCCACGCCCGGAGGGACTCGAACACCGGCACGGCGGCCGCCGGCAGGTCGACCGGTACCCGGCCGCCCTTCCCGGAGCGCGCTCCGCCGGACTCCTTGCGGGACGAACCGGCCGCCGGCGCCGTCTCCTTGCGCATCGAGACGCTCCGGCGGCCGCCCAGCACCTCGCCGCTGGCCTCGGTCAGCACCAGCGTGCCGTAGTCGCCCTCGACCGCCAGCAGTCCCAGTGCCAGCAGCTGCCGGACGACCCCGCGCCATTCGTTCGTGCCCAGGTCCGCGCCGATGCCGAACACCGAGAGCCCGTCGTGGTCGAACTGGATGACCTTGGCCGTCTTCTTGCCCTGCAGGATGTCGATGATCTGGCCGGCGCCGAACTTCTGGCGCCGTTCCTTGGCCAGCCGCCACACCGTGGACAGCAGTTTCTGCGCCGCGACCGTCCCGTCCCAGGACTCGGCCGGCGTCAGGCAGGTGTCGCAGTTCCCGCAGTCCGGCGCACCGGTCTGCCCGAAGTACGCCAGCAGCCGGACCCGGCGGCAGCCGACGGTCTCGCACAGTGCGAGCATCGCCTCCAGGTGTCCGGCCAGCGCACGGCGGTGCGCTTCGTCTCCCTCGGAGCCCTCGATCATCTTGCGCTGCTGCACCACGTCCTGGAGCCCGTACGCCAGCCAGGCGGTGGCGGGCTCCCCGTCGCGGCCGGCGCGGCCGGTCTCCTGGTAGTAGCCCTCGACCGATTTGGGCAGGTCCAGGTGGGCCACGAAGCGCACGTCCGGCTTGTCGATGCCCATGCCGAACGCGATCGTGGCCACCACCACGACCCCGTCCTCCCGCAGGAACTTCGACTGGTTCGCCGCGCGCGTCCGGGAGTCCATGCCCGCGTGGTAGGGCACGGCGTCGATGCCCTGCTCGACCAGGGCGGCCGCCGTCTTCTCCACCGATGCCCGCGAGAGGCAGTAGACGACCCCGGCGTCCCCGGGGTGCTCGGTGCGGATCAGCTCCAGCAGCTGCTTGACCGGGTTGTTCTTCGCCACGATCCGGTACTGGATGTTCGGCCGGTCGAAGCCGGCCACGAAGTGGCGGGCTTCCTCCAGGCCGAGGCGCGCCGCGATCTCGGCGTGGGTGGCCTCGGTGGCCGTCGCGGTCAGCGCGATCCGCGGCACCTTGGGCCAGCGCTCGTGCAGCATGGACAGCGCGAGGTAGTCGGGGCGGAAGTCGTGGCCCCACTGGGCGACGCAGTGCGCCTCGTCGATGGCGAAGAGGGAGACCGTGCCCCGGTCGAGGAGCCGCTGCGTCCCTTCGGTGCGCAGCCGCTCGGGCGCCAGGTAGAGCAGGTCGAGCTCGCCGGCGAGGAAGGCCTGCTCGACGGCGCGCCGGTCGTCGGACAGCTGCGTCGAATTGAGGAACCCGGCCCGCACTCCGAGCGCGTTGAGGGCGTCCACCTGGTCCTGCATGAGGGCGATCAGGGGTGAGATCACCACTCCGGTACCCGCTCTGACCAGAGCCGGGATCTGGTAGCAGAGCGATTTGCCGCCGCCGGTGGGCATGAGCACCAGCGCGTCGCCGCCACCGGCCACGTGCTCGATGATCTGCTGCTGCTCGCCGCGGAACGAGTCGTACCCGAAGACGCGGTGGAGCACCTGCTGGGCGTCGGGGATCTCGACGGCTGCTTCCGAAGGGGTCATCCCAGAAGCCTAGCGACCTCCTCGGACACATCCGCCCGGATCCCCCCGACCCTGTGGATATCCGGGAGGGACCTCCCGGTCGCGTACGCGGCGGCGCGGCCGGGCGCCCCGGCGGCCCGACCGGTGACACAGTGGAAGATCTCCGGTATCCCAGGCCTCCGAGAGGAACACGCGATGTGGCAGCCCGACGGGTGGGACGTGCGCGTCCGCCTCGGCGTACTCACCCCGCACGCCGATGTCGGCCCCGAGTCCGAGCTGCGCGCCATGGCTCCGGCCGACGTGGGCCTGCACGCCGCCCGGGTGCCGTTCCGCGCGATGGGGCGCGGCGGCGCGATGGACCCCACCATTCCGCTCGCCCCCGTACGCGCCTTCGCCGAGTCCCCGCACGTGGACGAGGCCGCCGAGCTGCTGGCCGCCGCCCCGGTGTCGGCGATCGCCTACGCGTTCACCAGCTCGGCCTACGTCATCGGCCCGCGCGGGGAGGGGTACATGCTGGACCGGCTGCGCGAGCGCACCCACGGGCTGCCCGTGGTCGCCACCTGCGCCGCCACCGTCGAGGCGCTGCGGGCTCTGGGGGCGGGCCGACTCGCCCTGGTGGACCCGCCGTGGTTCGACGAGACGCTGAGCGACCTGGGCCGCGGCTACTACGAGGACGCCGGGTTCGAGGTCCCGTACGCCGCCCCCTGCGGGCTTCCCAGCGGGCAGACCCTCATCGGGCCGCGGGCCCTGCACGACTGGGTGGCCTCGCACGTGCCCGACACCGCGGACGCGGTCGTGATCGGCGGCAACGGCTTCCGCGCCGTCGGGGCGATCGAGGCCCTGGAGGCCACCCTGGGCCGCCCGGTCCTCACCGCGAACCAGGCGCTCCTCTGGGCGGCCCTGCGCGCGGCGGCCATCCCGACCACCCCCGTCACGGCCTACGGCCGGCTGTTCTCGACGGCCTGAAGGCCTCCGGCGCCTCCCCGGCCACCTGCGCGCCGGGCGCCGGGCCGAAATATGATGGGCCCGGGTCTTTCGCTCAGCGGAAGCAGAGGCACATGGACGTATCCCGGAGCGGTCCGTGACCCCGCGCCGGCCTCCCCGGCCCGCCAGCGCGGATCTGCTGAGCAAGCTGGGCCGGCTCACCGCCCAGGCGCGGGAGGGCGCGGAGCTGCAGCAGGCCCGGGTGGAGCTGGCCGAGGCCCTGCAGCGCGAGTTGCTCCCCGCCTCCCTGCCCGTACTGCCGGGGCTGAGGACCGCGGCCCGGTACGCGCCCGCCCGGCGCGGCCTGGACATCGGCGGTGACTGGTACGACGGCTTCCGGGTGGCGGGCGGGGCCCTCGCCTTCTCCATCGGCGACGTACAGGGGCACGATGTGGCGGCCACCGCCTTCATGGGGCAGGTCCGGGTGTGTCTGCGCGCCGTGGCCGCCGTCGTCCTCGACCCCGGCGAGGTGCTGAGCCAGGCCAATGACGTGCTGCTCTCGATGGACAGCGAGCTGTTCGCGACCTGCAGTCTGCTCCGCTTCGATCCGCGCACGTGGGAGCTCCAGACGGCCCGGGCCGGCCACGTCCCCACCGTCTGGGCCACCGTCGACGGCCGGTACGGCGTCGCCGAGGACGCCGGCGGTCCGCCGCTGGGCACGGTCTCCGGGGCCCGGTACCCGGTGACCCGCCGGAGGCTGACGGAAGCGGGCTCCATCGTCCTGGTCACCGACGGGGTGGTCGAGGGGCCGTCGTTCCCGATCGACGTGGGGCTGGAGCGCGTGGCCCGGATCGTCGGGGAAGCGGCGGGAGCCGATCCCGAAGAGCTGGCCGCGGAGGTGATGAAGGTGGCCGATTTCACCGGCCACGCCGACGACGCCGCGGTGCTCGTCCTCAGCCACGACGCGTCCGGACCACGCTGACCCTCCCCCGGCAACCAGCAGCCCGTCCACGCGTGTCACGCCCTGCCGAGGCGCCCGGGCCGTTGTCTGATGCAGAGGTGCGCACCGTGGAATGGCGACGTCCGGCCGAAGCCCTCCTTCGGATCCTCGGGGTCGCCGTCGCCTACTACGCGACCGGTCGGCTCGGCCTGCTGCTGCACGTGAGCGTCGACGGGGCGGTCGTCACGCCCCTGTGGCTGCCCACCGGGATCGCCCTCGCCTGCCTGCTGTGGTTCGGGCCCCGGATCTGGCCGGGCATCGCGCTGGGCACCTACCTCGCCATCGAGCGGATCAGTACGTTCGATCTCGTCGATCTCGGAATCCTCGCGGGCAACACCCTCGCTCCGCTGTGCGCCTACGCGCTGTTGCGCCGGGTGGGCTTCCGCCCCGAACTGGACCGGCTGCGGGACGGGCTGGCGCTGGTCTTCCTCGGCGGTCTCGTGCCGATGCTGATCAGCTCCACCACGGGGACCTGGACGCTGGTGCTCACCGGCGACCTGCCGCTGGCGAGCTTCTGGCCGGTCTGGTCGGCCTGGTGGGCCGGCGACACGATGGGCATCCTCCTGGTGACCCCGCTGCTGCTGGTGCTGCGCCGGGCCCGGCTGCCCCGGGACCCGTACCGGGCGGCCGAGGCGGCGGCTCTGGCGGTCACGGTCGGCGCCGTCACCCTCACGGCCACGCGCAGCTCCCTGTCCCTGCTCTTCCTCGTCTTCCCCCTGCTCATCTGGGCCGCGGTGCGCTTCCGGCTCCCCGGCAGTGCGCCGTGCGCCCTGCTCGTGTCCGTCATCGCGATCACGGCGGCGACCGACCGCGCCGGACCGTTCGCCGGCCACACCCTCTTCGAGGTCATGGTCAACCTCCAGGCGCTCAACGGAGCGGCCGCCCTGACCGCGCTGCTGCTGGCGGCCCTCGTCACCGAGCAGGACAACATCCGCCTGAAGATCGAGGAGGTCTGCGAGGACCTGGCGGACGTGGTGGCCCGCCTGGCCCCGCCGAAGGACTGACCGGCAGCCGGACGCCGCGAGTCCGGCCTGATCGGCGAGGTCCGAAAGACACCCCCCTAGGCCGGCAGGACCGCCCGCCGTGCGTCCGCCGGGTCCAGGACCGCCGCGATGCCGCGGGCGAGGCAGGGGATCCGGTGCGCCGGGATTCCCGCGATGTTGATCCGCCCCGAGGTGGTGCCGTAGATGGCGTGCTGACGGCGCAGCCGGAGCATCTGGTGCGGCGTGAGCGGCAGCATGGAGAACATCCCCTTCTGCCGTGCCAGCGACCCCGCCTGTTCCGTACGGCCCAGCGCGCTCAAGTGGGCGGCCAGATCGGCCCGGTTGGCCATGATCCGGTCCCGCATGACGTCCAGTTCCGCCCGCCAGGCGGCCCGCAGGCCCTCGTCCTCCAGGATCGTGGTCACGACGGCCGCGCCGTGCTCGGGCGGCATCGAGTACAGGGTCCGGGCCGCGTTCTGCAAGGCCGTCTCGGCGTGCCGCACGGACTGGCCCGTGGCGCCGAGCACGATCGCGCAGCCGACGCGGTCGCTGTAGAGGCCGAAGTTCTTGGAGCAGCTGACGGCGATCAGCATTTCCGGCACGCGCTCGGCCAGCATCCGCGTGGCCAGCAGGTCGGCTTCCAGGCCGTCGCCGAGCCCGTGATAGGCGAGGTCGACGAAGGGCACCCAGCCGCCGTGGACGGCCGACTCGGCCAGCGCCTCCCAGTCCTCGGGGAGGGGGTCCACGCCCGTGGGGTTGTGGCAGCAGCCCTGGAGCAGGACGACGTCGTCCCGGCGGGCCTCGCGCAGTTCCCGCAGCACGCCGGCCGTGTCGAAGCCGCCCCCGGCGTCGCGCCAGCCGTACGGACGGACCTTCAGCCCGGCGGCCTCCAGGATGGGCCGGTGGTTGACGTAGGCCGGATCGCTGACCCACACCGTGGTGCCCGGGCGGGTACGCCAGATCAGATCGGCCAGCAGCCGAAGTGCGCCGGACCCCGCGACGGTCTGCACGGCCGCGGCCCGGTCGCCCGCTCCGCCCGGGCCGGGGCCCAGGACCAGGTCCAGCAGGGAGCGGTTGAAGGCGGCGTTGCCTGAGAGCCCCCGGTACTCCTTGGACTCCGAGCGCTCTGCCAGACGTATCTCCGCCTCGCGTACGGCGGCCATGACGGGCGTGGTTCCCGTCTGGTCCCGGTAGACGCCGAGCACGAGGTTCAGGCGTTCGGGCCGGTCGTCGGCGCCGAACTCGTAGGTCAGGTCCCACAGCGGGTCGGTGGGCGGCGGCGGGAGGAGCTCAAGCATCTGCGGGAACCTCGGGTCGTGGGCGGCGGTTGGCGAGGACGACGCCGGCGGTGATGAGGGGGACGCCGATGAGCACGGCGGGGGTCGGGGACTCACCGAGCAGGGGGACGGCGAGCAGGACGACGGCGACGGGGCTGAGGCTGCCGACCACGGAGCTGCGCTCGGCGCCCAGCCTGCGGATGGCGAAGGCGTACAGCAGGCCCGCGCACAGCCCGACTCCGAGTCCCTGCACCACCAGGAAGAGCACGATGTCGCTGCCCGCGGCGTGCGCGATGCCCGTCGGGAGCACCCCGGTCAGGACCAGGAGTGCGATCACCGCGAAGGAGGGCAGGCACAGCAGTCCGATCGAGCCGACGGGGTCGAGGTCCACCTCGCGCAGTCCCACCGTGTAGAGGGCCCACAGGCCGCTGGCCACCAGAAGCGTGCCGGTCCCCGCGAGGACGTCCGTGTCCACCGGAACGACGTAGCGCCAGACGAGGGCGACCACACCGGACGCGATCAGCGCGAGCCCGGCCGCCTGCGTTCCCCGGGGAACCCCGTGTCCGCGGCGGACCATGATCCCGGAGACGAACAGCGGGACCATCCCGGGGACGATCGAGCCGACGAAGGCCGCGGACGTCAGCGCGCCGCCGTGCATCGCCGCCAGGAAGAAGGGCACCCCCGCACCGCAGATGATCTTGAGTGCGACGCCCGGCCGCACCGCGGCGATGCGCCGACGGCGTCGCCACAGGGCGGGGAGCAGGACGAGGAGGGGGACGCCGAACCGCAGCAGGGCCGCGTCGGCGGGCAGGAGGGAGGAGGCGCTCAGCGCGCGGGCGCTGAGCGCGAAGGCCGCCCAGATGGCCACGGTCAGCAGGAGTGCCAGCATGCCCTCGGCTTGCGGGGAGAGCCCGAACCGGCCGGGGTGTCCGGCCTTCGGGCCCGCCGCGTCGGGAGGCGCGGTCGCCGGGGTGGTGTTCGTCGCGACCAAGGAAATTGCTCCAGCCTCTGAGAGCGGACCGGTCCGGTCCGTTCCAGGGCAACGCTAGGGCTTGGGGCGGGGCAGTCGATTGCCAGTTCTGCCTCTCAGACATACGTTTGGGGCAGAATCTGCCAAGGAGTGGCCATGGACGCAGTCGATCTGCAGATCATCAGGGAATTGCAGGCCGACGGGCGCCTGTCCAACCAGGATCTCGCCGACCGGGTCCGGCTCTCCCCGTCGCCCTGTCTGCGCCGGGTTCGGCGCCTGGAGGAAGCGGGCCTCATCCGCGGCTACACCGCCATGGTCGACCAGGTCGCCTTCGGACTCCCGGTCACCGTGTTCGTCCGGATCCGCCTCGAACGCCACACGGCGGAGGCGGTGAGGCTGTTCGAAGAGCACGTCGCGGTGATCGAGCACATCCAGGACTGCTACCTGATGGCGGGGAGCAGCGACTACCTGCTCCGAGTCGTCATCGAAGACCTCGAAGCCTACGAAGCCCTGGTGCGTCACCGGATCCATGCCATTCCCGGCATCGCCTCGATCGAGTCGAGCTTCGCGTACGGCAGCGTCAAGCAGTCCAGGACGTACCCGCGACCCACCCCGGGCGCATCGAGGCGATCAGCGTCCTCCTGAGCCGGTCACGGCGCTCCCGACCCGGTCACCGCGGCACGTGCTCACGGGACCCGGCCGGCCGCGCCCACGGGGCCCGGCCGGTCATCAGCCGATCGGAGCGGAGGCGGCGGCGACGTGGCGGGCGACCTGTGAGGGGTGGGTGAGCTGGGGGTAGTGCCCGGCCCCCTCGATCTCGGCCACCGGATGACCGACGGCCTCGACCAGCGGATCGGCCGAACCCACGATGATCCGGACCGGGACGCCCACCCGGTCCAGCAGCGCCCGCGAGCGCCCGCGTCCGGCGACGTCCGTGCGCACGGCGGCGACCACGCGGCGCGCCACGCCGCGACGGCGCAGGTCCGCCGCGGCGCTCCGCACCTCCGCCCCCTCGGGGACGCCGAGCGTCCGGGCCAGCCGCGCGGCGGGCATGCGGCGCATGAGCGGCGCGGCCAGGCCCGAGCGGGCGAGCCGGGCGGCAGGTGCCTGCAGGAACGCCGGGGAGATGAGCACGAGGCCGCCGATGCGGTCCGGGTGGTCGACGGCGAAACGCAGCGCGGCTCCGCAGGCCAGGGAGTGTGCGACCAGCACGGGGCGGGTCCGTACCGGGCTCAGCAGGTCGGCCAGCCACGCGTCCACCGGCCGGGACGTGGGGGCCGAGCGGCCCAGGCCCGGCAGGTCGGGTGCCAGGACCGGGCCGGGGAGATGGCCGGCGAGGGGTGCCCAGAGGTCGGCGTTCATCGGGAGTCCGTGCAGCAGGACGTGGTCGGGGCGGTACCGCTCCCCGCTCACCCAGGTACGGCTGCCCGCCACGTCGGAGAAGCCGTACGGGCTCAGCCAGGGCTCCGCGGCGCCGAAACGGGCGGCCACCAGGTCGTCGGCCCACGTGCGCAGGACGTCGGCGACCGGGGGCATCTCCAGACCGGCGCTCGCGGCGAAGGCGCGGGCGGAGGCGGTCGGATAGCGGTCGGGCGACAGGAACGCCAGCGTCTCCGGATCGGCGCCGGTCAGCTTGCGCGGCAGGCGCCGCAGCAGACCGGCGGGAACGGTCCGCCGGGGTGCCCGTACGCCGGTGTGGCCGGCGAGGGCGGCGATCAGCTCGGGCAGGAGCGGAGTGCTGTCGTCGAGCACCCAGTAGTGCTCCCCCGCGGGCGATGCGGGGACCTCCGCGAGAAACCGTACGAAGTAGTCGATCGTGGTGACCGGCAGGAAGGTGTCCGGGCCGCCGGGCAGCGCGGGAAGCCGGCCGTTCCACAGGTCCTCGACGAGGGCGGCCAGACCGATGTACTGGCCCGGCCCGATCACCGTGCTGGGGTTCGCGATGGTCAGCGGGACCTCCAGTTCACGGGCCCGGGCGCGCACCGCGAGATCGCCCTCGACCTTCGACGCCTCGTACGCTCCCAGCCCGGCGTAGTCGGGTCGGCCCCCGGAGCCGCTCACCCGGTACCCGCTGATGTGCACCAGCCGTCGCAGCCCGGGGAGTCCGGCGGCCCATTCGAGCACGTTGAGCGCCCCGGTGACGTTGGTCGCCCGTGCCTCCGGCACGCCGAGGCCGAAGGCGAAGCGGCCGGCGGCGTTGTAGACGTCGCGCACCTCGGGCAGCCCCGAGAGCGGTCGTGTGATGTCGGCGGCGACGATCTCCAGCCCGCCGGTGTCGACGCCCTGGGAGGTCAGCCAGGGGGTCAAGGTGTCGTTGCGTACGGCTGCCGCCACCCGCTGCCCCCGGGTGAGCAGCTCGGCGACGAGCGAGCGGCCGATGAAGCCGGTCGCGCCGAAGACGATCGCGTCCATGAAAGCTCCTCGAATAGATCGGTCTACATATTTTTAGGCCGAAAAAGAAGCCCGCCGGTCACGGCGGGCCGTGTCAGCTCAGCAGTGCGCCGATCCGACGGGAGACGCTGTCCAGCGGCCCCCGACTGCGGTGCGCCCTGGCCAGCAGGAGCGCCCCCTCCACCAGGGCCAGGACGGTGAGCGCGAGATCGTCGGCGTCCGGACGGCCCGCCAGCTGTGCGCGCAGGGCCGCCTGCCACGAGGCGTAGACCTCCGAGCACGCCTCCTGCAGCGGGTCGCTGGTGGCGGCCATCTCCAGCGCCACGGTGGCCACCGGACACCCCTTGCGCCAGCCCGACTCCTCCAGCCGGTCGCCCAGGTGCCGCAGCACCGCGTCGACGAACGCCGCCACCGACGGACTGGAGTCGGCCAGGCCGCCCAGGGCATCGCCGATCGTCCCGCCGGCCCGCCGGACGGACTCTGCGACCAACTGGTCCTTGCCGCCGGGGAAGTGGAAGTAGAGCGAGCCGCGGGGCGCGCCACTGGCCGCGATCACCTGGTTCAGCCCGGCACTGAAATATCCCCCGGTCTCGACCAACTCCTGCGTCGCGTCCAGCAGTCGGTCCCGCGTCTCGGCGCCCTTCTGTCCCATGACACGAGACTAGACCGATCTACATATTCTTTCAACCGCCCCTTTGCGGCAAGGTCGCCCCTCGGCCGGTCGGGCGGGCCGGACCGACCGGCCGACCGGTCGGCCCGGCGCCCTATCCGGCGACGGCCGCCCCGAAGGCCTCGTACGCCCGCTCGTCGAACAGCACGAAGCGCACCTCCTCCACCTCGGTGCGGGCCGCCCGCACGGTCTCCACCGCGATCCGGGCCCCGTCGTCGATGGGCCACCCGTAGATGCCGGTGGAGATCGCCGGGAAGGCGACGCTACGGGCGCCCAGCTCGTCGGCGACCCGCAGCGACTCCCGGTAACAGGAGGCGAGCAGCTCGGAGCGGTCCTCGTCCCGCGACCAGACCGGCCCGACGGTGTGGATCACGTGGCCGGCCGGGAGCCGGCCGGCCGTGGTGGCGACCGCCAGGCCCGTCGCGAGGCCCTTGCCGTAGTGGGAGCGGCGCAGGTCCTCGCAGGCGGCCAGGATCTCCGGGCCGCCGCGCCGGTGGATCGCTCCGTCGACCCCGCCGCCGCCGAGCAGCGAGGAATTCGCGGCGTTGACCACGGCGTCGGCCTTCTCGACGGTGATGTCGCCCTGGACGAGGGTGATGCGGGGCATCGGGGTTCCTTCCTTCGCGGATGGCGCACGCTATCGGGGTTCCCGGGCCCGCGCCCCGATCAATCCGCCTCTTCCAGGCGGGCGGCGAGGCGGGTGAGGGCCGGCAGCGCCGCACGGAGCGCCGTGCGGTCGGCGTCGGGCAGGATCGGCACCGCGAGGCGTCCGCCGTCGCCGCCCGCGTGCAGGGCCAGGGTGACGAGGGAGACTCCGATCGCGGTGCCGAGCCCGCGGGCCGTGTCGATCAGGCCGCCGCCGGCGCCGGGAGCCTCCGTCGGCACCGCCCGCATCACCAGGGCGTCGTCGGCGGGGGCGGCCCTGCCGGGGCGGTCCTGTGGAATCTGGCGACCTGGCTGCTCGGACAGCCCCCACAAGGGCGCCTTCGGGTAGCCGTCGGGGCGGGTGCGGAGCGCCCTCAGGCGCCCTTTCCGCGCAGGTGGCGCCAGACGGCCTTGGCCGCGTTGTGGCCCGACATGCCGTGCACGCCGGGGCCGGGCGGGGTGGCCGAGGAGCACAGGAACACCGCCGGGTGGGCCGTGTTGTACGGGGACAGCGTGAGTTTGGGGCGCAGCAGGAGCTGGAGCCCGGAGGCGGCTCCGCAGGCGATGTCGCCGCCGACGTAGTTGGGGTTGCGGGCGGCGAGCTGCGGCGGGCCCGCCGTGGCGCGGGCGAGCACCAGGTCGCGGAACCCGGGGGCGAAGCGCTCCAGTTGGCGCTCGACGGCTTCGGTGAGGTCGCCGTCCCAGCCCGCCGGGACGTGCCCGTACACCCAGAAGGTGTGCTTGCCCTCGGGCGCCCGGCCCGGGTCGACCAGGCTGGGCTGGGCGGCGATGAGGAAGGGGGTGCGCGGGACCCGCCCGCCGGAGGCCAGTTGCAGGGCCGCGTCGATGTCGCGGGTGCGCGGACCGATCTGCACGGTGCCGGCCCGGCGCGGCTCCTCCGCCGTCCAGGGGACGGGCCCGTCCAGAGCGTAGTCCAGCTTGAACACGGAGGCGCCGTAGCGGTATCCGTCGTAGACCCGGCCCAGCCGGGCGATGCGCGCCAGCGCGGTCGGCGAGGTGTCGAAGACGTACGCCCGGGCCGGCGGCAGGTCGTCGAGCCGCTTGACCTCGAACCCGGTGTGCACGGCCGCGCCGAGGTCGCGCAAGTACCCGGCGAGGGCGTCGGAGATGGACTGCGAGCCGCCGCGCGGCATCGGCCAGCCGTTCGCGTGTGCGGCGAGGGCGAAGACCAGGCCGACGGCGCTGGTCCCGATCCCGCCGAGCGGGGCGATGACGTGCGCGACGAGCCCCGCGAACAGGGCGCGGGCGCGGTCGTCGCGGAAGCGGCTCAGCAGCCAGGTGGAGGGCGGCAGCCCGGCCAGTCCGAAGCGGGCGAGGGTGAGCGGGTCATGGGGCAGTGCGGTGTTCGGCAGCGACATGAAGTCCCGGGCGAGGGTGTCCCACTTGCCGAGGAACGGCTCGACCAGCCGCCGGTACGTGCCCGCGTCGCGGGCCCCGAAGGACGCGGCCGTCTCCGCGACGGACCGGGAGAGCACGGCCGCCGTGCCGTCGTCGAAGGGGTGCGCCATGGGCAGCGGGGCGTGCAGCCACTCCAGCCCGTACCGCTTCAGGGGCATGGTGGAGAAGACGGGGGAACCGGCGCCGAGCGGGTGTACCGCCGAGCAGGGATCGTGCCGGAAGCCGGGGAGGGTGAGCTCCTCGGTCCGGGCCCCGCCGCCGACGGTGTCCGCGGCTTCGAAAACGGCCACCGAGTAGCCGCGCCGGGCCAGTTCAACGGCGGCCGTCAGCCCATTGGGCCCGGCCCCCACCACGACCGCATCGAGGATCGACGGCACTTGCGACTCCTTCGTCCGGCGGCGCCACCGCCCCCAGGGTATTGCGCCTGTCCATACCGGGCTCCGCGATCCGCGCCGGCTCCGTCCGCCCTGGGCTCGGCGGCGGGGGCGGCCGTCGGCTCGCCGCTGCTGCGCGGCGGGGTCACGCGCCCCGCAGCAGCTCCCGGATCCGTACGGCCGTGGCCTCGTCCCGGCCGACCGCGAACGGCAGCGCGTTGTCCCGGTCCACCCGGAAGGGGACCCCGTCGACGGTGCTCTGGGAGCCGCCCGCCTCGGCGACCAGGAGCAGCCCGGCCGCGTGGTCCCAGGCCGAGGGCCAGTTGAAGGCCAGGCCGTCCATCTCTCCCCGGGCCACCTTCAGGTACTCCAGGCCCGCCGAACCGCACGCCCGGGAGGCCACGCCGGGGACGTCGAGGCGCGCCAGGATCCGGCGCTCCTCCTCGGTGGTGTAGAGCGGGTGAGCGGTCGCGACCCGCAGCTCGGCGCCGGGCTCGGGCGAACCGCTCAGGATCCGCTCGCCGTTGACGTACGCGCCCTGTCCGCGCACGGCGGTGGCCATCTCCTCCAGCGCCGGAGCGAAGGTCCAGGAGGCGAGGAGCTCCCCGCGGTGCGCGAGCGCGACCAGCGTGCAGAACGCGGCCTCCCCGTGCACGAACTGCCGGGTTCCGTCGACGGGGTCCACGATCCACACCGGGGCGTCGGCGCGCAGCGCCCCGTACACCCCGGGGTCGGCGTGCACCGCCTCCTCGCCCACCACCGCCGAGCCCGGCAGCAGCCGGGTCAGGGCGGCCGTGAGGTATTCCTCGGCCTTGCGGTCCGCGTCGGTCACCAGGTCGTGCGGGCCGCTCTTCTGGTCCACCTCGTGGTCGGCGAGCTGGCGGAATCTCGGCATGATCTCGATCGCCGCCGCCTTGCGCACGGCTTCGTCGACGTCGGACAGGTTCCGGGCGAGGAATTCATCGATCATGCCTCCAGCAAAGCACGCCCGGCTGACAATCCCCACCGCCGGACCGGGCGGGCGGCCGGACCCCGGATGGACCGCGGGTGAACTCCTCCCCGGGACGGCCGGCGGCAATCGGAGGCATGCCGAGGCGGAGGAGTGCCGAGGCGGGGCCGATGCCGGGGCAGCGGAGCTGCGGGTGGATACGGGGAGGTGCCGGTCGTCAGCGAGCAGTGACGGCCGGGGCCCCGTGCACCCGGAACCCCGGCCCCCTCCCGACGGATGGGGGGGCCGGGGTCCGCGCCGCCCCGGCGGGCTAGTGCTCGTAGGCGCCGTCAGTGAGGTGAAGGAGCTGCGGGCCCTGCTCCCCCTGGAGGTACTGCGCGCCCTGCTCGCCCTGGACGTACTGCGGGCCCTGCTCGCCGAACGTCCCGAAGGAGCCCTGCGGTGCGACGCTGATGTGGTTGTCCGCGAAGGCCGGGCCCGCGCCGAGCACGGCCAGGGCGAAGGCTGCGGTGGCGGTTATCGCGGCGGCTCTGGTGTTCATACTGGTCCCCCCGGGTCCGGCCGGCCCCTGGTCGGGCCGGCTCGGAAACAGGCTGTCAGGCCCGCCCGGAGTCCTGCAACAGCATCGGGACGATCCGCTCAGCCCGCTCCCGCGCCGAGCTCCTCCAGGAGCGAGAGCCCCGCCGCGCGGTGCCCGGCGGCCGCGGCCGGGTCCGTGTCGTCGAGCAGGGCCGCGATGCCCTCGTGGGCCAGCGCCTCCTCGTGCCGGTAGCCGAGCCCGGGGGCCAGCTCCAGCGTCTGCCGGTGCAGGCGCAGGGCTTCCCCGGGGAGTCCCGCGAGCCGGCAGGTCTCGGCGTAGCCGCCCAGGAACCGGACCTTCCAGTGCTCCTCGAACAGCTCGTCCAGCAGTGCGAACGCCTCCCGGTGGCTGGCCAGGGCCTCCTCGTACCGGCCCATCCGGCGCAGCGCGACGCCCAGGCAATTGAGCGACCACGCCTCGTTGTTCACGTGCCCGTCCTCGCGGGCCAGTGCCAGCGCCCGGCGCAGATGCTCCGACGCCTCCTCGGGCGACTCCTCCGCGATGGCCACGCCCAGGGTGATGCGGGCCGTCAGGGTGGGCGGCCACGCCGGGTCAGGGTGGGAGAGGGCCAGGACCTCCCGGGCCCGGCGCGCCGCCTCCTCGCGGTCCCCCAGCTGGAGCAGCGCCCAGGCTTCCGAGGCGGCCGCGTGGGCCGCGCCCGCCGGGAGGCCGGCTTCCCCGTACAGCTTCCCGGCCAGCCGGAAGAGCTCGAGCGGCTCCCCGGCACCGTCCCGGCCCCCACGGTCCCAGATCAAATAGCCGCGTCGCAAGGTCAGTTCGGCTTCCGAGCGGGCGTCCCCCGTCTGCGCCACCCGGAGTCCGGCCTCCTCGTACGCGGCTGCGGCCTCGGCCATCCGGCCCGCGTTGTAGCGCGCGAAGCCCAGGTCGCTGTAGGCCTCGGCCAGCCGCAGCGGATCGCCCAGGCGTTCGGCCGCGGCCAGCGAGCGCTCGAAGAGGTGGTTGAGGTGGGTCGTACCGCAGCGCCGGGCGAAGTACGCGCGCAGGAAGCGCGGCAGCTCGCACACGTGCGCGTCCGCCCCGACGGCGACCGCCGTCTCGAAGACGGCGATCATCGTCTCGTACTCCGAGACGAGCCACGAGCAGGCCGCGTCCTTGTCGGCGAACCGGGGCAGGGCGGCCGGGGGGCGGCCCGCCGTGGGCGGCCGTCCCGGCGAGAGCACCGGCATCGCGGCGTCGGCGGCGGCCGCCGCGTGCACGAAGTAGTCGAGGAGGCGGCCCATCGCGCGCTCCCGTTCGGCCTGGGAAACCTGCTGCGCGCAGGCGCCGCGCGCGTGCTGGTACACCAGGTCGTGCAGCCGGTAGCGGCCCGCCGTCGGCTGCTGGACCAGGTGCGCGTCGACCAGGTCCTCCAGCATCTCCCGGGCTCCGTGCAGCGGTACGTCCGCCAGGGCCGCGGCCGCGTACGCATCGAAGGAGCCGCCGGGCAGCAGCCCCAGCATCCGGAACAACCGGGCCTGGGACCGGTCCAGTTGCCGTACGGACATGGCGAACGCGGTGTCGAACTCGCTCGCCCCCTCCGCCAGCCGCTCCACGAGGATGCCCACCGTCCAGCCGGGCCGGTGCCGCAGCCGGGCCGCGGCCAGCCGCAGGGCCAGCGGCAGGTGGCCGCACAGCCGCAGCACCTCGGCGGCGGCATCCGGTTCACGGGCCAGCCGGTCTTCGGGGCCGCCGGAGTCGCCGCTGGCCCGGGCCAGCAGTTCCGCGCTCTCCCGCGGGCTGAGCACGTCCAGCGAGACCGGGGGCACTTCATCCAGGCCCAGCAGCCGGTTGCGGCTCGTGATCAGGACGACCGAGTCGCCGGCGCCGGGCAACAGCGGCCTGACCTGGTCCGCGTCGGCCGCGTTGTCGACGACCACGACGGCCCGCCGGCCCGCCAGTTCCGCGCGCCAGCAGGCCGCCAGCTGTTCGAGGCCTTCCTGCGGGACCCTCTCGGACGGCACGTCGAGCGCCCCGAGCAGCATCCGCAGCGCCGAGTCGGGATCGAGGGGGGCGCGGCCCTCGGTGAATCCGTGCAGGTCCACGTAGAGCTGGGCGTCCGGGTAATCGGCGGCGAGCCGGTGCGCGGCGTGCACCGCCAGGCAGGTCTTGCCGACGCCCGCCATGCCGTCGACGGCGACGCCCCGGTGACTGTCCACCGCGGCGAGCACGGAGGCGAGTTCGTCCTCGCGTCCGGTGAAGTCGGGTACGTCGCGCGGCAGGTCGTTGCGGGGCTTCGGCTGGACCTGGCGGCTGGCCTTCGGCGGCGCCGGCAGCGGGTTGGAGGACCCGAGTTCCCAGAGGGGCCGCAGCGGGCGCGGATCGCGTTTGGCCAGTCGGCAGAGGGCGACCACCGCGGTCCAGGGCGGCACGGTCTGGCCGCTGAGGTAGCGCGAGAGCGAGGAAGAGCTCAGTCCCGCATCCCTCGCGAGGGCCCGCACCCCGAGCCCCGACACCTCCTGGAGCAGCCGCAGCCGTGCGGCCAGTTCGTCCTGCGGGTCGGCCTTCGCCGTCCGCCGTTCCGTGTCCACGGTTCCCCCGTACTCCCTGTCCCGCCGTGCCCGAATCATCCCGGGCCCCATATCGGCTGGTCAAGGATGTTCCGCCTGTCCCAGGGTGTCCCACCGGCATCGCCCCGGCGGGCCGCTGCGGCTGTCATGGAGTCACACCCCGAGGGGGGCACCGGAAACCCGGAAGACCGGGAGACCGGAAACCAGAAGAGGAGCACACCGAGATGCAGTCCCGCATGCAGAACCCCGCCGTCGTCCTGTCCGGCGCGATGCAGCCCATCCAGGACATCTTCAAGTCCGTGCACTCCGGTGGCGTGGACGAGCAGATCCTGGAGCTGGTGCACCTGCGGGTGAGCCAGATCAACAGCTGCAGCTCCTGTGTGGACGGCGGCGCCAAGTCGGCCCGCAAGGCCGGCGTGAGCGAGGAGCGGCTGGCCACGCTCGCCGCCTGGCGCGAGACCCCGTACTTCACCGAGGAGCAGCGGGCCGCCCTGCTGCTCGCCGAGGCCGCGACCCGGCTCGCCGACCGCCCCGACGCGGTGAGCGACGAGGTCTGGGACACGGCCGCCACCTACTTCGACGAGAAGCAGCTGGCCGCAATCGTCCTGATGATCGGTGTCACCAACATGTTCAACCGGCTCAACGCCACGACCCGCCAGATCGCCGGCGCGTGGGGATGAGGGGCGCCGACCGGGCGGCCGGGGCGCACGCCGCGTCGGCCGCGCGTCGGAGCTCCGGAGTTCCGGGATGAGGCGGAGACCGCCAAGCTCGTGAAAAGCGCGGCACACTGGTGTCCAGCCCCGCCGACGGCCGGCGCCGGACCGAGGAGAACGATCGATCGTGCTCAAGCCCCATGTCCTCACGATCGGTTCGGAGGCCTCGCCCGCCGCACAGTCGCCGTCTGCCGCGTCACCGGCCGTGTCCACGGCCGTGTGGCTGGTGGACACCGACGAGCAGCACGGCGCGGCGGCCCGGCTGGCCCCGGAGGTCCTGGACCCGGCCGAGCAGCGGCGGGCGGCCGCCTTCGCCCGCGAGCAGGACCGGCGCCGCTACGTCGCCGCCCACGTGGCGCTGCGGGTGCTGCTCGGGTCCCGGCTGGAACTCGCCCCGGGCCGGGTACGGATCACCCGCGCACCCTGCTCCTCCTGCGGCGGCCCGCACGGACGGCCGGTGACCGAGGACGGGCCCGTCCACTTCTCCCTGTCGCACAGCGGCCGGCTGGCACTGCTCGCGCTGGGCCCGGTGCCGGTGGGAGCCGACGTGGAGACGCTGCCCCCGGCGACGGCCGTGCGCGAGCTCGCCGGGCAGCTGCACCCGCGGGAGGCCGCGGAGTTGGAAGCCCTGGACCCGGAGGCACGCCCCGCGGCCTTCGCCCGCGTCTGGGTCCGCAAGGAGGCGTACCTGAAGGGCCTGGGCATCGGGCTCTCCCGGGGCCTCGCCCTCGACTACGTGGGCACCGGCGACACCCCGGCGAGCGGTCTGCCGGGCTGGTCCCTGCGGAACGTGGCCGTCCCCCCGGGCTTCAGCGCCGCCGTGGCCGTGACGGACACTCCCGAACCGGCGGCGGACGCCACGGTCCGGACCGCGTCCTGAAACCGGCCGGTCGTCGCGGTCAGGCCTCGGTGCGATGGAGGGTGTTGCCGGGGCGCCGTGGTGCGGCGAGCGCGCCGCTGGGCCGCGCCGAGGACGAGTGTGGAGGGCCCCGCCGACTTCGCGGCGGGTGTCCGGCTGCGTCTGGTCGCTGCTGGTGGGCATGGAGAGCATGACGCGGTCCCCTTGATGTGGTCGGGGGTCAGGACCAGGATGCGGCCGCCTTCGAGAGCAGTGCGTTCCCGGGTGGACCGGGTCCGGCCGGGGCACCCGCCCCGCATCCTCACTGCCGCGCCTGTTAGCCTTCCCGTGAAACGATCATTTCATTGCGGATCTGACCGTTCCGTGATCTAGTGACGGCCGGGGGCTGCGGGCTCATCTCCACCACAGGTTCCCCTTCCAACCTGCCAGGAGGGTCCGTGAGCGAGGGGTACGAGCGCCTCGCCAGGACCGTGAGAGAGGTCGAGGAGCTCCAGTCGGAGGCCGGTCTCGACCGAGCCTCGGTTTTCAACCTGCGAGACCTCTCCTTCCACAGCTCCCTTCCCGAGGCCGACGTCCGGCGCCTGCTCGACGGCGAGCTCGTCGAAGCTCCGAGCAGCGCCGCGGCCGAGCTGGCCCGCCGCATCGTGTTCCTCAGGGAAACCCGGCTGACCGTGGACAAGCACACCGGTTGCCGGCGTCAGTACACGACCGCCGAGATCGCTGCCGGCAGTGGGATGACCCCGCAGTGGCACGGCAAGTTGGTGAATCACAGCACGCCCAACATCTGGCACGGGGCCGGCCTCGCCAAGTTCTTCGACGTCCCCATGGAGTACTTCACCCAGACTCCGCCGGAGGCCGTGAAACGGGTGCTGGACAGCAAGGTCATCCCGCACCTCAAGGCGTTCCTCGGGAATCCCTCCGAGGCTGTGCGAAATCGTCACGCCATGCAGGTCCAGCTCCGTCTCGGCGACAAGGAGCTGTCCCCGAGTCTGGAGATGGCTCTGATGGCCTTCATGGACGCGATCACACGAGAGGACTCCGGACCCTAGGGTCGGATCGGGTCCGGACGCAGCGACTGACCTGACCTTCAGTCACCGGCAACAGCAGGGCGGGCCGCGGCTTCACCGCCCATCGGAGGGGAACTCACAGTGGGGGCATTCGGATGAACGAGGGGAAGATGGCGGGCTTTCGCAAGGGGGTACTCGCGACTCTCGGCAGGCCGCCTTCCCATGAGGGCCTGCTCGCCGCGCCAAGAGCCCACCTGGCACGGCGATCCACCGTGCGGAAGGTCGCGAAGTTCTGCGACGCGGTGCTCGCGGGTCTCGACAGGCCGATTCCCTCGGATCCGGACAGCCTGTTCGCGGTGCTGAGGGCCGACGTCGAGCGGCGCTTGAACGAGGACCGCGGGGCGCTCCCGTTCCGTCCGGTCTTCCTGTATTTCCGTGAGTTCCCCGAGGAGACGGCCAGTGGCCTCACGGCGACATTCGACGACCGGATCGTCATCGTCGTGGAAAGCCAGACGACCACGCTGCACCAGTTCGTGATCTTTGCTCACGAGATGTGGCACGCCTTGATGGGACAGTGCCTGTCGCACGGGGGCCACAGCGACGTTGCCTCGGCGGCCGCCAGGTCACTCGGGGGTGAACTGGTGGGCGACGACCTCCTCGCCCTGGCCGCGAGGAGCCACGTCGACACCCAAGAGGAAAGCGACGCGGAGGAGTTCGGGCTGCAGATGGGAGCCCGGCTGCGGGAGTGTCTGCAAGAGGGAGAAGCCGTACCGACAACCGGTCTGGCAGGCCGGATACAGTCCAGCATGGGTAGAGGCTACTGAGCATGACCGGATCGGACTATTTCATTCCCGCCGGCGTCCTGGCGATCGCTTTGGTGGTGAAGGCTCCCTCGTTCTGGCGCAGCTGGCACTCGCCGATGTCGAATTCGATTTTCGTGATCCTCGCCGCCTCGGCGGCGGGGTTCGTGTTCGGTGCTCCGCCGACCATCGAGCGGGTCAACCGGTTCACCGGCGTCCCGAACGTCTCGGCGCTGATCGTCTACTGCATCCTGTCGTGCCTGTCGTGCGGCTCGATCGTGCTCCTCATCCACTGGCGCGGGGGGCCCGAGGAGATGCTCCGGAAGCACACCAGGATATGGATCGCGGCGACCGCCGCACTGATCGCGACGTTCTGTGTCCTCTTCTCTCTCAGCAGCGTGCCCATCGAGCAGCAGCGCGACTTCGACACCTTCTACGCGAACACCCCGTACGTGCGGGAGATGATCGTGCTCTATCTGACCGCGCACATCGCCACGAGTCTCGTTGTGGCGACGAAATGCTGGCGGTGGGCCCGTGAGCTTCGGGATCTCCAGGCCGCGTGGACCCACTGGGGCCTGCTCATCCTCGTGGCCGCGTTCGGCATCGGCTTGTCGTTCGCCCTGCTCAAATTCCTGGCTGTCGGCGCCCGGTGGGCCGGTACGGACGGATGGGACGTGCTCAGCACCGAAGTCGCCCCTCCCCTGGCGGGACTGGGCGCCGGCATGACGACGATCGGCTTCCTGGTGCCGGTCGTCGGGCCACGGCTGGGGTCGATGTGGGGGTCCTGGCGGGCCTATCGGGCGATGGAGCCCCTCTGGCGTGCGCTCGAGCCCTTCGCGGGACCGGGCAAGCCCACCTGGATCCGCCTCACTTCGTCACCGGAGATCCGGGCGATGGCCAGGTCCACGGATATTTCCGATCGCCTGCTCAACCTGTCCCCCCACCTGGACAGCAGCCACCGCGAGGCAGCCGAGCGGTACGCCTCCTCACAAGGATGCGAGCCGGAGGCTGCTCTCATCTTCGCCGAAGCGGCGACGATCCACGCCGCCTTGGCCGCCGCCGAGGCCGCGGAGGCCGCCGGGGGGCCGTCGTCCGGACTGCCGGCCATCGCCGCCGAGACGGGCGCCACCATCGACACGCGCGTATCGGGAACGAATGGTCTCGCCCGACTGAGCATCCAGTTCTCCAAGATCCGCCGCTCCGACGTGCCCGTCGGCGGCGCGGCCCGCTCAGAGGGCAATTGATCATGCTTGCTCTCCCCCACCAGGCTCGCGGGAGTCGCCGGTGAACGCGGGAACGGCGTACCTGTCCGTGGCCGCCGGCTTCTTCGTCGCCACCGCCATCAAACTCTGGGCGCTGCGGAAGAATCCCCGGGACCCGCTCCTGAGGGCCGTGACCGCGACCCTCTTCGTTGCCGCGTTCCTGTTCGTCACCGCCGCTCCCCCGAATCTCGCGGTCATCAACGAGATGCTCGGCATACCGAACATCGCCGCGCCCATCGTGTACTCGATCCTGACCGCGTTCGACGGCATCAGCATCGTGCTGCTGATCCACTGGCGGGGAAACGAGGATGCGCGCGTCACCCTGCGGCAGACCCGACTGTGCCTGACCACCTACGCCACGGTGATGGTTGCCATATGCGTCCTGTTCGCGCTGGGCGACGCACCGGTCGAGCGGCTCCGGGACCTGGACACCTACTACTCCAGCACGCCCTGGATCCGCGAAATGATCCTTCTCTACCTGACGGCGCACACCGTCGCGGCCGTCACCCTGGTGCTCCTGTGCCTGCGTTGGTCGAGGAAGGTCCCCGGCACCTTGAAGGCCGGGCTGCTCCTGATCACCGCCGGGGCGGTGATCATGTTCGGCTACGACCTCTTAAAGTTCACGGCGATCTTCGCCCGCTGGCTCGGCCACGACTGGGACTCGCTGAGCACCGACGTCGCCTTCTCCCTGGCCGGTTTCAGCGCCTTCCTCTTCTCCGCCGGTTTCATGCTCCCGCCCATCGGCCAAGGCGTGGGCTCCCGGTGGCGGGCTCTTCGCCGGTTCCGCCGGCTGCAGCCCCTCTGGCTGGAGATCCGCCCGGAGATACCTCCCACGAGTCCACCGCCGATGCCGTGGTGGCAGCCCGTGAAGCGTCGGCTCATGCAGCGCGAGACGGACATTTTCGACGCCGTACTGCGGCTGACGCCCTGGTTCGACCAGTCGACCGGCACGGAGATCTACGCGCTCGCCCTGGCCGAGTACTCCGAGGCCCGCCGTGCCCGAGGCGAAGCCGATGCCTGTGTCATAGCCCGCGCGGTGATCCGTAAGGGGTACGCCGTGCCCGCCCTCGCTCCCGAGCGCCGGTGGACGGTCAGCTCCATCGAGGATTCCGAAGACCTCGTCGACATGTCCGCCGCCATGCTGTGCTCCCGGCGGGTCGAAGTGACGCGGCGGTCCAGCGCACTGGCGGAACACCGTGCCTGACCGCGGCGAGCAGTCCGAAAAGCCCCTGCCCGCCCGCCGCACCGAGAGCCCTCACAGAGAGATGACCATGGTCACCACACACCCGAAGCACGTCGAGGCCCTCATCATCGGCGGGGGGTACGCCGGCCTGCTGGCCGCATCCGTGGTCGGCCTGGCCGGCTACGACGTACTCGTGCTCGCGGGCGGCCAACCCACCACCCGGCCACGGGAAGCGGGTGTCGAACCGGCTCGGCACGGCGAGGTGCTCCACGTCGGCGGGATGTGGGACGTCAACGATCTGGCCTACGGCTCGGGGGCGATGCTGCAGCGCCGCGGTGCCCGGACGTTCCCCTTCCCCGCCGGTGACCACCTGTCCCGGACCCGCCCGCGGGCCTGGGGGACCCGAGAACTGCTGACGTGCAGCCGCGAACTCCTGACCGGCGTGCTGCGCGAGGTCGTCGTCGCCAACCCCGCGCGCGAGCGGGACACCACCATCCTGGACGGCGCCCATGCCGTCGGGCTCATCGGCGACGAGTCCGCGGTGCTCGGCGCGCGCGTCCGGTTCGGTGACGGGACGGAGCAGGAGGTCACCGCGCAGCTCGTCGTCGACGCGAGCGGCGCCGACGCGTGTACGGCGGACTGGCTGGAGGACCTCGGCGTCGCCCCCGTACCGGTCATCACGCGCGGCGCGGCCGGGTTCTCCGCCAGCCGTCTCTACCGGGCACCGGAGGGGCAGGCGGACCTCGCCCTGACCGCTGTCGCGGACGGTGCCCGCAGCGCCGTGGTCGTTCCGATCGAGGCCGGGTTGTGGGCCGTCACCCAGACCGCCCCGGATCGTGAACAGATCGCCGACGCGGATGCCTTCGCCCGGGCCGCGCTGGCCCTGTCGGACCCCGCCGTCGGCCGGCTCATCGCCGGGGCGAAGCCCGCGGGCGACGTGGCCGTCACCCCTGCTTCGGCCCTGCGCTGGCACCGGTACGAGCGAATCCGCGGGCCCCGCGGCCTCGTCGTCGTGGGCGACGCCCTGGCGACCTTCAGCCCCCTGGACGCACGGGGACCGCTGGCGGCCGAAGCCGCCGCCAGAGCCCTGCGCGTGGCACTCGGACGTGGCATCAGCCACCCGCGGGCGTCCCGCAGGGCCCAGCAGGCCATCGCCGAAGAGGTCGCGCACCTGTGGGCCGATCCACGGACGGACCTGATGGGCGGGGGCCGGCCCAGGCCCGCCGGCCCGGGCCTCTCCACACGCCTCTCACGCGTACGGGCGGCAGCGGGCCGGGTTCTGAAGCCGCGAACCCGCTGAACCGGAAACCGCGCCGCCCGGACCGGGCACGGACCAAGAATGGCACCGTACACGCGGGCCACAGCCGGACGTCGTCTCGCGACGCCCAGAGGGGAATCTTCCATGCATCTGTCCACACCTCTCGTACTGCAGAGCGGCGCCCGCATTGCCAACCGGATAGCCAAGGCCGCCATGGAGGAGAGCCTCGCCCGCCAGCCCGGCCAGTTGCCCGGGCCGGAGATCGAGGAGCTCTACCGCAGATGGGCACGCGGCGGAAGCGGAGTGATCATCACCGGGAACGTGATGATCGACCGACGGGCCCTCACGTCTCCGGGAACGATCGTGCTCGACGCCGAAACCGACCTGGCCCCCTTCCGCCGCTGGGCCGCGGCCGCCGGCTCGGAGGGCGGTCAGGTGTGGATGCAGATCAACCACCCCGGCCGGCAGGTCAGGTCGGACCTGCCCGGTGTCGCATGGGCGCCGTCCGACATCGGTGTCAGCCTCGGGAAGCACACGAGCACGTTCGCCCGACCGACCGCGATGACCGGGGCGGACATCCAGGCCACGATCGACCGGTTCGCCACCACGGCACGGCTCGCGGAGGAGACCGGCTTCCACGGCGTCCAGATCCACGCGGCCCACGGTTACCTCCTGAGCCAGTTCCTCTCCCCCCTCGTCAACCGCCGCAGCGACCAGTGGGGCGGCAGCCTGGAGAACAGGGCGCGGATGCTCGTGGAGGTGGTGCGAGCCGTTCGGGCGGCCGTGTCCCCGGGCTTCACCGTAAGCATCAAGATCAACACTGCCGACTTCCAGCGCGGCGGCTTCGACGTCGACGAGGTGGAACAGGTGCTCGTGTCCCTCGGAGACCTCGGCGTGGACCTGGTGGAACTCTCCGGCGGAAGCATGGAGAGCGCGGCCACCATGGGCCGCACGGCCGATGACAGGAAGCTCGACCGGGAGGCCTACTTCCTGGCGATCGCCGAGCGGCTCGTCGCTTCCGCGCCCATGCCGCTCATGCTGACCGGCGGCATCGGCCGACGCTCCTCCGCGGAGAAGGTCCTGACCAGCGGATTCGCCATGGTCGGGCTGGCCACGGCCCTCGCTCTGCACCCCGACCTGCCCACGCGCTGGCAGGAAGGCGACGACATCGAGGTTGCCGCGCCGCGCCTCAACTGGCGGGACAAGGACATCGCCAGCGCGGGCGTACTGGCCCTCGTGCGGGCGCACATGAGCCGTATCTCCCGCGGCCTGCCGCCTCGCGCCCGGACCTCCGCGTACTTCGCCCTCATCCGTGACACGCTGCGCAACCGCGGAATGACCCGGACCTACGGGCGGTGGCTTTCCCAGAACCCGGCGCCGGAGGCCACCATGCCGCTCACCGGCTGACGCCCGGGGAGGCCACGGCCTCCCCGCGCCCCCCGCTCCGGCCGATCGCCTTCCGGGGTTTCTCCGAAACCCCGGCCGCGATTCGGATGCTCCTCGGCCTAGTCTTGGACGTGCGGCCGAGTCCCAAGTGAGCGCACGTCCACGCTGGACCCACAGGGGAATACGGATCGACGCCGAAGGGCATGGGGTGCGCGGGTGAGGAGTCAGGGATGAGAATCGTGAGGAACCGGCGGCTGGAGCAAGAGATGGTACGGCTGTGCGATGAGCTGTACGCCGGCCTGGGTGAGCCCGCACCCCGCGACATCGCCGAACTGATCGACCGAATAGCCGTGCAACTCACCGCCTACCGCGGTGATCCCGGACGGCCCGTGCGCATCGTGCGCCGGGACTTCCCGCAGGGCCTCGGAATCGTTTCGGGACTCTGGCTCGACGCGGAGAACGAGGACATCATCGTCGTCGCGAAGAGCACCAGCCCCTTCCATGCCCTGGTCATCCTGGGGCACGAGATCTGGCACATGATCAAAGGCCACTGCGGTACCTACGTCCTGGGTGCGCAGGTCGCCACTCGCCTGATCGGTGACGACGTCCTGACCCCGGAGGACCTGGACGAAGCCGTGCGCCTCGTCGCCGCGCGGACACACGCCTCGGGAGGCGACGAGGCCGAGGCCGAGCAGTACGGCCGCATGCTCGGCCGGCGGTTTCGCCACTTGCTCGAAGTCGACTCCACCCAGCCGGTCCTCGAAGGTCCGGCCGCCCGCATCCAGGCCTCTCTCGGCAACGGCTGATGGACGGTTCGGACTACTACATCCCCGCAGCCGCCCTTGGCATCGCGTTCCTCTCCAAGCTCCCCGGACTGATCCGGCAGTGGAGCAACCCCATGGTCCGGTCCGTCGCGGGACTGCTCCTCATGTCCAGCGCCGGCTTCGCCTTCGCCGCGCCCCCCACGATCACCGTGGTCAACCGGTGGGTGGGGCTGCCGAACGTCTCCGCGCCGCTGGTCTACGCGATCCTCAGCGTGTTCAACACGTGCTGCATCGTGCTCCTCGCGTACTGGCGCGAGGGGTTCGGCGTCGAGGTCCGGCGCCGCGTGCGGTGGTGGTTCGCCGTGTGCGGCGCGGTGATCGCCCTGCTCACCGTGTGCTTCGTCCTGGGCGACGCGCCGGTGGAACGGCTCCGGGACCTCGACACCCATTACGCGTCCACGCCCTGGATCCGCGAAATGATCGTCATCTACCTCGCCTGGCACATCGTTGTCGGCACGGTCGTACCGGTGATGTGCTGGCGGTGGTCGCGCGTGGTCGACGGGTGGCTCCGGGCGGGCTTGCTGACCCTCGTGGCCGGCTTCGTCTTCAGCACCGGTTTCGGCCTGGCCAAGGCCGCGGCCGTCGTCGCCCGCTGGACGGGCGGTGACTGGGACTTCCTGAGCACGGACGTCGCCCCGCCCCTGGCCAGCGTCGGAGCCGTACTGACCACCTCCGGCTTCCTGTTGCCTCAGGGGCGTCGCCTGGCCAGGGCCTGGGAAACATGGCAGACCTACCGGTGGATGGGGCCGTTGTGGCGCAGGCTCCGCATCCTCATGGGCCTGCCGGTGTCCACCAGCTGGTGGACACCGCTCGGATCCCGGCTCTTCGATCGCGAAACGGACATCCACGACGATCTGCTGGCCCTGGCCCCGTACTGCGACCTCGAGATCATGACGGCCCACCGCGACAGGGCGCTCGACGACGGAGTCTGTCCCCCTGAGGCACGTGCCGCGGCCGCGGCCATGATGATCGCGTTCGCCATCGAGGCCAAGGAATCCTCCACGGGGAGCGTCGAGGACTGCCCGGAACAAGGCACTGCCGCGCTCAGCGCCGTGCTCGGCGCCGGCACCAGGGGTATCGCCCGCATCTCTCGCCAGTACGGAGCCCTCCGGCGCCACACCGCGGCCGCCCCGCCGGGAAGGCGTTCCCCGTGAACGGCCCCCGTCCCTCCTTGCCGCGCTCAGCCCCGCCTTCCACGCTGTCGGCCTTGTAATACTTTCCCAGCCTCTGCCGATACTCCCCGTCGTCCGAGCCACCCGCGAAGCGGCAGTCCTAGAGAGCAACACACGATGACCCAGCAGCCCAACGGCGCTACCGGCACCACCCGCGCCGTCATCCTCGGCGGCAGCCTTGCCGGTACACTCGCGGCCGCCGCACTCGCACCCCACTTCGGGGAAATCCTCGTCCTCGAACGCGACAAGAAGCTGCCCGACACCGCCGCGCCCCGGCCCAGGCTTCCCCAGGCCGCCCACGCCCACATGCTGTGGTCGGGTGGCGCCGACGCGATCGAGGCCCTGCTTCCCGGCACGACCGACCGGTGGCTTTCGGCCGGGGCCCACCGCGTACCGATCCCCAACGGCATGGTCTCCTACTCGCCCGCGGGCTGGTTCCGGCGCTGGACCGAGACCCACTACCTCATCGGCGCCAGCCGCGACCTCATCGACTGGGGCATACGCACCGCGGCCCTGGCCATCCCCAACGTCGGCGTGCGTACGGGCATGACCGTCACGGCGCTGGCCGGCAGCGCGTCGAAGGTGTGCGGTGTGCACGTGCGGAACGAGGACGGCGAGGAGAGCGTGGTCGACGCCGACCTCGTGATCGACGCCACCGGTCGCGGCTCCAAGGTCCTGGAGTGGCTCCGGCAGATCGGCGCCCCCACGGTGGACGAGACCGTCGTGGACGCCGGGGTACGGTACGCCAGCCGCCGGTACCGCGCCCCCCTGGGCGCCGAATCCGACTGGCCCGTCATCCACATCCAGGCCGACCCGAGGCAAGGAAAGCCCGGCCAGGTCGTCTCGATCATCCCCATCGAAGACGGCCAGTGGCACGTCAGCCTCTCCGGCACCCGCGGCGCCGAACCGAGCGCCGACGAGAACCTGTTCGAGCAGTTCGCCGGAGGAGTGCGCCACCCGCTGGCCGCCGAATTCCTCGCCCGTGCGGAGCCGATCAGCGACGTCGTCGTCTACGGCCGGACCGCCAACCGGCAGCGGCGCTTCGACAAGGCCGCGATGCCCGCCGGCTTCGTCGTCCTCGGCGACGCCGCCACCAGCCTCAATCCCGTCTACGGCCACGGAATGTCCTCCGCCGCCCTCGGCGCGCTCGCCCTGCGCGACACCGCGGCGAAGACGCCCGTGACCTCACCCAAGTTCGCCGCCCGGGCCCAGAAGGCGATGGCCCGCCCCGCCGCCGCGGCGTGGCTGCTCGCCGTCGGCCAGGACCGCTTCTATCCGGGTGCCGTCGGCAAAACGCCCAACCTGGCCGACAAGCTCGCGGCGCGCTACGTCCACCGCCTCAGCCACACCGCCATCGGCAACTTCCTCGTCGTCAAGGCGCTCACGGACGTCATGACGATGCAGAAGCCCGCCTCCGTCCTCGGCACCCCCGACGTCCTGATCGCCGCGGCACGCGGCCTGCGCAAGCCCCTGCTCGACGGTCCCGCACTCACCACGAGGGAGCAGAGCATCCTGGACCGCGAGCCCCTTCGCCGAGCAGAAAAGATCAAGACCTCCGACTAGCTCCGGCCACCACCTCGTCGGCCGCACACATGGGCGGGGCCACGGGAATTTGGCCGTGGGATCCTCGGTTGACACGCATAGTTCAACCCATGACCACCGGTTTCCCCGTCGGACGCCTGCGGGACGCCCTGGACGCGGCCGCCCGGGCCGACGGCCTGATCGCCGTGACTCCGGTCTTCAGCGCCTCCTACAGCGGGCTGTTCAAGTCCTTCTTCGACATCCTCGACAAGGAGGCTCCCCCTTCGAGGAGAGGCTGGCGGGCCTGTACGAGCGGTGATGGCCGCACGTGAGCCGCCGACCAACCGGTGCGGGAGTCAGCCGAACGCCGGGATGACGTCCGAGCCGTACGCGTCGATGGTCGCTTCCCTCGCGTCGTGCATGTCGTAGACGGCGAACTGGTCGACGCCCAGGTCGCGCAGGGCCCGGAGCTTCTCGATGTGGGCCTCGGCGGGGCCCAGCAGGCAGAAGCGGTCGACGATCTCGTCCGGGACGAAGTCCGCCGACGGGTTCCCGGCGCGGCCGTGGTGGCTGTAGTCGTATCCCTGCCGGGACTTGACGTACTCGGTGAGCTCGTCGGGGACCATCCCCGAGTGCTCGCCGTAGCGCGAGACCAGGTCGGCGACGTGATTGCCGACCATTCCGCCGAACCAGCGGCACTGGTCGCGGGCGTGGGCCAGGTCGTCGCCGACGTACGCCGGGGCCGCCACGCAGATGGTGATCGCGTCCGGGTCCCGGCCAGCATCCACGGCAGCCTGCCGTACGGCTTTGATCATCCACTCGGTGAGGAAGGGGTCGGCGAGCTGGAGGATGAACCCGTCCGCCTTCTGTCCGGCCAGGGCCAGTGCCTTCGGCCCGTACGCCGCCATCCACACCGGCAGCTTCCCGTCCTTGATCCAGGGGATCCGCAGCGCGTTGCCGTCGACCTCGGCCTCGCGCCCCTCCGCAAGGTCACGGATGACGCCGATGGCCTCCCCGAGCCGGGCCAGGGTGTTCGGGGCCCGGCCGGCGACCCTCATCGCCGAGTCGCCGCGGCCGATCCCGCAGACGGTGCGGTTGCCGTACATGTCGTTGAGGGTGGCGAAGGTGGAGGCGGTCACCTCCCAGGTGCGGGTGCCGGGGTTGGTGACCATCGGGCCGACGTGCATCCGCTGGGTGTTGGCCAGGATCTGGCTGTAGATGACGAACGGCTCCTGCCAGAGGACCGCCGAGTCGAAGGTCCAGCCGTAGCGGAAGCCGTTGCGTTCGGCCCGCTTCATGAGGCTCACGACCTGGGAGGCGGGTGGGTCGGTCTGGAGGACGAGGCCGAAGTCCATGCGGGGACTCTCCTTACAGGTACTGACAGGTGGAGCGGTGGATGAAGGCCCCGTGGCCGGCGCGGCCCGTGAACTCGCGCCGGTCGATGACGAGTTCGCCCCGGGACAGGACCGTGTCGACGCGTCCGGTGATCCGCTTGCCCTCGTACGCCGAGTAGTCCACGTTCATGTGGTGCGTCTCGGCGGAGATGACCTGCTCGGCGTGCGGATCGTAGAGGACGATGTCGGCGTCGGAGCCCGGCGCGATGGTGCCCTTCTGTGGGTAGAGGCCGAACATCCGGGCCGGGGTCGCGCAGGCGATCTCGATCCAGCGGCGGCGGCTGATGTGCCCGTCCAGGACCGCCTGGTGGAGGAGGTCCATGCGGTTCTCCACCCCCGGGAGGCCGTTGGGGATCTTCGAGAAGTCGCCGCGGCCCAGCTCCTTCTGGCCCCGGAAGCAGAAGGGGCAGTGGTCCGTGGAAACCACCTGGAGGTCGTTCGTCCGCAGGCCGCGCCAGAGGGCCGCCTGGTGCTCGCGCGGCCGGAGAGGGGTGGAGCAGACGTACTTGGCGCCCTGGAAGTCGGGCTCCTCCAGGTTGTCGGTGGACAGGAAGAGGTACTGCGGACAGGTCTCCCCGAAAACCGGCAGGCCCTTGTCGCGGGCGGCCGCCAGCTCCGCGACCGCTTCCTCCGCCGAGACGTGGACGACGTAGAGGGGGGAGCCGGCGACCCGGGCGAGCTGGATGGCGCGGTGCGTCGCTTCGGCTTCGAGGAGCACCTTGCGGACCTCGCCGTGGTGGCGGGGGTCGGTCTCGCCACGGGCCAGGGCCTGTTCGACCAGGACGTCGATCGCGATGCCGTTCTCGGCGTGCATCATGATCAGCCCGCCGTTGCCCGCGGCCCGCTGCATCGCCCGCAGGATCTGCCCGTCGTCGCTGTAGAAGACCCCGGGGTACGCCATGAACAGCTTGAAGGAGGTGACCCCCTCCCCCACCAGGTGGTCCATCTCCTTCAGGGTCCGCTCGTTGACGTCCGAGAGGATCATGTGGAAGGCGTAGTCGACGGCGCATTTGCCGTCGGCCTTGTCGTACCAGGTGTCCAGGCCCTCGCGCAGGGCGTGGCCCGGTGTCTGGACGGCGAAGTCCACGATGGTGGTGGTGCCGCCCCAGGCGGCGGCCCGGGTGCCGGTCTCGAAGGTGTCGGAGGCCGCCGTGCCGCCGAAGGGCAGTTCCATGTGGGTGTGGGCGTCGACCCCGCCGGGGATGACGTACTTCCCGCTCGCGTCGATCGTCCGGTCGGCCGTCCAGGTTTCGGCGGCCGCCGTCCCGTGTGCCGCGAGGGCGGCGACCCGGCCGTCCTCGATCAGCACGTCGGCGTGGAGCTCGTCGGATGCGGTGATGACGAGCCCGCCGCGGATGAGGGTGCGGATGCTCATGTACGTCTCCCCCGGTGTTAGTCGATGCTCCTGAGGGCCTCGGCGAGGATCTCGGCGCCCTCTTCCGCCTCGGCGACGGTGAGGGAGAGCGGCGGCGCGATGCGCAGCACGCTGGTGTTGTGGCCGCCGCCCTTGCCGAGCAGCAGGCCGCCGGCCCGGGCTGCCTCCAGTACGGCGGCGGCCGCGTCCGGGTCGGCCTGGTCGGTGCCGGGTTTCGTCAGCTCCAGGCCGGCCATCAGGCCCCGGCCGCGTACTTCCCGTACGGCCGGCACCGCGGCGGCGATGGCCCTCAACCGCTCCAGGAGCAGGCCGCCGACGCGGCGGGCATTGCCCTGGAGGTCGTGTTCGAGCAGGTAGGCGAGGTTCGCGTTGCCGGCCGCCATGGTGACCGGTGAACCGCCGAAGGTGGAGATGGAGTTGGAGTCGAGGCAGTTCATCACCTCGGCTCGGGCCACGACTCCGCCGATGGACATGCCGTTGCCGATGCCCTTGGCGAAGGTGATGATGTCCGGCGGGCCGTTCTGGGCGTGGGCCTGCCAGCCCCAGAAGTGGTCGCCGGTACGGCCCCAGCCGGTCTGCACCTCATCGCTGATCCAGAGGATGCCGTGCCGGTCGAGGACCTCGCGGAAGGACCCGTAGAGCCCGTCGGGCGGTGAGGTGAACCCGCCCACGCCCTGCACCGGTTCGGCGATGAGCGCGGCGACCCCGCCGCGCGCCTGGCCGAGCACGTCCTCCAGGTCGGCGACGGCCGCGGCGGTGAAGGCGGTGTCGTCGAGGTGGGCGAAGGGGCCGCGGGTGCGGACCGCGCCGTGGACGTAGTACGTCTGGAGCGGCGAGAGGCTGGTCGGGGACCAGCCGCGGTTGCCGGTGATCGAGACGGTGGAGAAGGACCGGCCGTGGTAGCTGTTGCGCATCGCCAGGATCTGGTTGGAGCGGCGGTACGTCGTCGCGAGCAGCAGGGCGGTGTCGTTGGCCTCGGTGCCGGAGGTGGTGAAGAAGACCCGGGCGTCGGGGATGCCGGACAACGCCGAGACGCGCTCGGCCAGTTCGATCATCGGGCGGTTGAGATACAGGGTGGAGGAGTGGATGATCCGCCCGGCCTGTTCGGAGACGGCCTTGGTGACCTCGGGCAGGGCATGGGCGGTCATCGTGGTGAGGATGCCGCCGAAGAAGTCCAGGTAGCGGTTGCCGTCCGCGTCCCAGACGTGGCGGCCCTCGCCGTGGGTGAGTTCGATGGGGCGGTCGTAGTAGAGCGCGAGCCAGTCGGGCAGGGCGGAGCGGTGCCGGCTGTGCAGGGGGATCGGGTTGGTCACGGCTGTACGAGTCCTCCGTAGGCGTCGGGGCGGCGGTCGCGGTAGAAGGCCCACTGGTCGCGGACCTCCTTGATGAGGTCGAAGTCGAGGTCGCGGACGAGGAGTTCCTCTTCCTTGTCGCTGGCGACCTCCCCGACGAACTGCCCGCGCGGATCGACGAAGTAGCTGGTGCCGTAGAAGTCGTTGTCGCCGTACTCCTCCTGGCCGACGCGGTTGATGGCGGCGACGAAGTACTCGTTGGCCACGGCGGAGGCCGGCTGCTCCAGCTGCCACAGGTACCCGGACAGGCCGCGGGAGGTGGCAGAGGGGTTGTAGACCAACTGGGCTCCGGCCAGACCCAGTTCGCGCCAGCCCTCCGGGAAGTGCCGGTCGTAGCAGATGTAGACGCCGATCCGGCCGACGGCGGTGTCGAAGACGGGGAATCCGAGGTTTCCCGGGCGGAAGTAGTACTTCTCCCAGAAGCCCCTGACCTGGGGGATGTGGTGCTTGCGGTACTTGCCGAGGTAGCTGCCGTCGGCGTCGATGACCGCGGCGGTGTTGTAGTAGAAGCCCTCGGACTCCAGCTCGAAGACCGGTACGACGATCACCATGCCGGTCTCGCGGGCGAGGTCCTGCATCCGCCGGACGGTGGGGCCGTCCGGGACGGCCTCGGCCCAGCGGTAGTGCTCGGGCTCCTGGACCTGGCAGAAGTAGGGGGCGTTGAAGACTTCCTGGAAGCCGATGATCTTCGCACCCTGGGCGGCCGCCCTGCGGGCGTGCTCCTCGTGTTTGGCGATCATCGACTCGGTGTCTCCGGTCCAGGTGGCCTGGACGAGTGCGGCGCGGACGACTTGGGCCATGAGCTGCTCCTCGCGACGGGTACGCCGGCTTCTACGCACGTAGAGGGTGTACGACGGCTGCGCGTAGGGAGTTGAAGGTAGGCCTCGGCCAGGCCCGGGGCAAGACCGCCTTGCGCGGTTGGAGTAGTCGATCAGCAAACGCAGGAGTTACGTCGCCTGGTGGTCGTTTCCGGTCAGGCGACGGGCAGATTCGCGACTCGAAGGGCATGCAACAGGTCACGGTGGTGAGCCCCCGAGAGGGCTTCGGCGGCGCGGAGCAGCCGGGGTGCGAACCACGGGGGGTCCCGGCGGGCGAGCCGCGCCGATTCCTCGGCGGTGCGGACCCGGACGAAGGCGGCGAGCAGCGCGTCGGCCTCCTGGGTGTGGCCCGCCGTCCCGAGCACGAGGGCGGTCTCGGCGATCTCCGCGGCCGGGCGGGCCGCGCCCTGGCGCAGCAGGGCATCGCGGTCGGCCGGCCCGAGCGCGGCGGCGGCAGCGGCGAACCGGGCGGGCGGCAGGGAGGCCGCCTCCCAGAGCAGGGTGGCCCAGTCCGCGGCCAGGCCGGCCCGTCGCAGCTCCTCCCCCAGCCGGACCAGCTGCTCGGCGGGCCCGGCCGCGGCCTCGCAGAGCAGCACGTGCGCCTCCCCGCTCCGCCCCTGCCCCCGCAGGGCCACGAGCCCCTCCACGAAGCCACCGGCGGCCCCGGCCCACTGCGCGGGCGCGCCGTGCGGGGCCCCTCCGGGGGTGGGGCCGGGAGCGGAGCCGGGCCACTCGGTGGAGTCTGCGGGCCGGGTCCAGGCCGCCTCGCCCGCCGGCCCGGACCCGGGATGCCCGCCCGCCGGCCCGGATGCGACGTGGTCGCCCGTACGCCCGGACCCGGCGTACTCGGCCGCCGGCCCGGACCCGGCGGAGTCCCCCCGGCCCGGAGCGGCGGATGCGCGCTCGGGGCCCGTTCCTCCGGCGACCGTGCGGGCGGGCTCGGGCCGGGCTCCGCGGGGCGGGTCCGGCTGCCCGCCCGTCGAAGCGTCCCCTTCCGGTGTCGCGGTCCCCGCCGGACGGGCGGGCCGCCCGAAGCGGGCTCCGCGCAGGGGCGTGTCGGATGACGGCTGCCCCGGGGGCATGGTGACGGCCTCGGCTTCGGGAGCCGCCGCACCCGCGTACCGGGCCCCGCCGCTGCGCCGCGCGCCGCGCAGCCACCGCCCCTCGGCCCGGCCGACCGGCTCCCCCGCCGCTTCCGGCACCGGGCCCGGCTTCACGTCCGGGGCCGCGCCCGAGGCCGGACCCGGGGCGTCCGCGGGCGCCCCGGCCCACGCCGCATCCCCGGACCCCGCCCGCGTCCCCTCCCGGATCTCTTCCCGCGGTCCCGGCCATGCCGCGCCCGGCGATGTCGCGGCGCGCTGTGCGGGCACCCCGTTCAGGGGCTCCGGCCGCGCCGGCGACGGCCGTCCGGGCCGGTGGGCCCGCGGGTGGCCGGTCCCGGGGGCCACCGCCTCCAGGCGGGCCGTCAGGTCCTCGTGGCGGGCGGTCGCGCGGGCGTCGTCGTCCCGGGTCCAGGAGAGCTCCCGGGACAGGGCCTCGGCCTCCGCGGGGTCCGTCGTTTCCGCCAGCCGCGCCGACAGTGCGCGCAGGGCCGCCCGGGCCCGGGCTCGCTGCTCCGCGGCCGAGGCCAGCAGCGTGCGCAGTTCCTCGACCCCGCCCGGCATCCGGTCCCAGACGCCGACGGCCGCGGCCCGCAGTCCGGCCGCGTACCGCGCCTCCCGCACGAGCGCCCCGGGGGCCGCCGATGCCGCCAAGTCCCCGAGCAGTGACTCCAGTACGTCCCACGGAGGCAGCGCGGCTCCGTCCAGACAGGCCCGCATGCCCTCCGGGTCGCGCCGCAGGAACTCCCCGTACCAGCCTGTCCCGGGATCCAGTCGCTGCGTCAATCCCCGCATGTACCCGGAGAGTTGGCCGATCACCTGCGAAGTCGCGGTCTCCATCCCCGCATTGGATCCCACCCGTGTTACGGGCGGGCTACAGGAGTCTCAAAGCTTGACGGCGGGCGGGGCAAAGGTGACCGCGATCGCGGTGTGCGGCCGCCCGCGCCGGACGATGGCGGCCGGCACGTCGAGCATCCAGAACTGCCACGTGTACTTGCGCAGCATCAGCTTCCGCACCCGCTTCAGCCCCGCCTCGTCCAGCAGCCGCGCCTCGCCCTCGGCCGCGGCGGCCCCTTCGGCGACCTGTCCGCGCACGTCGCAGGGCACGACCGTGACCCGGCCGTTGTTGCGGATCCGTTTCACCTTCCACGCGTCGTTGCGCGTCCACACGTACAGCTCGCCGCCGTCCGCCACGGCCCACACGGGCGTGGCCACCGCCGTGCCGTTCTTGCGGAAGGTGGCGAGACTGACGTACCTCGCTCTGCCCAGCTCCTCGATCGTCATGCGCCCGACCCTACGCCGCCGCCCGGTCAGCGGGAGGTGACGGCCCGCTCCAGCAGGCTCCGCAGCAGCCGCTGCTCCTCCGGGGCGAGCCCGGACACCGGCGAGTCCACGGAGAGGAGTCCGAGGAGCCGCTCGCGCAGGGCGGCGCCCTCGGGTGTGAGGACGAGCTGCTTGGCGCGGCGGTCGGTGGGGTGCGGGTGCCGTTCGATCAGGCTCCGCTTCTCCAGCTTGTCGACGACGAAGGTGGCGTTGGAGGGCTCGCAGCTCATCCGCTCGGCGAGCTCCCGCATGGTGATCGGACCGCTCATCTCCCGGAGCGCGGTCGCCTGGGACGCGGTGAGGCCCAGGGTGGCGGCGCGCTCCCGTACGTGCTCGGCGATGCGGTGGGCCAGCCCGTCCACCAGCCCGCACAGCTGCCGCTCGGCGAGGACCTGGTGCTCGGGGGGTGTCGTCATGACCCCAGTTTAGCAAATCCATCAAGCCAGAATATTTGTAGCTTGAATGATTCAAGCTTGATGTTTATGGTTGGCCTCACCACCCGGCAGACCGGCCGGTGGACATCTGACGAACACTCACAAAGGAGCTCCCATGTCGGACTTGACGACGGCGACGCGCGAAGGTCGACTGAACCGGCCCTCGGGAATCCGCTCCCTGTGGCTGGGCGACACGAAGGTCTCGTACGTACCGGACGGCGACGCACGGCTCCGGCCGCCGGTACTGCTCCCGGACACCACCGACGAGGTGTGGGCCGCCCGCCCGGAGTACCTGGACCCCGCGGGCCGCCTCGTGGCGAGCGTCGGCGCCCTGCTGGTGGAGCACGGCGGCCGCGCGCTGCTGATCGACGCGGGGGTCGGCCCGCAGACGCTTCAAGCACCGGACGGCCCCCTCGCCGAAATCCACGGGGGCGCGCTCCCGGACAGCCTGGCCGAACTCGGTCTTGCCCCCGGGGACATCGAGGCGGTGGCCCTCACCCACCTCCACTCCGACCACATCGGCTGGGCCGTCCACCCCGTCCCGGGCGAGGACCGGCCCCTCTTCACCCGCGCCGAGTACCTGATCGCCGCGCCCGAATGGGACCGGATCGACCTCCTCGCGGCGGAGGGCACGACCGAGCGGGTCGCCGCCCTCGCGCCGCGCGTGCGCACGCTCGACGACGGGCAGGAGATCTTCCCCGGGGTCCGGGTGCGGATCGCCCCCGGCCATACCGTGGGGCACGCCGAGTACGTCGTCACCGGGGGCGGCCGGCGCCTGATCGCCTTCGGCGACGCCGCCCATTCGCCGGTCCAGATCGACCACCCCGAATGGTCCTCGGCCTTCGACCACGACCTCGCCCGGACCGCCGTCCACCGCCGCCGGCTGGTCGCCGAACTCGCGGAGCCGGACACCATCGGCTTCGGCGTCCACTTCGCCGACGTGCCGTTCGGGCACGTCCGCAGGACCGGCGACGGCCCGGCCTGGCACCCCGTGGACGCCTGAGAGCGGCCACGGCCCGGGCCGCGCCTCAGGCGGCCGGCGCCGCCTCCCCGTGGGTGAGGGTCTCCCACGCCACGAACAGGTCGTCCGTCCCGGCCGGCCGCGTCTTCTCGACCAGCTCACGGGTGTACGGAAGTTTCGCGCCCGACCGCACCGCATAGTGCTGGAGCGCCACCTCCAGGTCGGGGCCCATCGTGCGCTCCAGCTTGCCGCCGCAGAGCCACCCGGGGGCCTCTTCCCCCAGCTGGTACTTCGAGTGGAACTCCAGCGCCGCCCGGAGCCGCTCGCCCTGCTCCCCGTACAGGTCGACGCCCTGGTGCCAGGCCGTCTCCGCGATGTGCGCGGACGCCGCGAGGGCGTAGCCGACGTGCATCAGGTTGCGGCAGGTCTCCTGGGCGATGCCGTCGACGTAGGCCCCCTGGCCGAACCAGTACGACGTGACCTCGTCCGGTGAGTCGATGCCGGTGCGCGGCGGGGCCAGCGGGTGCGCACCGTCCCGCTTGAGGTAGAAGTACGCCGGAACGCGCTCCCGGAACCGCTCGAGGGACTCCCGGAAGACGGCCCGGTCCTCCAGGAAGACGGAGATGCCCAGGGCGGCGTCGGTCATGGCCAGCTCCCAGTTGCCGTTGTACGACGGCACCTGCGCACGGACGGCCGGGAGGTAGGCGGTGCGCAGCATCTCCTTGAAGCGGGCGACCCGCCCGTCCCCCCAGCCCGGGTAGTCGGCGTGGACGATCTCGGCGGCGCGCGCCCAGGTGGAGCCGGACCAGGCGGCCTGGAGGCCCGCGTTGTCCTCGGCGTGACGTTTCATCACGGCCGACCAGGCGTCCATGATCTGCACGGCCTTGCGGGCGTGGGAGGCCTTGCCGTTGACCGACCACAGCAGGGCGTGGGTGTACGCGGCGATCGCGTCCTGCCGTTCGTCGAGGCAGGACTGCGGGCCCGAGTTGAAGGGGCAGGGCACCACGTCGGCCGGGTGCGCCTCGTAGTCGAGGGAGGCGTATCGGCTCTTCAGGAGCGCCTGGTACGCCGAGTTCCACGGCTCCTTGCCGGCCGCGACCATCTGCTTCGCGTGCTGGAGCCGGGTGTGGCTGACGACGACGCCCGGGTGGCGGAAGACCACGTCGCCCGGGTCCTTGGCGTGGGCCCGGCCTTCGGGGGCGGCACACGCCGCGAGCAGCAGGCCGCCCGCGAGGAGGGCGCCCACGAGTCCGAGGCCGAGTCGCTTGGATGCGGATGCGTTCATGTCTGACACGCCTTCACGCTTGCCCCGCGCCCCGGCCCTCTCACCGCCGATTGGGCCGTTCGGCCGCCGGGCCCGCCCTAACGCCACGCCGGAGTGCGGGCCCGGCGGCCGAACGGCCGCGGCCCGCCCGCTGCCCCGGTCCTCACACGGGCACGAGGGCGCAGCTCCGCATCACTTCGTCCAGGGACAGCTCCAGGGCCCCGGCGAGGGCGGCGACGGTGAAGAAGGCCGGGGTCGGGGCCCGCCCGGTCTCGATCTTGCGGAGGGTCTCGGCGGAGAGCCCGGCGCTGGCCGCGACCTCGACCATGCTGCGGCCACCGCGGGCCGTGCGCAACAGGGCGCCCAGCCGCTCGCCGCGCTCGCGCTCTTCGGGGGTGAGGGGGGTACGGACCATGACGTCATCCTACCCCGGAACCCAATAAGTATCCCGTTACAGTTATACCGGTATAGTTATTGGCATGGTGGAACTGAAGACAGAACGATCGATCGACCAGATGCGCGCCGCAGGCCGCGTGGTCGCCCACGCCCTCGCCGCCGTCCGGGACCGGGCCGCCGTGGGGGTCTCCCTGCTGGAGCTCGACCTGGTCGCACGCGAGGTGCTCCGCGAGGCGGGTGCCACCTCGCCCTTCCTCGGCTACCGGCCGCGGTTCGCGCCGGTCCCCTTCCCCGCCGTCATCTGCGCCTCCGTCAACGACGCGATCGTGCACGGCATCCCGACCGACCACCGGCTGCGCGACGGCGACCTGGTCAGCATCGACTGCGGTGCGAAACTGGGCGGCTGGGTCGGCGACGCGGCCGTCAGCTTCACCGTGGGCCGGGCCCGCCCCGCCGACCTGCGGCTCATCGCGACCTCCGAGGCGGCCCTCGCGGCGGGCATCGCCGCCGCCCGGCCCGGCAACCGCGTCGGCGACATCGCCCACGCCATCGGCAGTGTCTGCCGCGCCGCCGGGTACGGCATCCCCGACGGCTTCGGCGGCCACGGCGTCGGACGCTCCATGCACGAGGAGCCGGGCGTGCCCAACGAGGGCCCGGCCGGTCAGGGTACGAAACTGCGCGCCGGCATGGTGATCGCGATCGAGCCGATGCTGATCGCGGGCGGCACGGACGACTACGCCTGCGACGCCGACGGCTGGACCCTGCGGACCGTCGACGGCAGCCGCGCCGCGCACTCCGAGCACACGGTCGCGATCACCGCCGCCGGTCCGAGGATCCTCACCGCCCTGTAGGCCTCACCGCCCTGTGGGCCTCACCGAGGTGCCTCCCCGGTCTACCGCCTCCCGCTCGGGTGCACCACCATCGCCGAGCCGCCGCCCCGCCGGGTCGTCTCGGCCGCGGCCAGCCACCGCCCGTCGGGCAGTCGCTGGACCCCAGTGGCCGCGCCGATCTCCGGGTTCTGCCGGAAGCCCTGCCCGAGGGCCTCCAGCTCGGCGCGGACCGGGCTGTTCCACAGGCCCGGCTCCAGCTCGGTGGTGGTCTGGTTGCGCTGGCTGGCCCGCGGCGCGGCGATGGCCTCGACCAGCGGCAGCCCGCGGTCCAGGTGCCCCGTCAGGGTCTGGAGCACCGTGGTGATGATGGTCGCCCCTCCCGGGGAGCCCAGCGCCAGCACCGGGCGTCCGTTCTCCAGCACGATGGTCGGGGACATGGACGAGCGCGGCCGCTTGCCCGGGCCCGGCAGGTTGGGGTCGGGGACGCCGGGTGCGGCCGGGGCGAAGGAGAAGTCCGTCAGCTCGTTGTTGAGCAGGAAGCCGCGCCCCGGGACGGTGATGGCGCTGCCGCCGGTGGACTCGATGGTCAGTGTGTAGGAGACCACGTTGCCCCAGCGGTCGGCGACGGTCAGGTGCGTGGTGTTCTCCCCCTCGAACGTGGTCGGGGCGGCCTGTCCGCCGCCACCGCAGGCGACCGGGTTGCGGGGATCGCCCGGAGCCAGCGGGCTGGTCAGCGCCTTGGCCGGGTCGATGAGGCAGCCGCGCGTGTCCGCGTACTGCTGCGAGAGCAGTTCCCTCGTGGGCACGTCCTCGGCCGCCGGGTCGCCGACCCACCGGCCCCGGTCGGCGAAGGAGATCCGGGAGGACTCGATGAACCGGTGCAGGTACTGGGCTTCGGTGAGCGCGCCGAGGTCGGTGCGCTCCAGGATGTTCAGCGCCTCGCCGACGGTGGTGCCGCCGGAGGAGGACGGGGCCATGCTGTACACGTCCAGGCCGCGGTAGCCGACCCGGGTCGGGTCCTGCCGCTTGGTCGCGTACGCGCGCAGGTCCCCGGTGGTCAGATCGCCGGACCGGACCACGCGGGTGGCGGCCGGGTCCACCGGGGGCGTGCGCACGGCCCGGACGATGTCCTCGGCCAGCGGGCCCCGGTAGAGCGCGCCGGCGCCCTTGCGGCCGAGCTCGGCGTAAGTGGCGGCCAGATCGGGGTTCTTGAAGGTGGAGCCGACCACCGGGAGGTCACCGCCGGGCAGGAACAGCTTCCTCGTGTCGGGGAAGTCCCGGAACCGGGCCTCGTTGAGCGCGGTCTGGGCCCGGAAGGTGGAGTCGACGGCGAAGCCCTCGCGGGCCAGCTTCTCGGCGGGCTTGAGGAGGTGGCCGAGCGAACGGGTGCCCCAGGACTCCAGCGCGCTCTGCCAGGTCGCCGGGGTGCCGGGAACTCCGACGCCGCGGCCGCTGGTCTGGCCCTCGGCGAAGGGGATGGGCACGCCGTTCTCCTGGAACAGCGCGGCGGTGGCCGTCGCCGGGGCGGTCTCGCGGCCGTCGATGGTGCGCACCCGGCCCGACCGGGCGTCGTAGTACACGAAGTAGCCGCCCCCGCCGATGCCGGCGGAGTACGGCTCGGTGACCCCCAGGGCGGCGGCCGTCGCCACGGCGGCGTCCACGGCGTTGCCCCCCGAGCGCAGGACGGCGATGCCGACGGCGCTGGCGTCGGCGTCGACGCTGGCGACGGCCCCGCCGTAGCCGGTGGCGACCGGGACCTTCGGCGGGGCGGCGCTCTGCGACGGCGGGGCGTCCGCCCCGGTCGAGACGAGCGCCCCGGCGAGCGCGATGAGCGCTAACTGACGTGCGGCGGGACCACGCATTCGGTTCCTCCAGTCGACTGCCTGTCAGACCTTGGAGCGGCAGCGTAACTTCCGCGCACCCGCCGCGTCATGGCGGCGGCGAGAGACTACGATCCGCCGCATGAATGACGACGTCCGCAACATCGTGCTCGGGGTGATAGCCACTGCCTTCAGCGGCGGGTTCGGCTGGTCCACCCGGACCTATCTGTGGCGCCGCGCACTGCGCCGCAAGCAGGCCTTCTTCGGCCTGCCGACCGGCTCTGACTGCCTGTTCGTGGTCAACCGGCATATGAGCGGCTCCGATTCCTCGGTGCACCGCAAGGACGCCTTCGCCCTGCTGGAGATCGCCGGGCTGATCAAGGACTGCGGGGCGAACCTCCAGATCGTCACCCACGACGGGGCACGCCAGGGATTCGGCGAACGAGCCGAGTTCTGCGTCGGCGGGCCGGTCTCCAATGCCCGCACGGCGGCGCACCTGACCTCCATGCTGCCGGGAGTGCGGTTCGACGACAGCCGTGAGCGCAGTCCGGAGCGGGGTGCGCTCAGCATCGGAGGGGAGACGTACCGCTGGCAGGAGGGCATGGTCGAGCACGTCCTGCTGGCCCGGCTGACGGCCGGTGCGGGAACGCGACCGGTGTTCCTCATGGCGGGCCAGACCGCCAACAGCAATCACGCAGCCGCCCGTTACCTCGCCCGACACCACAAGTCGCTGGCCCGCACCTACGGCCAGGACTCCTTCTGCATCCTGCTGAAGGTGATCAACTCGAATGCCTACGGCCCGGACGTGACCGAGCTGATCGCCGATGTCACCCGGCCCGCCCGGACACCCGCAGCGGCAGCCGCGTGATCCCGTTGATGAAGTTCGACACCAACCGGCGCGGTGTGCCCGCCAGTTCCGGTACCGGCATGGCGGCGGCCCACTCCTCGTAGAGGACGCGGAGCTGGAGCCGGGCGAAGTGCGCGCCGAGGCACACGTGCGGGCCGTCCCCGAAGGAGACGTGCGGGTTGGGTGCGCGGCCCAGATCGAGGCGGCCGGGGTCGGCGAAGACCCGCTCGTCGTGGTTGGCGGAGGCGTGGAAGACCACCACCTTGTCGCCGGCCCGGATCCGCTGCCCGGCGAGTTCGGTGTCGGCGGCGGCGGTGCGGCGAAAGCTCAGCACCGGCGGGTGGACGCGCAGGAGTTCCTCGACGGCCCGGTCCAGCGGGGCCCGGCCGTCGGCGAGTCCGGCGTAGGCGTCCGGGTCGCGGGCCAGGGCGAGCAGGCCGCCGGGCGCGGCGCTGCGCACGGTGTCGTTGCCCGCGACGGTGAGCAGGAAGAAGAACATCTCCAGCTCCGCGTCCTCCAGCCCGGCGAGCGCGAGGGCGGTCATCACGTCGTCGCCGGGGTGGGCCCTTTTGTGGGCGGCCAGTTCTCGGGCGTACGCGAACATCTCCCCCAGCAGCGCCGGTGAGCGCGGGTTCAGCGGCTGCCCGTCCGGGCCGGGCAGCGGGGCCGGGGCGTCCTCGGGATCCTGGTACCCGATGATCCGTACGGTCCACTCCAGCAGCAGCCCCCGGTCCTCGGCCGGGACGCCCAGCAGGTCGGTGAGGTTCAGCAGCGCGTACTCGTCGGTGACGGTGCGCACCAGGTCGGCGGCCCCGTCCTCGGCGCCGTCGCGGGCCGCGCGCAGCAGCGTCCGGGCCCGGCCGCGGACCCGGGCCGCGAAGGCGTCGACGCGGGCCGGGGTGAAGGCGCGGGCCACGGTCCGGCGCAGGGTGCCGTGCTCGGGGGGATCCTGGTTGAGCATGGTGCGCCGCAGGAAGGGCAGGTCGGCCGGGTCGGGGTCGCGGATCTGGGTGGCGCCCAGGTGCGAGGAGTACGTGCGGTGGTCGCGCAGCACCCGGACCACGTCGGCGTGCCGGGTGACGGCCCAGAAGCCGGGCCCGGCCGGCCAGCCGAGCACCTCCGGCTCGCTCTGCCAGGCCACCGGGCGGTGGTCGCGCAGCAGCCGGTAGCGCTCGTACGGGACGCCTTCGGCGTACAGGCGCGGGTCGAATACGTCGGGGGCCGGTCCTTGGTCCATGCGCCACACGGTGGCGGGGAGCGGCCCTGCCCGCAAGGGGCCGGGGCCCGCCGGGGCCGGCCGTCCCGTGAGCCCCGGCCGGGGCTCAGCGATCCGGCCTGACCTCGCACGCGGCGGTCTGCTCCTTGCCGTCGGAGCCGATGAGGAGGATCTCGGGGGGCGGGCTGGTGCGCACCGCGGCGAGAGCCGTGCAGGCCAGCTGGCGCCGGGCCGGGCCGGACAGCGGCCCGACCGGGACGGGCAGCACGACGCGCAGGGGCTTGCCGTCGCCGTCGCCGTCGGGCGTGACCGGCGGCCGGGCAACGCCCATGCGGTCCCAGTACTTCACGTCCGGCACCGGGATCTCGGTGGTCAGACCAGCCTCCCGCGCGGCCTCGCCCGGCCCCTCCAGCAGCATCCCGATCGTGAAGCCGACGTCCGGCCGCTGCGTCCGGTCGGTGACGGGCACCGGGACGAGCGCCCCGTCGGGGGCGATGAAGTACAGCAGGCCCGGGTCCGGCGCGGTGGCCAGTTTCACGGTCCCGGCGCGGCCGCTCTCGACGACCCCGGTGGTGGCGATGCCGCAGCCGGTGGCGAGCAGCAGCGGAACGGTCAGGGCGGCGGCCACGGTCTTGGGCACCCGGGTCATGTGCGGGCCTCCAACGGCATGTCGAGGGTGAAGAGCGCTCCGCCGCCGGGGCCGTTGGCGGCGTGCAGGGTTCCGCCGTGCAGGCGGACGTTCTCCAGGGTGATGGCCAGGCCCAACCCGCTGCCCGTGGAGCGGGTGCGGGCGGCGTCGGCCTTGAAGAAGCGGTCGAAGATGTGCGGCAGCACCTCGGGGGCGATGCCGGGCCCGCTGTCGGCCACCTCGACGAGCAGCCGCTCGCCCTCGGGCCGGGTCTCGGTGCGGACGCCGACGCGGACCGGGGCCCCGCCGTGTTTGAGGGCGTTGCCCACGAGGTTGGCGAGGACCACGTCGAAGCGGCGCGGGTCGAGCCGGGCGCGGACGTCCGGGGGCAGGTCGGTGGTGACCCGCCCGTCGGTCCAGTGGCGGCGTTCCAGGGTCTTGGTGACGATCTCGGCGATGTCGACCTCGTCGAGGTTGAGCTCGGCGGCGCGGGCGTCGAAGCGGGAGATCTCCATGAGGTCCTCGACGAGCACCGCGAGCTTCCCGGTCTCGGCGCTGATCAGGCGCAGCGCCTTGGCGGTGTCGGCGTCGAGCTCCTCTGCTCCCTCGTCGAGGACCTCGGTGACGGCGAGCATTCCGGCGAGCGGGGTGCGCAGTTCGTGGGAGACGTCGGCGGCGAAGCGGCGGGCGCGGGCCTCCGCCTCCCGGAGTTCGCTGACCGATTGTTCGAGGGCGCGTGCCGTCTCGTTGAAGGTGCGGGCGAGTCCGGCGAGTTCGTCGGCGCCGCGCACCTCGATCCGGGTGTCGAGCCGGCCGCGGCCGAGCCGCTGGGCGGCCTTGCGCATGTCCCGTACGGGCCTCAGGACACTGCGCGCGGCGAGCAGCGCGGGGATCAGCGCTATGGCCAGGCCCGGTACCGCGCCCATTCGGGCGGCGGCGACCAGGGCCTCCACGGTGGTCTGCTCGGTGTCCAGGGGCACGACCGCGTAGAAGACCACTCCGGTGGTCTCGTAGGCCTCGCCGTACTTGAAGACGGCGGGCATGCCGACGACGAGGGAGAGGTTGCCGTTGCGGTCCTCGGTGCGCTGGAAGGCCCCGTGCGGATGGGAGGTCATCTGGCTGCGGAGCTTTTCGCCGACGGCGGTGGAGACGGGCGCGCCGCCCTGGTTCGAGGTGGCGCGGAGCTTGCCGTACTCCCCGTAGACGATCCAGGGGTGCGGCTGGCCGCGCTTGCCCAGTTCCCCTACGAGCCGCTGGAGTTCCACCTGCCCCATGGGCAGCTGGGTGTACTGGGAGTCGACCAGGTCGCGCAGGGTGCTGACGGCGGTGTCCTGGCTCTGCTTGAGGATCGCGTTGCGTGCCTGCTGGTAGGTGAGCGCGGCCGTGCTCACCGCGCAGATGGCGGCGACCAGCAGGAAGGCGGCGATCAGCCGGGTGCGCAGACCCAGCGGTGCGAAACGTCTCATGTGCGCCGCTTACAGCGGGCCGAAGCGGTAGCCGAAGCCGCGCACGGTCTGTATGTAGCGGGGGGCGGCGTCGGGGTCCTCGATCTTGTGGCGCAGGCGGCGTACGCAGGCGTCCACCAGCCGGGCGTCGGCGTGGTAGCTGTGGTCCCACACGTATTCGAGGAGCTGCTGGCGGGAGAAGACCTGCTCGGGCGAGGCCGACAGGTGCAGCAGGAGCTTGATCTCGCTGGGTGCCAGGGGGAGGCGCTCGCCGTTCCTGGCGACGGTGAGCCCCGCGCGGTCCACGGCCAGCTCGCCGTGGAACTCCACGTCGGGGCGGCCGCCCGCGGGCTCGCTGAGGCGGCGCAGCACGGCCTTGATGCGGGCTTCGATGACCTCGGTGCGGGCGGGCTTGACGATGTAGTCGTCGGCTCCGGCCTCCAGGCCGACGACTATGTCGAAGTCGTCCCCGCGTGCGGTGAGCATGATGATCGGGACCTGGCTGTTCTCGCGGATCCGCCGGCAGACCTGGACGCCGTTGATGCCGGGCAGCATGAGGTCGAGCAGCACGAGCTCGGGGCGGAAGCTCGCCATGAGTTCGAGTCCGGCCTCGCCGGTCTCGGCGGCGCTCACGTCGTGGCCTCTGCGGCGCAGGCCGAGACCCACGCCCTCCCTGATGGAAGGGTCGTCCTCGATCAGCAGTACGCGTGGCATCGGGTCAGTATTCCAGGGTCGTCGATCGGTCCCCTCCCGCTTTCGGCCGATACGGGCGGCCGGCAGCGGGGTCCGGCCGGGGCTAGCGGCCGGTTCTGCGCCGTACGGAGGCCAGCAGGTCGGTGATCTCCGTGATCCGCAGGGGGCGGGCGAGGAGTACGACGACGAGGACGATCACCGCGGTTCCCGCCGCGGCCCCGGTGATGTTCCCGAGGATCCCGGGCAGGTCCGCGAAGTGGTCGGCGGAGCGCGCGGCAACGTACCCCGCGACGGCCGCCGGCGTGCAGGCGGCGAGGAGCCGCAGGTGGGTCCGTGCGGCGGTGTTCCGGCGTTCCGTACGGGTCCCCGTGCGCGGGCCGAGCCGCCGGGACAGGGCGTACGCGGTGACGGCCGCGCCCGCGGTGAAGGCGATCGAGCAGGCCGCGGCCATGCCGGTGACGGCCCAGCGCGGCGGCAGCAGGAGGTACGCGGTGGCGGAGAACCCGGCGTTGAGGGCGGCGATGACGAGGTTGAGGAGGAAGGGGGTCCGGGTGTCGGACAGGGCGTAGAAGCCGCGGGAGAGCACGTACTGCGCGGAATAGGCGATCAGGCCGGGTGCGAAGGCGGCGAGCATGCCGGCCATGACGGCGACGTCGGCGGAGCCGGTGCGGCCGTGCTCGAAGACGGCGCCGATCACCCAGGGCGCGAGGGCCGCGAAGAGCGCGGAGGCCGGGACGACGAGGGCGGCGGCGGAGCGCAGGGCGTAGGAGACGTCGGCGCGCACCCGCCCGAGGTCGCCGTCGGTGGCGGCGGCGCTCATCCGGGGCATGAGGGCGGTGACGAGCGAGACGGTGACGATGCCCTGCGGGACCATCCACAGCAGGTAGGCGTTGCTGTAGGCGAGGTAGCCGGCCCCGCCCGCGAGGCCCTCGGCGACGGCGTGCTCGCCGGTGGCGGTGGAGAGCCGGGTCACGACCCAGTACGCGATCTGGTTGGTCAGGACGAGCATGACCAGCCAGCCCGCGTTGCGCAGCGGGCGGGCCAGTCCGCTGCCGCGCCAGTCGAAGCGGGGGCGCCAGCGGAAGCGGGCGGCGCGCAGCGAGGGGATCAGCCCGAGGGCCTGCACGACGATGCCGGCGGTGGTGCCGATGCCCAGCAGACGGGTTTCGGAGGTGCTCAGCGTCCCGGCGCCCCCTTGATTGCCCTGCGCGACTGCGAGGAACAGCGCGAAGACCGCGATGACGACGAGGTTGTTGAGGACCGGGGTCCACATCATGGCGCCGAACCGGCCGCGTGCGTTGAGCACTTGCCCGAGCAGGGTGAACAGCCCGTAGAACAGGATCTGCGGGAGGCAGTACCGGGCCAGGGCCACGGTGGTGGACTCCTGGCCGCCGCTGTAGCCGGTGTACGCCGAGACGATGAGCGGGGCGGCCAGTACGGCGGCGGCGGTGAGGACCACCAGCGCGGCCGTGCAGACGGTGAGCAGCCGGTCGGTGTAGGCGGCGCCGCCGTCCGCGTGCTCCTTGGCGGCGCGGACCAGCTCGGGCACGAAGACGGCGTTGAGGGCGCCGCCGATGAGCAGGATGTACAGGATGTTCGGGACGGTGTTGGCGACCGCGTAGCCGTCGCCGAGCAGGGTGGTGCCGAGGGCGGCGCCGATCACCGCGGAGCGGATGAAGCCGGTGGCCCGGGAGACGATCGAGCCGGCCGCCATGAGCGCGCCGCTGCGCAGCACCGAGGTCTTCTTCGGTGCCGCACGGTCGGTGCCGTTCTCCGTCGCCGCTTCGGCGGCGGCGTCCTGCGCGGCCGGGGTGCCGGCCGCTCTGTGGTCTGCGAGGGTCACCGGCGGGCCATGTACGCCTGGAACGCCTTGTAGAGGGCCGTGTTGGCGTATCCGTCCATGGAGGTCTCCCACTCGCCGAGGGTTTCGACGACCTGTCCGCCGGTGCCGAGCTTCCAGCGCAGCAGCCCGAAGGAACGTTCGTCGGGGTCGAGGGTGGAGGGTACCCCGCGCATGTCGTATTCGTCGGCTCCGAGTGCATGTGCGTCACACATCATGCGCCACTGCAGGGCGTTGCTGGGGCGGACCTCGCGGCGGTGGTCGGCGGAGGCGCCGGTCTGGTACCAGGCCCGGCGGCCGGCCACGATCATGGTGTGCGCGGCGAGGATCTCGCCCTGGTGAACGCCCAGGTAGAGGCGCATGCGGCCGGGTTCCTCGGCGTTCAGGACCTCGTACTGCTGCTGGTAGTACGCCAGCGAGCGGCCGAGCCGGAAACCGTCGCGCTCCTCGGTGATGCGCAACAGCCGGTAGAACTCGGGCAGCTCGGCGGCCGAGCCGACGACCGTCTCGACCCCCGCCTTCGTGGCCTTGCGCACATTGCGCCGCCATTCCTGGTTCAGGCCCGACCACAGTTCGTCGAGGGTGCGCCCGGCGAGCGGTACGCGGAAGACGTGGCGGGGCTGGGCGTCGCCGTCGTCCTCGCCTCCGCAGCGCTTCCAGCCGCGGGTGCGCAGCCGGTCGGCGAGCGCGGCTCCGACCGGGTCCACCTCGGTGGCGAGCACGTCGGAGATCTGCCGGCCCGGGCCGGTGCCCGCCTTGGCGGTGGCCGCGTCCCAGCGGCGGTAGGCGGGGGTGGGTCCGATGCGCACGGCGAAGGCGCCGGAGGCCTTCAGGTGGTTCTTGAGGGGGGTCAGCCAGCGGTCGATGTCGGGGTCGGCCCAGTCCGCGACGGGCCCCTCGGGGAGGTAGGCGAAGTATTTGCGGGTGCCGGGGAATTGGCGGTAGAGAACGAGCCCGGCGCCTTCTATTTCACCCCCGGGGTAGTGCCATCCGACCCTTTCGGACCGCCAAAGGTCCTTTACGCCGCCCCAGGACGGGTACTGGAGAAAGCTGGCCCTGCCGTCCCTGGAAAGGAATGCCCGGTATTCCGCTTCGGACAGGGAGCGCACGGCGAGCTCCCGGCCCCGACTCCGGGCCTGGTACTGCTGGGTGGGTGTCACGAGTAGTGCGCACATGGCTGACCGGCCTTCCTGTACATCCGAATCGGTGGATGCACAGGACTCTCACAGGTGTCCATGACCGCGGTGCGCGGCGATTGTGACCGGACGATGACCGTATCGCTGCGGTCTATGTCACAAGGGAAATCCTGAACTTTTCCTGATCTCCCGCAACCTAGAGTCGTTCCGTTCGCATCTTCTTTTGCGGACGATCATTACTTCGGAGGGGTTTTCGTTGAGCCGCACACGCCGGGTCTTCTCTGTACGCAGCCGCACCGCCGTGGCGGCTGGCACCGCACTGCTGGCCGCCTCACTGGCGGCCTGTGGTGGCGGTGGCGCCGCGGCGGGCGGCGGAACCAAGGCGGAGATGAAGGAGAAGCCGGCCATGGCGGTCTCGGTGAACCTCACCGGTGACCAGGTCAAGGCAGGTCAGCCGGTGACCGTCACGATCGCCGAGGGCAAGCTCGCGACCGTGAAGGTGACGGACGCCAAGGGCGGGGAGCTGGCCGGGCAGATATCCGCCGACGGCAAGACCTGGACCTCGCAGGGCAACGCCCTGCCCTCGGCCCAGTACAAGGTCGATGCACAGAACACGGACAGCCAGAGCGCGACCACGACGTTCAAGACCTCGGCCCCCGACAAGGTGAACAAGGTCTCGATCAACATATCCAAGGGCAGCACCGTGGGTGTGGCCATGCCGGTCTCGATCGTCTTCGACAACCCGGTGAAGGACAAGGCGGCCGTCGAGAAGCAGCTGAAGGTCACCACCTCGAACAACACCGAGGGCTCCTGGGGCTGGATCACGGACTACTCGGGCAAGGACCGGGTGGACTGGCGGCCCAAGGAGTACTGGAAGTCCGGCACCGACGTGAAGGTCCAGATGAACCTGAACGGCGTCGACTCCGGCCCCGGCGGCGGGATGTTCGTCAAGGACTACAACACCGAGTTCAAGATCGGCAAGGAGCGCCTGATCAAGGTGAACCTCGACACGAAGAAGATGTCGGTCACCGAGGACGGCCAGGCGGCCGGCACCATCCCGATCTCCGCCGGAACCCCCGGCGGCAAGAAGGCTTCCTGGGACGGCAAGATGGTGATGATGGCCAAGGAGGGCACCATCCGGATGGACTCCCAGACGGTGGGCCTGGGCGACTCCTACGACAAGATGGTCGACTACTCGATCCGGCTGACCTGGTCGGGCATGTACGTGCACGCCGCTCCGTGGAACACCGCCAACTTCGGCCGCGCCAACACCAGTTCCGGCTGCGTGGGCATGAGCGACGAGAACGCCAAGGCGTTCTTCGGATCGGCCCAGGTCGGTGACCCCTTCGAGGTCGTGGGCCAGGGGTCCAAGGGCAACCCGGACCTCGGCAACGGCTACGGCGAGTGGAACCTGACCTGGGAGCAGTGGCAGGCCAAGAGCGCCGCCGCCGGAGCCCCGCAGGCCGGCTGATCCACGCGGACTGACCATCGTTCAATCGTTACCGGCACGTAACTTACCCACGGGTTACTTCCGGTAAGCCCCTCCCGTTACCGTCGGGTCACTTTGACACCCCGGCACACGCGAGGAGCGATCGATGGTCCGTACCGCCCGCACCACCAGCACCGCGGCTGCCATGGCAGCCGTACTGGCGGCAGCCGCTCTGGGCCTGGCCCCCCATCAGGCCCAGGCGGCTCCCGCCCGCACGACCGCCGCCGTCCCGGCAGCCTCGCAAGCCCAGTCGGGAGTCACCTTCCACGACATCCCCGGCTCCGGCGGCATCACCCTCAAGGGCAACGTCTTCACCCCGGCGGGCGCCGGGGCCGGCGCGAAGTACCCGCTGATCGTCCTGCCGACCAGCTGGGGCATGCCGCAGATCGAATACATCGCCCAGGCCAAGAAGCTCGCCGACTCCGGTTACGTGGTGGTCAGTTACACCTCCCGCGGCTTCTGGCTCTCCGGCGGCCAGATCGAGACCGCGGGACCTGCGGACATCGCCGACGTCTCCGCCGTCATCGACTGGGCGCTCGCCAGCACCCCGGCCGACGCCGCTCACATCGGCACGGGCGGGGTCTCCTACGGCGCGGGCATCAGCCTGCTGGCCTCCGCGAGCGATCCGCGCATCAAGGCCGTGGTCGCACTCAGCGGCTGGGCCGATCTCATCGAGTCGATCTACTCCGGCCGCACCCAGCACCTCCAGGCGGCCGCCCTGCTCGGCGGCGCCGGCTTCCTCACCGGACGCCCCGGCCCCGAACTGCAGCAGATCCTCGGCGACTTCCTCGGCTCGAAGCTGGACCGGGAGCCGCAGATGATCGAGTGGGGCAAGAAGCGCTCCGCCTCCGAGAAGGTCGACGCGATCAACGCCAACGGCGCCGCGATCATGCTCGGCAACGCCTGGGGCGACACCATCTTCCCGCCCAACCAGTACGCGAAGTTCTTCGAGAAACTGACCGGCCCCAAGCGCCTGGAGTTCCGCCCCGGCGACCACGCCACCGCCGAGGCCACCGGTCTCCTCGGACTGCCCAACGACACCTGGACCAACGCCCACCGCTGGTTCGACCGCTACCTCAAGGGCGCGGCCAACGGAGTCGACGCCGAGGCCCCCGTCCAGATCAAGCCCCGCAGCGACGGCGGGTACGAGGGCTACGCCGACTGGAAGTCGGTCGGCGACGGCGGCGCCGAGAAGGTGATGCTCTCCGACAGCGAACACCTCTTCACCGGCATCGACTCCGGCGCCAACGGCGGGATCGTCATGCTCTCCAGCCTGCTCGACCAGATCGCCCAGGCGCCCCCGATCGCCTCCATTCCGCTGCTCCCCCGCGCCTTCGCCGCCGTCTGGCAGTCACCGCGCTACGAAGAGGAGCGCCGGATCCGGGGCACGGTCGGGCTGCACACCACCGTCACGTCCTCGAAGTCCGACGGCACCTTCGTCGCGTACCTCTACGACGTGGGCCCGCTCGGCATCGGGAAGCTGATCAGCAACGCCCCGTACACCTTCCACGGAAAGCCGGCCGGCCAGCCCTTCGGCGTGGACCTGGAACTCTTCTCCACCGCCTACGACGTCCCGGCCGGGCACCGCCTCGCGGTCGTCGTCGACACCGTCGACCCGCTCTACATCGAGCACAACCCGACCGGCGGGCAGCTGACCTTCTCCTCGCCGCGCACCGATCCCTCGTACGTCTCGGTGCCGCTGCGCGAGCAGTGATCCGCGGCTGCTGCCGGGCCGGGTGTGGCTCTGGGGGGCTTCGCCCCGCGGGTCAGATCCGGCCCGGCAGCGCCGTTCCGGGGTCGGCCGCGTCGATGTCGATGTCGACCGCCTTCGTCTTGGGGTTGCGGCGCTCGCGCCGGGCCACCCAGGTGGCGAACCAGGACAGGAGCATGCACATCCCGATGTAGATCGGCGAGATGATCATCACGACCGGGATGAAGGGCAGGTCGTAGTCGAGGTTGGAGGCGATCAGCTTGCCCGCGTGCAGGAACTCCTCGTAGGTGATCAGGTAGCCGAGCGAGGTGTCCTTCAGCGCGACCACGAGCTGGCTGATGATCGTGGGCAGCATCGCCCGGACCCCCTGCGGGGCCAGGATGTAGGTCATCACCTGGGTCTTGCGCATGCCCAGGGCGTACGCGGCCTCGCGCTGGCCCTTCTCCACCGAGTTGATGCCGGTCCGGAAGACCTCGGCCAGCACCGAGCCGTTGTACAGGGTCAGTCCGGCGACCAGCGCGGGCAGCGGCTGGACCTTGAGCGCGACGAAGATGAAGAAGATCATCACCAGCACCGGCATGGCCCGGAAGAACTCCACGCACAGCGTGGACAGCCAGCGCACCGGCCGGTGCACCGAGAGCCGGCCCGTGGCGAGCACCGCGCCGAGCAGGAGCGAGAGCACCGAGGCGTAGGCGAAGGCCTTGAGCGTGTTCCACAGGCCCTTGAGCAGCAGCTCCTGGATGCCCTTGTAGGTGAAGGGGCTCCACTTGGCGGCGGTGAACTGGTTCGTGTCGAAGAGCAGGTAGAGCAGCCAGCCGAGCAGCCCGAGGATGACGGCCGTCGAGGCGACCCCGTAGAAGAAGTGGCGGCGCTGGGCGCGCGGGCCCGGCAGGTCGTAGAGGGCGGTGGACTCCAGGTCACCGTGGAGCGCGTGCGCGGTCATCGGGCGACTCCGTAGCGCTTTTCGAGCACGTTGAACAGCGCGCTGATGGACAGGGTGATGATCAGGTAGCCCACCGCGATCCAGACGAAGGTCCAGATGATGCTGTAGCCGAGCTCGTTGAGGGTCTTGTACGTGCCCAGCAGCTCGGTGACGCTGAAGGCCCCGGCGATCGCCGAGTTCTTGGCGAGCGCGATCAGCGTGGAGCCGATGGGCGGGATGACGGACCGGAAGGCCTGCGGCAGCACGACGGTGCCCAGGGTCTGTCCGAAGGACATGCCGAGGCTGCGGGCCGCCTCGCCCTGGCCCTTGGGCACGGTGTTGATGCCGGAGCGCAGGGCCTCGCAGACGAAGGCGGAGGTGTAGCAGCCCAGGGCCAGCACCGCGAAGAGCTCGAAGGGCAGGACCAGCCCGAAGCGCGGCAGGCCGAGCAGGACGGCGAAGAAGAGCAGGGTGAGCGGGGTGTTGCGCAGGATGGTCACCCAGACGGTGCCGAAGACCCGGAAGGAGCCGACGGGGGCGACGCGGAAGGAGGCCATCAGGAAGCCGAGGACCAGGGCCAGGAGGGAGGCGTAGACCGTGAGTTCCACGGTGCCGAGGAAGCCCTTCCCGTAGAGCGAGAAGTTTGCGGTGAGTACGTCCATGGCGGTGCGCTCTCCCCTCAGCTCGCCGGGTAGCGGTCGATGGCGGGCGGTGTCGGGGCGGGCTGGCCGGAGAGTCCGAGCGTGGCCTCGTAGGCCTTCTTCCAGTTGCCGTTCTTCTCGTTCGCGGCGAGCGCGTCGTCGAGCGCGAAGCGCAGTGCGTTGTCGGAGCGCGGGACGCCGATGCCGTAGGGCTCCTCGGAGAAGGGCTTGCCGACCACCTTGAGCTCCTCGGGGACCTTGGCCGCGTAGCCGAGGAGGATGGAGTCGTCGGTGGAGACGGCGTCGACCTGGTAGGTCAGCAGGTTGTCCACGCAGACCGAGTACGTGTCGTAGGCGACGAGGACGGCCCGCGGGAACTCCTTCTGGAGCCGCTGGTAGGGGGTGGAGCCGGCGGCCGAGCAGACCTTCTTGCCGTCGAGGTCCTCGGGGCCCTTGATGTCGGTCTCCCCCTTGCGCACCAGCAGGGACTGGCCGGCCATGAAGTAGGGGCCGGCGAAGCCGACCTGCTTCTTGCGGTTGTCGTTGATCGTGTAGGTGCCCACGTAGTAGTCGATCTGGCCGTTCTGCAGGGCCGTCTCGCGGTTGGCGGAGGCGATGGTCTTGAACTCGATCGTCTTGGGGTCGAAGCCGAGGGAGGCCGACATCATCTTGGCGATCTCGATGTCGAAGCCGGAGTAGCGGCCGCTCGCGGGGTCCTTCTCCCCCATGTACGGCTGGTCCTCCTTGGCGCCGACCACGAGGTGGCCGCGCCGCTTGGCCTTCTCCCAGGTCGGGGAGTCCGGCAGCTGGAAGCCGGTGGCGACCTGGTAGACGGGCAGGTCCTCGGGCTGCGGTCCCTTGACCGGCGGACTGCCGGACTTGCCGCAGCCGGCGAGGGCTCCCAGCAGGACCAGGGCGGCGGCGAGGACGGGCAGGACCCGGGCGCGGGGGGCTCGCACCCGGGTGCGCGGGGCCTCCCGCCGCGTACGCGGGGCGTTCGTCGGAAGCTGTCTCATCGGGCCGCCCCTCAGTGCTTGAGGATCTTGGAGAGGAAGTCCTTGGCCCGGTCGCTCTCGGGGGCGGTGAAGAAGGCCTCCGGGGTCCGGTCCTCGACGATCTTCCCGTCGGCCATGAACACGACGCGGTTGGCGGCGGAGCGGGCGAAGCCCATCTCGTGGGTGACCACGACCATGGTCATGCCCTCCGCGGCGAGCTGCTGCATGACCTCCAGCACCTCGTTGATCATCTCCGGGTCGAGCGCGGAGGTGGGCTCGTCGAAGAGGAGGGCCTTGGGGTTCATGGCGAGCGCACGGGCGATGGCCACGCGCTGCTGCTGGCCGCCGGAGAGCTGGGCGGGGAACTTCTCCGCCTGGTTCGCGAGGCCCACCCGCTCCAGCAGCTCGCGGGAGCGCTTGTCCGCCTCTTCCTTCTTCCGCTTCCTGACCTTGATCTGGGCGAGGGAGACGTTGGCGAGGACCGTCTTGTGCGCGAAGAGGTTGAAGGACTGGAACACCATCCCCACGTCCGCGCGGAGCGCGGCGAGCTCCTTGCCCTCGGCCGGCAGCGGCTTGCCGTCGAGCGTGATCGTGCCCGACTCGATCGTTTCCAGTCTGTTGATCGCCCGGCACAGGGTCGATTTCCCGGAGCCGGAGGGGCCGATGACCACCACCACCTCCCCGCGGCCGACGGTGAGGTTGATGTCCTGGAGGACGTGCAGTTGTCCGAAGTGCTTGTTGACGTCCCGCAGCTCGATCAACGGATCGACGGCCATACGCTGCCCTGCCCACTTGTCGGTGTGTCGAGGTCAGCGCAAACTATCCAGCCGTGGAAGGGCACTTCACCGCGACACGCCTAAAAGCCGCATAAAGGCCCGCGAGGTCAGCCTTACGTGGCGTCTCAGCCTTCGGAGGCTTCGGCGTAGGCCTGACTGAGCTCGGGAGATCCCGTCATCGCCCAGGACACCCCCGACTCGACCACGTTCAGCTCGCGGCCCGAGGCCAGCCGGATCATCGGCCGGCCGTTGGGCCACACCTGCCAGGCGGCGCCCGGAACGGAGCGGATGATCACGGTCCCGAGGTAGAAGCCCGCGTCGTTGCCCAGCCACGGGGTGATCTCCGGATCCCGGCGCCAGCGCGGCATCAGCTGGTCGATGTCCTCCAACGAGCGCGGGCTCTCGTCGAGTTCGAGCCCGGCCGAGCGCGCGTGGGCGCGCAGCATCTCGCATTCCGCGAACATCTCGTTGATGCCCTCGGGATCGTCCGCGAGGGCCGCAGCGAGTCCCGCACCCGGTTCCGTTTCGTGTCGATTGATCCAGTTGGCCAGGAAAGGGATGTTCATGAGCCCAGCCTGACACCAGGATCCACGACGGGCGACAGGACGCGCGCGGACTGTGACAGATCGGGGACCGCTAAAGCTCCAGGTCGACGACGACCGGCGCGTGGTCGGAGGCGCCCTTGCCCTTGCGCTCCTCGCGGTCCACGTAGGAGTCGGTGACGGCCTTGGCGAAGGCCTCGTTCCCGTAGACCAGGTCGATGCGCATGCCCCTGTTCTTCGGGAAGGCCAGCATCCGGTAGTCCCAGAAGGTGTACGGCCGGTCGTACTTGAGCGCGCGCGGGAAGACGTCCGAGAGCCCGGCCGCCCGCAGCTGCTCCAGGGCGGCCCGCTCGGCCGGGGTGACGTGGGTGAGGCCCTCGAAGACCGCCGGGTCGTAGACGTCCTCGTCGGTCGGGGCCACGTTGAAGTCGCCGAGCACGGCGAACGGGCGCTCCCCCGCCGCGTCTTCCGCGACGGCGGCGGACAGGGCCCGGAACCAGTCCAGCTTGTAGCCGTAGTGGTCGTGCTCGACCTCGCGCCCGTTGGGCACGTACACCGACCAGACGCGCACCCCGTCGCAGGTGGCGGAGATCGCGCGGGGCTCCTGGACCCCTTCGTAGTCGGGCCCGCCCGGCAGCCCCACGACCACGTCGTCCAGGCCCACCTTGGAGAGCAGGGCCACGCCGTTCCACCGCCCTGTGGCATTGACGGCCGACTCGTAGCCCAGCGCGCGCAGCTCCTCGTACGGGAACTGCTCCGCGGAGCACTTGGTCTCCTGGATGCACACGACATCCGTGCCGGAGGACTCCAGCCAGGCCAGCAGGCGCGGCAGCCGGGCGGTGATCGAGTTGACGTTGAACGTGGCGATACGCATGCCGTCCAACCTACCGCCCGGCACCGACAGTCAGAGGTCGGCCGTGTCCCCGGCGGTGAGTCGGGTGTGCGGCGAGCCGCCGAGGGCGTTCAGCGCGGAGTCGTAGATCGGACGGGCGAGGTCCGCGAGGTAGGCGTCGTGGATGTCGATGGCCACGCGCGGCTTGACCGCGCGGACGTAGTCGACGACCTCGGCGATCTTGTTCCACGGGGCGTGCACCGGGAGCATCAGCGTGTCCACCGGGGCGTCCGGCACGGTCAGCGCGTCCCCGGGGTGGAAGAGCGAGCCGTCGACCAGGTAGCCGACGTTGGTGACCCGCGGGATGTCCGGATGGATCACGGCGTGCAGCTCGCCGTGCACCTGGACGTCGAATCCTGCCGCGGTGAAGGTGTCCCCGTGGCCCACGGTGTGGACGCGGCCCGGATAGGCGGGGGCCAGCTTCTCAGCGACGCTGCGCAGGGTCCACAGCCCCGCCGCCGGGTTCGCGTCGAGGGCGGCGCGCAGCCGGCCCTCCTCGAAGTGGTCGGGGTGCTCGTGGGTGACGAGCAGGGCGTCGGCGCCGAGGCCGGCGTCCGCTTCGCTGAAGGCGCCCGGGTCGATGACGAGCACGAGCCCGTCCTTCTCCAGCTGGACGCAGGAGTGCAGCCGCTTGGTGAGCTTCATGATCGAAGGCTAGCCGCGCGGTGGGCCCGACAGGGCGGGAAGGCGGAGCCGACCGGATTCGAACCGGCGTCCTCGCGATTTTGGAGACCGCGCGCGACGACCTCTGCGCTACGGCTCCGCCCCCGGCGCCACCCTATCCGTGCGGGGGCGGCATCGGTGAGGGGGCGGCATCCGTGAGGGGCGAGCGCGCGGTGCCGTCGCCGTCTACGGGACCGTCGTGGAGACCACGTACACCTTGGAGACGCGGGGGTCCGTGAGGTCGACGGTGATGTCCCGGGTGGGCCGCGGGTCGTCCGCTTCGAGGGTGGTCCCGAGCCACTTGACATCCGGCGTCCAGCTCCAGCCGGCGATCTCGGTGTCGTGCTCGGAGATCGACGACCCGGGGGTCAGCCGGTCGCGGCTGGTGCCGACGGAGGACAGGAAGGCGTCCAGGTCATCCGGGACGACCGCGAACTGCGTGTACAGCCGGCTGGTGCGCCAGTTGTTGGTCTCCAGGAACCCGACGCGCCAGGCGTTCGGCGGGATCGGCACCTCGTAGATGCTGCGCTGCACCTTGGACGGCCAGCCCGGGCGCACCTTGGCCGCGCCGACCTTGGAGGCCTTGTCGCGGCCGCTCTGGCGGCTCTGCTGGGCGGAGACCGCGAGGTAGCCCGCCGGGACGCCGACCAGCAGCAGGATGATGATCGCGGTGATCCAGCGGCGCCGCACCACGTGCTTGCGGTCCTCGGTGGGGGTCGGCGCGCCGGGCCGCTCGTCGGGGGACGGGGCCTGGCGGGGCAGGGTGGGCGGGGTCACTGCTGTTCCTGGTCCTCGGGGCCGGTGGTGGTGTCGCGCCGGCCGAACTGCGCGTAGCGCTCGTACCGCTCGACGCGCCGGCGCGTGGCGCGGCGGAAGCGGCGGGCGACGAGCCGGGAGAGGTCGGCGGCGCCGACCATGCCGGCCTCGGGGCCGAGCTGGGCCTTGGCGATGCGGGCCTCGGGGCGGTAGCCGCGACCGGTGAGGTGGCGGCGGAAGGCGTCGCGGGCGGGGCCGATGAGCAGGTCGTCGGCGGCGCTGACGCCGCCCCCGATGACGAAGCAGGAGGGGTCGAGGGCGGCCGCGAGGTTGGCGATGCCGACGCCGAGCCACTGGCCGATGTCCTGGAGCAGCTCGACGCACATGGCGTCGCCCTCGCGGGCCAGCTCGGTGATGAGCGGACCGGTGATCTCGTGGACGTTGCCGCCGACCCGGGCGATGAGGTTGTACGCGACCGGGGAGTCGGCGGCGGCCAGCTCGCGGGCCTCGCGGACCAGGGCGTTGCCGGAGCTGTACTGCTCCCAGCAGCCGCGGTTGCCGCAGGGGCAGCGGTGGCCGCCGGGGACCACCTGCATGTGGCCGAACTCGCCGGCGACCCCGTAGCGGCCGCGCTTGACCTGGCCGCCTTCGAGGATGGCCCCGCCGATCCCGGTGCCCAGGGTGATCATGACGAGGTGGTCCTCGCCGCGGCCGGCGCCGAAGCGCCACTCGGCCCATGCGGCGGTGTTGGCATCGTTGTCCACCATGACCGGGACCGCGAGCCGGGACTGGAGCGCGTCGCGCAGGGGTTCGTCGCGCCAGGCCAGGTGCGGGGCGAACAGGACCCGGGAGCGGTCGGCGTCGACCCAGCCGGCGGCGCCGATGCCCACGGCGTGCACGTCGTGCCGGTCCGAGAGGTCGAGGACCAGCTCGACGATGGTGTCCTCGACCACCTTGGGGCTCTTGGACTTGTCCGGGGTCTCGGTCCGGATCTTCTCCAGGATGATCCCGTCGGCGTCGACGACCCCGGCCATGACCTTGGTGCCGCCGATGTCGATGCCGACGGTCGGAACGCGCGGTGCGGTCAGGTGCGAACGGCGCTCACGGGTCCCGATGGTCCGCAGGACGGTGCCTCGCGCGGCCCCCCGGTGGGCGAGCGTGAAGTCCCGGTACGTGCTCATCGAGTCGTGTCGCCCCTCATGGTGCGGCGGGGCCCGGGGTGGGGCCGGATGCCTGGTCGGATGGCTGGTCGGATGGCTGGTCGGATGGAGCGGTGGACGGGGTCGCGGATGCGCCGCCAGGTCCTGATTCTGCCACTCGCTCCAGTTCGTGGCTCAGTTCGTCGAGCTCGGAGCCGCCCGCCATCTGCCGGGTGAGCTCGTCCAGGGTGATCGAGTCGCGGGTGTGGCTGCCCGCCATGGTGCCGCGCTTGAGCAGCACGAACCGGTCCCCGACCAGGTGGGCGTGGTGGGGGTTGTGCGTGATCAGGACCACGCCGAGGCCCGCGTCGCGGGCCGCGGCCACGTATTTGAGGACCACCCCGGACTGTTTGACGCCGAGGGCGGCCGTGGGCTCGTCGAGTACGAGGACCTTCGCGCCGAAGTGGACGGCGCGGGCGATGGCCACGCACTGCCGCTCGCCGCCGGACAGGGTGCCGATGGGCTGGTCGACGTCGCGCAGGTCGATGCCCATGCGCAGCAGCTCGGCGCGGGTGGTCCGGCGCATCAGCTCCACGTCGAGGCGGCGGAAGGGGCCGCGGCCCTTGGTGGGCTCGGAGCCGAGGAAGAAGTTGCGCCAGACGGGCATCAGCGGGACCACGGCGAGGTCCTGGTAGACGGTGGCGATGCCGCGGTCGAGGGCGGCTCGCGGGTTGGCGAGCACCGTTTCCTCGCCCTCGATCTCGAAGGTGCCGGCGTCGTGCCGGTGCAGCCCGGCGATGATCTTGATGAGGGTGGACTTGCCGGCGCCGTTGTCGCCGAGGACGCAGGTGATCTCGCCGGCCGAGACCTCCAGGGAGACGTTCTGGAGGGCGCGGATGTTGCCGTAGTACTTGCTGACCCCGGTCAGCTTCACCAGGGCGGGGACGCCGGCCGGGGATGATCCGGTCTCGGTCTTGGTCATCGTCACTTCGCCTCCGCCCGCTTGCGGACCCATGCGTTGAGCAGCGTGGCCAGCAGCAGCATCGCGCCGAGGAAGAACTTGAACCAGTCCGGGTTCCACTGGGCGTACACGATGCCGTTGCTGGTCATGCCGAAGATGAAGGCGCCCACGGCGGAGCCGATCGCCGAGCCGTAGCCGCCGGTCATCAGACAGCCGCCGATGACGGCCGCGATGATGTAGAGGAACTCGTTGCCGACGCCCTCGCCCGACTGGACCACGTCGAACGAGAAGAGGATGTGCTGCCCGGAGATCCAGGCGCACAGCGCGACGCCCATGTACAGGCCGATACGGGTCTTCACGACCGGCACGCCCGTCGCGCGGGCCGCGTCCGCGCCGCCGCCGACGGCGAAGATCCAGTTCCCGGCGCGGGTGCGCAGCAGGATCCAGGTGGCCACGGCGACCAGGAGCAGCCACCACAGGATGGTGACCTTCAGGGTGACCGAGCCGAAGCTCCACTGCGAGGCGAAGAGCGCGCGGGCGGAGGAGAAGCCCTCCATGTCGGCGATGGTCTTGGTGGAGACCGAGCCGCTGATCAGCTTGGTGAAGCCGAGGTTCAGGCCGGTCAGCATCAGGAAGGTGCCGAGCGTGATGATGAAGCTGGGCAGTTTCGTGCGGGTCAGCATGAACCCGTTGAAGAACCCGATCCCGAGGGTGACCAGCAGCGATACGAGGACGCCCACCCAGACGTTGGCGGTCATCTGGTAGCTGAACATCGAGCTGAGCAGCGCCGACGAGGTGACCATGACCCCGGCGGACAGGTCGAACTCGCCGCCGATCATGAGCAGGGCCACCGGGACGGCCATGATGCCGATGGTGGAGGCCGAGTACAGGATCGTGCTCAGGCTGGAGGCCCGCAGGAAGCTGTCGGCGGCGAAGGAGAAGAAGACGAAGACGGCGGCCGCGCCGACCACCGCGCCGAGCTCGGGCCGGCCGAGCAGCCGGCGCAGCAGCGAGGTGTGCGCGAGCCGCTCGTCGCGCGGGGCGGGAGCCGGAGCGGGCGCCTGGGTGCTGGTGCCGGTGGTCATCGGCTGCCCCGGTTGATGAACTTCTCCAGGGTGGCCGTCTCGGCCCCCGTGACGATCTGCGGGCCGGTGAGCACCGGCCGGCCGCCGCCGAGCACGTCCGCGTTGTAGCGGTAGAGCCAGAGCAGGTCGACGGCCTCGTACCCCTGGAGGTAGGGCTGCTGGTCGACGGCGAATCCGAGGGCGCCGGACTTCAGGTCCCGGGCGACGGAGGCGTTCAGGTCGAAGGTGTCGACCTCGGCCTTGCTGCCCGCCGCCTCCTTGGCCTTGACGGCCGTGGGGGCGAAGGGCGCGCCGAGGGTGACGATCGCGTCCACGGAGGGGTCGGCCTGGAGCTTGGCCTGGAGGGCGGCCTGGACGGACGGCATGTTGGTGCCCTCGACGTACAGGTTCTCCATGGTCCCCCCGGACTCGCCGAAGGTCTTCTTGGCTCCGGCGCAGCGCTGCTCGTGGCCCACGTTGCCCTGCTCGTGCAGGACGCAGACGGCCTTCTTGCGGCCGCGCTTGCCGAGCTCGGTGCCGACCGCCTCGCCGGCGATCTCCTCGTCCTGGCCGATGTGGGTGAGCGCGCCGTACTCGGCGGACTGGGCGGATCCCGAGTTGACCGTGATCACCGGGATGCCGGCCTTGACGGCCTTGGCGAGGACGTCCTTGAGCGCCTCGGGCTTGGCGAGGGAGACGATCAGCCCGTCGACCTTCTGGTCGATGGCGTTCTGGACGAACTGGGCCTGCTGCTGCGCCTGGTCGTCGTGGGCGTAGACGAAGTTGATGTTGTCCTTCGCCGCGGCCTCCTTGGCGCCCTTCTGCACGATGTCCCAGAAGGTGTCGCCGTCTCCCGCGTGGGTGACCATCGCGAAGGTCCAGCGCGGGGTGGAAACGGCGGGCCGGCCCGCTGCCTCGGCCTTCGCGCGGTCCTCGGCGCGCTTGCCACCCGTACTGCTGCACCCCACGAGGGAGGCACCCAGTACCGCCGCGAGCACCGCGCCCACGAGGCGTACCCCTGTCCGAATCCTGGCCACGTCTGCCCGTGCCTTTCGTTTGTCGCGCCGTCCCGCCGGCGCCGTCCCTGCGGCGCCGTCCCGCCGCGGTACCCGCTCGCCGGAACGGTCATGTGTGGCGAGCCGCAGCCGCCCAGTATCCGTCACAGTGCACCATGCAAGGTCATCGGGGCCATTGCGGACCGTGCCGGACACAGCGGGACAGATTGACAGCTCCCCCGGACGGGGTCAGGTTGAGTGCATGCGCATCGGGCTCATCGGAACGGGCCGGATCGGTTCCTTCCACGCGTCGGCACTGGCCCGCCAGGCGGACGCGGGCTCGCTGCTGCTCGCCGACGCCGACCCCGCGCGGGCGGCGCGCCTCGCCGACCGGCTCGGAGCCACCGCCGCGCCCACCGTCGAGCAGATCTTCACCTGGGGCGTGGACGCGCTGGTGGTGTCCTGCGCCACCGAGGGGCACGCGGACCTCGTCGTACGGGCCGTCCGCGGCGGGCTGCCGGTGTTCTGCGAGAAGCCGGTCGCCCCGGACCTGGACCGCACCCTGGCGGTGCTCCGCGAGGTGGCCTCGGCCGGCGGGGTGCTCCAGCTCGGCTTCATGCGCCGCTTCGACGCGGGCTACACGACGGCGCGCGAGCTGGTCCGCTCCGGAGCCCTGGGCCGGCTGCACACCGTGCGGACCACGACCGCGGATCCCTCGCCGCCCGGCGCCGATTATCTGCGGACCTCGGGCGGGCTGTACCGGGACTGCCTGGTGCACGACTTCGACATGGTCCGCTGGGTGACCGGGCACGAGGTGAGCGAGGTGTACGCGACGGGGTCCGACGCGGGGCCGCCGCGGTTCCGCGAGGCGGGCGACGTCGACACGGCCGCCGCCGTCCTCACCCTGGACGACGGGACGCTGGTCTCCAGTACCGGTACGCGGTGCAACGGCGCCGGGTACGACGTACGGATGGAGCTGGCCGGGGAGCTGGACCAGATCTCCACCGGGCTGGACGACCGTACGCCGATCGCCTCGACCGAACCGCAGGGACCGCCCCCGGCGACCAAACCCTGGGCCGGGTTCCTGGAACGCTTCGCTCCGGCCTACGAGGCCGAGCTGGCGGCCTTCGTCCGGCTGGTGCGGGGCGAGGGCCCCAATCCGTGCGACGGCGTCGAGGCGCTCGCCGCGATCCGGGTGGCGGAGGCGTGTGAGCTCTCGCGGCGGGAGCGGCGCCGGGTCGCGCCGGCGGAGCTCCCGGACCTCTGAGGACCGTGAGCGGATCTCCGGGACCCGAGGGCCGTCGGCCCCGACCGCGCCGCCCGTACCGCCCATACCGACCGTCCCGTGCCTCCCGACCGTCCCGTGCCTCCCGTCCACGGCGGCTACCAGCACACCGGGTGCCGGGTCGTCCCGCGGACCATGGTCCCGGGCATCCATGCGAGGACGGCCGGCTCTTCCCGGAGGTCCGGGAAGCGCTCCACCAGGGACCGGATCGCGATCCGTCCCTCCAGCCGGCCGAGCGGGGCGGCGACGCAGTGGTGGATGCCGTGTCCGAAGGCGATGTGCCCGCCCCGGCCGGTGCGGCGGATGTCGAAGGTGTCGGGGCGGTCGAAGCGGGAGGGGTCCCGGTCCGCCGCGGCGAGGCAGACGAGTATGCCGGAGCCGGCCTCGATGAAGGTGTCGCCGATCTCCAGGTCCGAGGCGGCGAAGCGGAACGTGGCGGTCTCCACCGGGCCGTCGTAGCGCAGGATCTCCTCGACGGCCGCGCCGATCAGTCCGTCCGGGTCGGCGCGCAGGGCGGCGAGCTGGTCGGGGTGGGCGAGGAGCGCCCGCATCCCGTTGGACACCAGGTGCACGGTGGTCTCGTGCCCGCCGACCATCATCAGGGCGGCCATCGCGACCAGCTCCCGGCGGGAGAGCCGGTCTCCCCCGTCCCCCCGGCTGGTCACCCAGTCGCTGAGCAGGTCTTCGCCCGGATCGGCGATCTTGGCGTCGACCAGCCCGGCCGTGTAGGCGGTCATGGCGCGCACGGCCGCGTTCTCGGACTCCACCCCGGTGGGCGAGACCATCTCGGTGATCCAGCCGCGGAAGGCGCCGCGGTCCGCCTCCGCGACCCCGAGGAGCTCGCAGATCACGGTCATCGGCAGCGGCTGGGCGAAGGCCTCGATCAGGTCGGCGCGGCGCTCGGGGAGGGCCTCCATCCCGTCGAGCAGCCCGTCGACGATCTCCTGGATGCGCGGGCGCAGCATCTCGATCCGGCCGGGGACGAAGGAGCCGGCGACCAGGCGGCGCAGCCGGGTGTGGTCCGGCGGGTCGGCGCGCATCATGTTGGCGCTGGCCTCGGTCCGCTCCCGGTCGGCGTAGAGCCCGGAGGTCAGCCAGTTCTTGGACACCGCCGGGTGGGTGAGGACCTGGCGGGCCTCCTGGTGACCGACGATCAGCCAGACCTCCTGGCCGTCGGCCGCCTTCACCCGGTGAACCGGTCCCTCCGCACGCAGGCGCGCGTAGTGGGGGTACGGGTTCTCGTTGAAGTCTTCGGCGATCGAACTGAGGTCCAGGACCGGCATGTGGCCACCCTAGACCGGGAGTTGATGTACTCCGGAGCTGGTTTCGGCCATTCGCTCAGCCAGCCGCGCGCCGCCCCCAGGCGGTGCCCGCGAGCACCAGCGCGACCCCCGCGAAGCCGGCCGCGCCGAGCCGTTCGCCGCCGATGGCGATGCCCGCCGCCGCGGCCCACAGGGGTTCGGTGCCGAGCAGCAGGCTGACGCGGGAGGGCGACGTGCGGCGGACGGCCCACATCTGCACGAAGAAGGCGAACAGGGTGCAGAAGACGGAGAGGAAGGCGAGCCCGGCCCACTCGGCAGCGCCGAAGTCGGCGGCGGCCGCCCAGGGGCTCGCGCCGGTGCCGGGCAGCAGGGCCAGTACGGCGAACACGGCGACCGCGGTTCCGAGCTGGACGGTGGTCAGGGAGAGCGAGTCCGCTTCCTGCACGGCCTTGATCCGGGCCATCAGCAGGACGTGCGCCGTCCGCGCGAGGGCGGCGCCGAGGATGAGGAGGTCGCCGGTGCCCGGGGCGGTGAAACCGGCCCCCTGAGTGAGCAGGACGACTCCGCCGACGGAGACGGCCGCGGCGCCGAGGAAGGCGGGCGAGGGGGCTTCGCGGCGGACGGCGGACTCGGCGAGCGGGGTGAAGATCATGGTCAGGCTGATGATGAGCCCGGCGTTGGTGGCGGAGGTGTGGACGACCCCGTAGGTCTCCAGCAGGAAGATTCCGCCGAGTACGAGTCCCAGCGCTCCGGCGCCGCGCAGCTGGGCGGGGGTGAGCGCGCGCAGCCGTCGCCGGCCGGCGACGGCGAGGACGGGCAGGACCAGGGCGAAGCGCAGGACGAGCACCGCGATCACGGTGTGCGTGGTGGTGACGCCCTTGGCGGCGAGGTAGCTGCCGCCCCAGACGACGGCGACGAGCAGGACCGGCAGATCGGCGAGCCAGGCCCTGCGGGGCGCGGCGACGGGAGCGGGGGCGGCGATGGTGGACACCGGTTCTCCAACGGCAGAAGGCAGGTGGAGACTTCGGCGGCTCGCACGGGGGGAGAGCCCAAGCTACCCGAGCATGATCGGCCGGTCGAGCCATTTGCTCCCCGGGCCGCGGCCCGTGGCCCGCGGCCCGCAGGCCGGGGGCCGGGGGCCGAGGCCCGCGTCAGCCGAAGGTGCCGAACGCGGCGCGCCCCTTCGGCCGGTAGGTGTGGATGGCCGTGCCGGCCGAGGTCGTGCGGGAGTCCTTCAATTCGAAGGCCGTCGGCAGGCCGCCCGTCGGGAACAGCCGCCGGCCGCCGCCCAGGAAGACCGGGAAGAGCAGCAGGTTCAGCTCGTCCACCAAGTCCCGCGCCAGCAGCCACTGCGCGAGCGCGCCGCTGCCGTGCACTTGGAGTTCCCCCTCGGTCGCGTCCTTGATCCGTACGACCTCGCTCTGCAGCTGCTCCCCGTCGATCACGGTGGCGGGGCCCCAGGCCGGCTCCTTGAGCGTGGTCGAGGCCACGTGCTTGGGCAGCTGGTTGAGCCTGCTCGCGACCGGGTCGGCGGGGTCGTCGTGCTGCGGCCAGTACGAGGCGAAGATCTCGTAGGTCCGGCGCCCGAACAGGAAGGCCCCGGCCCGGTCGAAGACCTCGGTGACGAACTCCCCCATGCCCTCGTCCGCGAAGGGCACGAGCCAGCCGCCGTACGAGAACCCGCCGCTGGTGTCCTCCTCCGGGCCGCCGGGCGCCTGCATCACACCGTCGAGGGTCAGGAAGGTGGTGAGGGTCAGCTTTCCCATGGCTCTGCGCTCCTTGGCTCCGGTACATCGGCTGTCACGGGTTCAGACTCCCGGGCCGCCCGGAACTCATCGCCGCGGCGCGCGCGAACGCGATGTCCGTTTCCTGCCAGCGCCGTTCACCCCCGGGCGATTTCATTGAACTCGCAACCAATCAACGCGGGAGGAACACCATGAACGGCAACGCAGTGGCCCTGGTGACGGGCGGCAGCAGGGGGATCGGCGCCGCGACCGCCCTGCGGCTCGCGCAGGACGGTACCGACGTGGCCCTCACCTACGTCGACGACGCGGAAGCGGCGCGGACGGTCGTCGGCAAGATCGAGGCGCTGGGCCGGCGCGGCCTGGCCCTGCGGGCCGACGCGGGCGACGCGGAGCGGGCCGCCGGGGCGGTGGAGGAGACCGTACGGGGCCTCGGCCGGCTCGACGTCCTGGTGAACAACGCCGGCGTGGGCGTGCTCGGCCCGCTGGAGGAGCTCACCGCCGCGGATGTGGACCGCGTCCTCGCGGTCAACGTCCGGGGCGCCTTCCTGGCCTCCCGTGCCGCGGCCGGGCGGATGGGCCGGGGCGGGCGGATCATCACCATCGGCAGCTGCATGACCCAGCGGGTACCGGGCCCGGGCGGCACCCTGTACGCGATGAGCAAGGCAGCGCTGACCGGCCTGACCAAGGCCCTCTCGCGGGAGCTCGGCGAGCGCGGGATCACCGCGAACCTGGTCCACCCGGGCCCGGTGGACACCGACATGAACCCTGCGGACGGCCCCTACGCCGCGCCTCAGTCGGCCATGACGGCCCTGGGCCGCTTCGCCACCCCGCAAGAGGTGGCCGCCATGGTGTCCTTCCTCGCGGGCCCGGACTCCGCCTACGTCACGGGCGCCGAGTTCTCGGTGGACGGCGGCCACGCGGCGTAGGCCGTCAGGACGGCCGGGGTGCGTACACCGCAGGGGCGCACCGTCGAAACGGTGCGCCCCTGCGGTGTGTTCGAGCATGCCCCGGGGGTGTCGGCCCCCGGGGCGGTCACGCGGGTGGCGTCAGCCGCCCAGCTCCTGGTGGCGGGCGGTGTGCGCGGCGGTGCCGGCCTCCGTCAGCGCGCCGAAGAGGCGCAGGCGGGAGAAGCCGCCGTCCGGGAAGATGTCGATGCGCACGTGCGTGCCCACCGCGGGGGCGTCGAGCACGAAGCGGTGGTTGGTGTCGGGCTGCAGGCGGGTGCGCGGCAGGAACTCGGTCCACTCGCCCTCCTCGCCCGTCTTGACGGACAGCGAGGCCCAGCCCGCCGAGTTGCCCTTGAGGTACGCGGTGTCGATCTCGACGGCGCGGATCTCGGACTCGGCGACGAGCTGGTAGCGGATCCAGTCGTTGCCGTTGTCACGGCGGCGGGCGGTCTCCCAGCCGTCGTCCATCTTGCGGGAGCGGCCCGGGTTGATGGTGTTGGTCGGCGGGGAGTAGAAGCGGTTGGAGGCGTCCTGTACGGAGCCGCCGTTCTCCAGCGCCACCACGTCGAAGGAGCCGAGCGCCGCGAGCCACTTGGGGTCGGGCACGACTTCGCCGTAGACGCGCAGGCGGGCGATACCGCCGTCGGGGTGCTGGTTGACGCGCAGGTGCGTGAAGCGCTGCTCGACGTCGACCTCGAAGCCGTTGGCCGCGTGGCCGCCGACGGGGGTGCGGGCGACGATGGTCGTCCACTTGATGTCGTCGCCCTGGAGCTCCGCCGGGGTCGGCGCGAGGGCGCCTTCCCAGTTGGTGGCCTCGACGGAGACGGCCTGCGGCATGTTGCCGCGGAAGTGGGCGGTGTCGACCACGATGCCGCGGATGACGCCGGGGGCGCCCAGGCGCACGAGCGCCCAGTCGTGGTCCTCGGGGGTCGGCCAGGGCTGGGTGGCGGAGATGCCGCGGCGGCGGCGGGTCTCCCAGCCGTCCATGACCTTGCCCTTGTGACCGAAGTCCTCGGGGTCGAAGTGCGCGGCCTCGGAGATCAGCAGGTTCTCGCGCTGGGCGAAGAACTCGTCGTTGGCCTCGATGACACCGGCGCCGAGCTCACGGGCGGCGAGGTTCGCGTACTGGGTGAACGGGAAGTCCGCGCTGCGGTAGTCCGCGTACGGGTCGCCGCCTCCGTACGGGTTCGCGTTGCCGGTGAAGGATTCAATCGCCACTGTCAGTTCTGCCTTTCAAGGAGTCGGCCGGTGGGCTCGGACGGGGTGCCGTGGTCGGCGATCTGCGCGCCGCGCAGCCAGGTGGACTTCACGACGCCGTGCAGGGTCTTGCCCGCGTACGCCGTGACCTGGTTGCGGTGGTGCAGGTGGGCCGGGTCCACGGTGAAGGTCTCTTCGGGGGCCAGGACGGCGAAGTCGGCGTCGCGGCCGGCCTCGATCGCACCCTTGCCCGCCAGACCGGCGAGGGCGGCCGGGGCGGCGGACATCCAGCGGACGACGTCCTCGAGGGTGCGGCCGCGCTTCTTCGCCTCGGTCCAGATGGCCGGCAGGCCCAGCTGGAGGGAGGAGATGCCGCCCCACGCGGTGGCGAAGTCGCCGGTCTTGAGGTCCGCGGTGGAGGGTGAGTGGTCGGAGACGATGCAGTCGATCGTGCCGTCGGCGAGCGCGTCCCACAGGACGTCCTGGTTGGCGGACTCGCGGATGGGCGGGCAGCACTTGAACTCGGTGGCGCCGTCGGGTACTTCCTCGGCCGTCAGGGTGAGGAAGTGCGGGCAGGACTCGACCGTGATCTGTACGCCCTCGGCCTTCGCGACGGCGATCAGCGGCAGCGCGGAGGCGGAGGACAGGTGCAGGACGTGGACGCGGGCGTTCAGTCGCTTCGCCTGGTCGATCAGGTTCTGGATCGCGGTGTTCTCGGCGTCCTGGGGGCGGGAGGCCAGGAAGTCGGCATACTTGGGGCCCGGGTGCTGCGGCGCGGACTCCAGGTGGTGCGGGTCCTCGGCGTGCACGATCAGCAGGCCGCCGAAACCGGTGATCTCGGCGAGCGAGGCGGCGAGCTGCTCCTGGTCCAGGAGGGGGAACTCGTCGACGCCGGAGGGCGACAGGAAGCACTTGAAGCCGAAGACGCCGGCGTCGTGCAGCGGGCGCAGGTCCTTGACGTTGTCCGGCAGCGCGCCGCCCCAGAAGCCGACGTCCACGTGCGCCTTGGTCCGGGCCACGTCCTGCTTGACCACCAGGTTGGCGGTGGTCGTGGTCGGCGGCAGGGAGTTGAGCGGCATGTCGAGGATGGTGGTGATGCCACCGGCCGCGGCGGCGCGGGTGGCCGTCCAGAAGCCTTCCCACTCGGTACGACCGGGGTCGTTCACGTGGACGTGGGTGTCGACCAGGCCGGGGAGGAGCACGTCGTCGCCGAAGTCCTCCAGCCGGGCACCGGCCGGTACGTCGGCCTCGTACGGCAGCACGGCCGCGATCTTCCCGCCGGCGACGGCCACCGAAGCGGCACGCGTCCCCTCGGGGGTGATGACGCGCGTCGAGCGCAGTACCAGTTCCACAGCCAGGTCGGACACCGGAACCTCCCCATCTACTTCCACAGAGCGAAATTCAACGTTCTGTTGACGGAGTCTTCACGTCGATCCGGACCCAGTCAAGAGCGCCCGGACGGACCACTGACGGCGGCGTATCGCAATTGGAGGTTTCCACAGGATGGAATTAAGATTTCGCTATGCAGAATGTAGCTACCACCACCGGGAACCGGACGGGCAACTTCCCGAGGACGTCCGCCACCCGGACAAACCGCCTCTGACCGGCGGGGACGGCATTGCCCCGGCTCTAGGGCCGACGCAGACCGACCGGTAGGCTGCTTGCTTGCCTGCCAGCACCGAAAGGACCGCGCCCGTGCCGACGTCCAGCGCCAGCACCACCGACGCCTCCACCAAGCCCACCGCCGCCAGCGGTGGCGTCCAGTCCCTTGAGCGCGCCTTCGATCTGCTCGAACGCATGGCCGATGCCGGGGGCGAAGTCGGCCTCAGCGAGCTCTCCGCCGCCAGCGGTCTGCCGCTGCCCACCATCCATCGCCTCATGCGCACCCTCGTGGCATGCGGCTATGTCCGGCAGCAGCCCAACCGACGGTACTCCCTCGGACCCCGGCTGATCCGCCTCGGCGAGTCCGCGTCGCGGCTGCTGGGCACCTGGGCCCGCCCCTACCTGGCGCGTCTGGTGGAGGAGACCGGCGAGACCGCGAACATGGCCCTGCTCGACGGGGACGAGATCGTCTACGTCGCCCAGGTGCCCTCCAAGCACTCGATGCGCATGTTCACCGAGGTCGGCCGACGGGTGCTGCCGCACTCCACCGGCGTGGGCAAGGCGCTGCTCGCCTACACCCCCGCGGACGAGGTCCGGGCCCTGCTCTCGCGCACCGGGATGCCGGCCGCGACCGAGAAGACCATCACCACGCCCGAGGGCTTCCTCGAGGCCCTGGAGGTCGTCCGCCGGGTGGGCTACGCGGTCGACGACAACGAGCAGGAAATAGGAGTCCGCTGCCTGGCGGTCTCCGTGCCGAACTCGCCGACCGCCGCCGCGATCTCCATCTCCGGCCCGGCCGGCCGGGTGACCGAGGCCGTCGCCGAGTCCTTCGTGCCGATCCTCCAGGGCGTCGCGGCCGAGCTGTCGGTGGCCCTGCAGAGCCAGAATCCGGCGTAGGCCCTGGCCCGGCGGTAGACCCGAGAAAGAGCCCGGAGCCCCTTCAGAGGGGCGCCGGGCTCTTCGCGTACTCCCCTGGGCGCGCGGCGGCCTGGGGTGCCCGGGGCCTCGCGGAAGAACCCCTCCGGCCGGGCCGCCCGGAGGGGCTGCGCAGGAGATCGTGCCGGTCAGGCCACCCGGACGGGCCCCGTGCCCTGCTTCAGACGGCCGTCGGTCATCGTCGCCGTGGCGTCCATCCGCCCCAGGTGCGCGTGGTCGTGGGTGACCAGCACCGTGGCGGTGGAGCGCTCACGGGTGAGGGTGACCAGCAGGTCCAGGATCGCGGCGCCGCGCTCGTGGTCGAGGGCGCTGGTGGGCTCGTCGACCAGCAGCACGGCGGGCTCGTTCATCAGGGCGCGGGCGATGTTGATCCGCTGGCGCTGCCCCCCGGACAGCTGGTGCGGCCGTTTGTCGGCCTTGTCGGCCAGTCCCACCGCGTCCAGCAGCTCCAGGGCCCGCCGGCGCAGGGTCCGCGCGGGACGGCCTGAGAGGTGGGCCATGACCTGGAGCTGTTCGGCGGCGGTGAGCGAGGCCAGCAGGTTCGGCTGCTGGAAGACGATGCCGATCTTCTCCCGGCGCAGCGCCGACTTCTCGCCCGCGCCGAGCGCCGAGGTGTCCTGCCCGGCGACGACCACCCGTCCCGCATCGGGCGTGACGAGGGTGGCGGCGACCGCCAGCAGGCTGGACTTCCCGGAACCGGAGGGGCCGACCACCGCCGTCAGGGTGCCGGCCGGCACCTCCAGACCGACCGCGTCCAGCGCGGTGAGGCGGCCGTCGCCGTCCGGATAGGTGAGCGTGACGTCGTGCACGAGCAGGGTCATCGGGCGCTCCCGAGAGCGGTCAGGGGGTCTACGGCGGTGATCCGCCGGATGGACAGGGCGGCGCCCAGCGCGCCGAGCGCGATCATGACGGCGGCCGGGACCAGCACGGTGGCGGCGTCGAGCACGAAGGGCACGTCCCCGCCGCTGATCAGCGCTCCGAAGCCGGCCGCGAGCGCGGTGCCCGCACCGGTGCCGAGCGCCAGCATCACCACGGCCTGCCCCAGCGCGTCCTTGAGGAGGTACGGGGTGGAGGCACCCAGTGCCTTCAGCACGGCGATGTCCCCGCTGCGCTGGATGGTCCACACCGTGAAGAAGGCTCCTATGACCAGGGCCGAGATGGCGAAGAGGAAGCCGCGCATCAGCTGGAGCGAGCCGTTCTCCGAGGTGTACGAGCCGATCGCGCTCAGCGCCCCGTCGACGGTCTGCGCCTCGGTGCCGGTGGCCTTGTCCCCGGCCGCCCAGTCGACGCCCGAGCCGTCCAGGGCGACGACGGTCGCGAGGGTGTCGATGGAGGTGCCGGCGTTTCCGACGCGCTGCCAGTCGTTGAGGTCCATCCAGACGACAGGGGTGTGGCTGTAGGCGGCGGTGCCGGAGACCGCAGCCACGGTCAGCTCGACCTGGCCGATCCTGAGCTTGCCTCCGGCGGTCAGCCCGCCGAGCTCCTTGGCGGCCTTCTCCGTGAGGACCACCTGCCCCTGGGTGAGCCCGCTCCCCCGGGGCGCGAGGGAGCCCGCCGGATCCACGCCGAAGACGGACACGCCCGCCGTGCGCTCACCCGAGACGACGTTGGTGGTGCGGATGCCCAGCGGCTGCGCCGAGGTGACCCCCGGCTGCTCCCGCCAGGCCAGCCAGGCCTTCTCGGGCACCTGGGAGTTGGTGAAGGAGACCTTCTGGCCCCCGGCGGGCGCGGCGAACGCGAGGCGGGTGGTGGCGGGCAGGCCCGTGATGGCCGAGATGTTCTCCCGAGCCAGTCCGGCGGTGAGCCCGGACAACAGGCCGACCAGCAGTGTGATCAGCAGGACCACCGAGCCCATCAGGGCGAAGCGGCCCTTCGCGAACCGTAGATCTCTCCATGCGACGAACATGTTCCCCACCTTGGTCTTCCGCGTGGACACAAGGCATCGCGCCACAGTAGGGATCCTCGTATCGAAGGGCGCACGAACACATCAATCCTTTGGTTGACCGGGGCCCCCGGACCCGGACTTACGCTGGTCAGGCCATGACTGCTCACCTGCCGCCCGCCGCGGCCGCCCTCCCCCCGCCCCCCGCGCCCGGTGGCCCCGGCGCCCGCACCCTCACCCCCGTCTCCCGCGTCCTGCGGCTGTGCCTGCACGCCCTGCTCTTCGGCCTGCTCGCCCTCGCCGCCGGGCGGGCCGTCGCCGACTCCGCGCCGCGCGCGGGCTGGGTGGTCGCGGCCTGCGCGGTCCTGGCCGCCGTGTACCTCGCGGGCGTACGGATCCCCGCGGTGCACACCTCGGCGCGCGCCGGGGCGGTGTGGCTGGCGGCCCTGGGCGCGGCCTGGGCCGCGCTGCTGGTGGTCTCCCCCGACGGGCTGTGGATCGCCTTCCCGCTGTACTTCCTGGAGCTGCACCTGCTGCGGCTGCGCTGGGGCGTGACGGCCGTCGCGGTGACCGCCTGCGCGGCGATCGGCGGCTTCGTGGCGCACAGCAGCGCGGTGACCCCCGGGGCCTTCCTGGGGCCGCTGCTGGGCGGGGCCGTGGCGGTGGCGACCGTACTGGGCTACCAGGCGCTGTACCGGGAGAGCGAGCGGCGCCGCGAGCTGATCGAGGAGCTCATCACCACCCGGGCCGAGCTGGCCGCGGCCGAGCGGAGCGCCGGGATCCTGGCCGAGCGGGAGCGGCTCGCCCGGGAGATCCACGACACCCTGGCGCAGGGCCTGTCCTCCATCCAGCTCCTCCTGCGGGCCGCCGAGCGCAGCCTGCCCGAGGGCTCGGCGGCCCTTGCGCACATCGGCCGGGCCCGGGAGGCCGCCCAGGAGAACCTCGCCGAGGCACGGCGCTTCGTACGGGCCCTCACGCCTCCGGACCTGGAGCACGGGTCCCTGCCGGCCGCACTGGAACGACTGTGCTCCGCGGCGCCGGGCCCCCGGGTCCGGTTCTCCCTGAGCGGCACCGCGCGCCCCCTGCCGACCCCCTACGAGGTGGCGCTGCTGCGGATCGCGCAGTCGGCGCTGGCCAATGTGGTGCGCCACGCGGGGGCCGGACGCGCCGAGATCACCCTGACCTTCATGGACTCCTCCGTGACCCTCGACATCGTCGACGACGGCAAGGGCTTCGATCCCACGTCCGCGCCCTCCGGTGACGGCGGCTTCGGGCTGCCCGCGATGCGCTCGCGCGCCGAAACCCTCAGCGGCCTGTTCACGGTCGAATCCGCCCCGGGCCAGGGCACCGCCGTGGCCGTCACCCTTCCCCTGCCCGCGGAGGCCCTGTCATGACGATCCGGCTGCTCCTCGCCGACGACCACCCGGTGGTCCGGGCCGGGCTGCGCGCGGTGCTGGACACGGAGCCGGACTTCGAGGTGGTGGCGGAGGCGGCGACGGCGGAACGCGCGGTGGAGCTGGCCGGCTCCACCGCGGTCGACGTGGTCCTGATGGACCTCCAGTTCGGCCCCGGCGGCGGCATGCACGGCTCGGCGGCCACGGCCCTGATCACGGCCGGGTCACCGTCCCCCCGGGTGCTGGTCCTGACCACGTACGACACGGACGCGGACATCCTCGCGGCGGTGGAGGCGGGCGCCTCGGGCTACCTCCTGAAGGACGCCCCGCCGGAGGAACTCGCGGCGGCGGTCCGCACCGCGGCCGCCGGCCAGTCCGCGCTGGCCCCGGCGGTGGCCCTGCGCCTGATGGACCGCATGCGGACCCCGGCGGAGGCCCTGACCAAGCGCGAACTGGAGGTCCTCCAATTGGTCGCGGACGGCCTGTCGAACCAGCAGATCTCCAAACAGCTCTTCCTGAGCCAGGCAACGGTCAAGTCCCACCTGGTCCACATCTACGCGAAACTGGGCGTCGACTCCCGCACCTCGGCAGTCGCCACGGCGGCGACCCGCCGCCTGATCCGCACGCCGTAGCACTTTCAGGCCTTCTCAGCCGTCCGGCGTTCGAGGACGGGGGTCCGGGGCCAGGAAAGATCCGAAAGAGACGGCTAGGCCACCCAGTACGGCCGCTCCACCGCCGACGGCAGCGGCACACCCCCGTGGAAGGCCTCCGCCAGCCTCCGTACGCCCTCGTCCAGCCGGTCCGCCGGCAGGGTGTACGGGATCCGCAGCCGGTGCTCGAAGGTTCCGGGGTCCACCCCGAAGCGCGCGCCCCGCCCGATGTTGACCCCGGCCGCCGCCGCCCGGTCCGCCAGCGCGGAGCTGACCGGCTCCCCCAGGTCCACCCAGAGCGAGAGCCCGCCCGGCGCCACCTGCCAGCGCCACTCCGGCGTGTGCCGCTCCAGCGAGGCGATCAGCGCCGCCCGCTGCCCGCGCAGCCGCTCGAGCCGCGCGGGCAGCGTCCGCTCCAGCCCCTCGAGCAGCGGCAGCGCCACCAGCTGGTCCAGGACCGAGCCGGTCATGTCGGCCGCCACCCGTACCGCCGTCAGCTCCGTGATCATCTTGGCGGTGGCCCGGATCCACCCCACCCGCAGCCCGCCCCAGTGCGTTTTGCTCAGCGAGCCGATGGTCACCACATGATCGGCCCCGCCCTTCGGCGCGAGCGAGGCCAGCGGCGCGGGCGCCGGCACGTCGAGCGCGATGTCGGCGATGGTCTCGTCGACCACCAGCCAGGTCCCGGTCCGCCGGGTCGCCGCCAGCAGCCGCAGCCGCTGCTCCTCCGGCATCAGCGCGCCCGTCGGGTTGTGGAAGTCGGGGATCACGTACGCGAGCCTCGGTACGGTCTGGCGCAGCGCGGACTCGGCGATCTCCAGGTCCCAGCCCGCGTCGGAGACGGCGATCGACCCGGTGCGCAGCCGCGCGTGGCGCAGGGCGTCCAGGGCGTTGGCGTAGGTCGGGTTCTCGGTCATCACCCGGTCTCCGGGCCGGCAGAGCAGGCTCACCACCAGCGCGAACGCCTGCTGCGCGCCCGCCGTGACCAGGATCTGCTCCGGGCGGGTCGCCAGTCCCCGCCGGGTGAACCGCTCGGCGACGGCGGTCCGCAGGTCGGGCAGCCCGAAGGGGTGGTAGCCGGGGCTGCGGGCGAAGGCGGGGAGCCTGGGCGCGGCCCAGGCCACCGCGTCGGCGAGGCTGTCCTGGGGCGCTCCCATGGCGGCGATGGCGAGGTCGATGCCGGGGTCGCCGTCGGCGCTGTAGCCGCCGGCGCCGACGACGGCGTGCGCGCCGACCGGATGGTGGCCTTCGGGGAGCTCGGTCCAGGTCCCGGAACCGCGGCGGCTGCGGACGTAGCCGCTCTCGCGCAGGAGGTCATAGGCGCCGGTGACGGTGGCCCGGCTGGCGCCGACCGCCTCGGCGAGTTCGCGTTCGGCGGGCAGGCGCACGTGCAGGGCGATCCGCCCGTCGAGGATCAGGGTGCGGACGGCGTCGGCCAGGGCCCGGTAGCCGGGGCGGGCCAGTACCTCCGCCGGGAGCAGGGCCGCGAGCTGGCGGCTGCCGATCATTCTGTCCGCCGTCTGGACCACTCGCCCGTTTGCCATGCCAACCTCCCCTGATTGGCTCTGCCTGCCAGGCCAATCCAGGTACAGACTCGCTGCATTGGCCGCCGATTGGCAAGGAGAACGCAATGTTGACGAGGCTGACCGACCGTGACGAACGGGCCCTGCTCGCCGCCGCCGAGAACCGGATCGCCGAGCCCCTGCGCGTGGGGGCGGCGCTGGCCGCCGTACGACGCCTCCTGCGGCGCGAGCGAGAATCGGTGACATGTCACCCCACAACAGCACACCAGACGAGCACCGGCCCCAGCAGCAGCACCGGCAGCCCGCGGCGGCAACCGACCGCTCCGCTCCCCCGGTGATCGCCGGCCTGCTCCTCGCCGCCGGCGGCGGCCGGCGCCTGGGCGGCCGGCCGAAGGCCCTGCTGACCTACCGGGGCCGCCCGCTGGTGGAGAACGCCGTACGGGTTCTGCGCGAAGCGGGCTGCGGCCCGCTGCACGTGGTGCTCGGCGCCTCCGCGGCCGAGGTGCGCGAGCGTGCCGATCTGAGCGGCTGCGTGGTGACCGACAACCCGGACTGGGCCGAGGGCATGGGCTCCTCCCTGCGGGTCGGCCTCGCCTCGCTGGCCGGTACGGGCGCCCGCGCGGCCCTGGTCTCCCTGGTGGACCAGCCGGGCATCGGCCCGGAGGCGGTGGCCCGGGTCCGGGCCGCCTACCGGTCTCCGGCGAGCCTGGTGGCGGCGGCCTACGAGGGCGAGCGCGGACACCCGGTGCTCTTCGGGTCGGACCGCTGGCCGGACATCGTGGCGACGGCCACCGGAGACAGGGGCGCGCGGGTGCATCTGACGAAGCATGCGGCGGAGCTCACCCTGGTCGAGTGCGGGGACGTGGCGGAGGCCTTCGACATCGACACCCCGCCCGACCTGGCACGACTCGCCTGAGCTGGCTGTGATCGCGGTGGCACTGAGGGCCACCGTGAAGCGGAATCTGTCGACTCAGAGAATCTCGACATCAACAAACCATTGAACTTCCACCATGAGGAAATTACTATCCACTGGTCAGAAGCGCCCTGAACCCCCAGACGGCGCCCGCGACCGTATTCCGGAACTCTCCACACCCGACGGCACTGCGTGCCGTCTCGCGCGAGCATTCCCCCGCGGCCGCCAGGCACCGCCGCTGAAGGAGTGACAGATATGTCCGCACCAGCGCCGTCATCGCTGGCCATCGTCGACGCCGAGCCCCTGCCCCGGCAGGACGAAGTCCTCACCGAAGCGGCTCTCGCCTTCGTGGCCGAGCTCCACCGGCGGTTCGCCCCCCGCCGCGCCGAGCTCCTCGCCCGCCGCTCCGTGCGCCGCGCCGAGATCGCCCGTACCTCCACGCTCGACTTCCTCCCGGACACCGCACAGGTCCGCGAGGGCGACTGGAAGGTGGCGCCGGCCCCGGCCGCGCTGAACGACCGCCGTGTGGAGATCACCGGTCCGACGGACCGCAAGATGACCATCAACGCCCTGAACTCGGGTGCCAAGGTCTGGCTCGCCGACTTCGAGGACGCCTCGGCTCCCACCTGGGAGAACGTGGTCCTCGGCCAGCTCAACCTGATCGACGCCTACGAGCGCCGCATCGACTTCACCGACGCCCGCACCGGCAAGGCGTACGCCCTCAAGCCCGCCGCGGAGCTCGCCACCGTCGTGATGCGCCCCCGCGGCTGGCACCTGGAGGAGCGCCACCTGCAGTTCGAGGGCGGCCCGGCCTCCGGCTCGCTCGTGGACTTCGGCCTGTACTTCTTCCACAACGCCAAGCGCCTCATCGAGCTCGGCAAGGGCCCGTACTTCTACCTGCCGAAGACCGAGTCCCACCTGGAGGCGCGCCTCTGGAACGAAATCTTCGTCTTCGCCCAGGACTACGTCGGCATCCCGCAGGGCACCGTTCGCGCGACCGTCCTGATCGAGACGATCACGGCCGCGTACGAGATGGACGAGATCCTCTTCGAGCTGCGCGACCACGCGGCGGGCCTGAACGCCGGCCGCTGGGACTACCTCTTCTCCATCGTCAAGAACTTCCGTGACGGCGGCGAGAAGTTCGTCCTGCCGGACCGCAACGCGGTGACGATGACCGCCCCCTTCATGCGGGCGTACACCGAACTCCTCGTCAAGACCTGCCACAAGCGCGGCGCGCACGCCATCGGCGGCATGGCGGCCTTCATCCCGTCCCGCAAGGACGCCGAGGTCAACAAGGTCGCCTTCGAGAAGGTCAAGGCCGACAAGGACCGCGAGGCCGGCGACGGCTTCGACGGCTCCTGGGTCGCCCACCCCGACCTGGTCCCGATCGCGATGGCCTCCTTCGACGCCGTGCTGGGCGAGAAGCCCAACCAGAAGGACCGCCTCCGCGAGGACGTCCACGTGGCCCCGGGCGAGCTGATCGCGATCGATTCCCTCGACGCGAAGCCCACGTACGACGGCCTGCGCAACGCCGTCCAGGTCGGCATCCGCTACATCGAGGCCTGGCTGCGCGGCCTCGGCGCCGTCGGCATCTTCGGCCTGATGGAGGACGCCGCCACCGCCGAGATCTCGCGCTCGCAGATCTGGCAGTGGATCAACGCCGGCGTGGTCTTCGAGAACGGCAAGCTCGCCACCGCCGACCTGGCCCGCGAGGTCGCGGCCGCCGAACTCGCCGCGATCCGCGCCGAGGTCGGCGAGGAGGCCTTCGCCTCCGGCAAGTGGCAGCAGGCCCACGACCTGCTCCTCCAGGTCTCCCTCGACGCCGACTACGCGGACTTCCTCACCCTCCCCGCGTACGACCAGCTCATCGGCTGACACCCCGCCTTCGGCTGAATCGCACAGCAGCCGAAAGCCCGGCAGTAGCGACAACGCCCCCGAAGCCTTCCGGCTCCGGGGGCGTTGTCGTGCGTCCGCGACCGGCGCGTCCGACCGGTCGGCGCCGAACGACCGATCGGTTGTTACTTGTTCGTAACTTGCCTGTACCTAGCGGTAACAACGCGCGGGGTGGCACCTTTCCGATTGCCACCGGCCGGAGGTAACCCCCACTTACCCAGCCATGCGCCGGAGTTGTTCCTGGCTCCCGCATGGCCGACCGCAGGAGTTCCGCAGTGATCGGATTCCGCAACGACAGCATGGACCGGGCCCGTCGCGTGCGACGACTGGCCGGGATCGGGACGGCGGCGGCGCTCGGCGCCGGGGCCCTCGTCACCGGAGGAGCCGGGACGGCCGTGGCCGGGCCGGGGAACGGGCCCACCGCCGTGGTGTCCCTCGGCGACAGCTACATCTCCGGGGAGGCCGGGCGCTGGAAGGGCAACAGCCTGACCAACAGCGGGAGCCGGACCGGGACCGACCGGGCCTGGGTGAGCGGCAGCAGCTACGACCCCGGCAAGGTCTACGGAGCCACCGCCGGCGGATGCCACCGGTCGGACTCCGCCGAGGTGAAGAGCGCCGGGGCCATCGCCGACGTCGCGATCAACCTGGCCTGCTCCGGGGCGGTCTCGCAGAACGTGTTCCGCGCCTCCAACGGGGGCGTGGCCTTCAAGGGCGAGGCCCCGCAGGCCGATCAGCTCGCCGCCGTGGCCGCGAGCAACAACGTCAAGGTCATCGCGCTGTCCATCGGGGGCAACGACCTCGGCTTCGCCGACATCATCAAGGAGTGCGCGTACGACTTCGTGCTCTGGAACTCCTACTGCTACGACGACCAGCAGGAGGGTGTGAACGACAAGATCGACGGCGTCATGGCCGACGTCGGCAAGTCCGTGGACGAGGTGCGGGCCGTCATGCGCGGCGCCGGGTACGCCGACTCCTCGTACCGGATCGTGCTGCAGTCCTACCCGTCGCCGATCCCGCGCGGCGCGGAGAACCGGTACACCCAGAGCGACTGGAGCCGGCTCAACACCGGCGGGTGCCCCTTCTGGAACCGGGACTCCGACTGGGCGCGGGACTCGCTCGTGCCGCAGATCGCCGGGCGGCTCAAGGCGGTCGCCGCCGCCAAGGGCGCGCAGTTCCTGGACCTGAAGGACATGATGCAGGGGCGCGAGGTGTGCGCGAAGGCAAGCAAGCAGGTGACCACCGCGGCCCCGGCCTCGGCGAAGACCAGCGAGTGGGCCCGCTGGATCGACAGCAGCGAGACGCAGGGCCTGGTCCAGGAGTCCATGCACCCGAACTACTTCGGGCAGCTCGCGGCCGGGCGCTGCCTGGCGCTGGTCGTGGCGCAGCCTGCGGGCAGCGGGTTCGGCTGCAAGAACACCCCCGGGGCCGACCACAGCGGGATGTACCTGACCCCGGCGCCTTAGTCACGCCGTCCCGTAGCTCCGTAGCTCCGTAGCTCCGTAGTACTGATCCGTCGCGGCCTGGTCCTTGCGGCCTCGCCGCGGCGGGGTGCGGTCCTATCCGGCCTCGTCGAGGACGGACAGGATGTTGCCCGCCGGGTCCTTGAACCAGGCGATGGACGGCATTCCGCGCTCCGTGGAGCGGACGATGCCCCGGTCGTCGGCCACGAATCCTTCGTAGCGCTCGAGGACGACGCCTCGTGCGGTGAGTTCACCGACCGCCTTGTCGATGTCGTCCACGGTGAAATTGAGGATCGTGAAGGTCGCGGGCTCGTGGTTGTCCTTCGGGTAGACCAGTACCTCCGTGCCGCCCGCGAGGTGCAGTCGCAGGATCGGCATGTCCTCTTCCCCGGTGACCCGGAGCCCGAGCGTGCCGCCGTAGAACTCCTTCGCCTTCCCGAGGTCGTCGACCGAGAAGCCGCTGTAGGCCTTGCTCTCCGCAAACATGACCACTCCCTCGAACCGCCGCACACCCCCTGCCCCCATGTTCCCCCCGGGCCCGGCGGCCGTCGACCGGGAAATCGGGTGATCGCCCGCCCGTGCACTGGCATGCTCGCGTCCATGACAGTCCGCAGCGCGCGTCCCAGTCTCTACATCTCCGTCGACATCGAGGCCGACGGTCCCATCCCCGGGCCGTATTCGATGATCAGCTTCGGGGCCGCGGTGGCGGGGCGGCAGGACGGGGCTTCGTATACGGCCGCCGATCCCGAACGGGACACCTTCTACCGGGAGTTGCGCCCGATCAGCGAGGCGTACGTACCGGAGGCGCTCGCGGTCAGCGGGCTCGACCGGGACCGGCTGCTCCGCGAGGGCGCCGAACCGGCCGTCGCCATGGCGGAGTTCCGCGCCTGGGTGCGGGAGGTCTCGGCGGGGGCTCAGCCGGTGATGTGCGCCTACCCGGCCTCCTTCGACTGGATGTTCCTGTACTGGTACTTGATGAACTTCGGCGGCGACAGCCCCTTCGGGCACTCCGGTTGCCTGGACATGAAGACCCTCTACGCGGCCAAGGCCCGGGTCCCCCTCCGTGCCGCGGTCAAGGGCCGGATGCCGAGCGAGCTGCTCTCCCGCCGCCCGCACACCCATCACGCGCTGGACGACGCGGTCGAGCAGGCCGAGCTGATGAGCAACCTGATGGCATGGGTGCCACCCGGTCAGCCTGCTCAGCCCGGTCAGCCCGGTCAGCCCGCCAGTTCCGGCAGCAGTTCGCGCAGGGGCGTCCGGGCGCCGGAGGCGTAGGCCGCGCGGAAGGCCTGTGGGGTGAGGCGGCTGCGGACCGTGTGCTGGACGCGGGGGGCCGCGGCCGCGCGCGGGCGGGTGCGGGAGACGGCGCCGAGGAGGCGGGCGGCTTCGGCGTAGCGTCCCTGGTCCGCCTCCAGTTCGGCGAGGAGTTCCACCGAGAAGGCCTGCCCGAGCGTGTCGTCCAGCGCGAACTGGGTCCGCAGCGCGCTCAGCAGTTCGGTACGGGCCAGGGCCGGGCGGCCCTCGTGGCGCTGGACCAGGGCATGGGCGTAGCTCACCCAGGAACGGGCCCACGGATCGGCCGGCGCGTCCGGCGGCCCGTCCCGCAGGCCCTCCGGCAGCCCGTCCCGCAGGCCCTCCGGCGGCCCGTCCTCGACCGGAACCGAGGCCGGGTCCGTGCGGGCGACCGCCAGGGTGTGCGCGGCCCTCAGGGCTTCGCGGCCGGGGCCGAACTCCGGATCGGCCGGCAGGAGTTCCAGGCCCTCCCGGTACTCCGCCACGGCATCCTCGTACCGGTGCTCCCACAGCGCGATCGTGCCGCGCAGATGCGCGAGGTACGCCAGGCAGGCGTCCTCCCCCTCGTACACGGCCTCGGTCCACGCCTCCACCAACAGGGGGTCGGCGCCGGCGGACTCCCCGAAGGCCGCGACCAGCCACGCCGCGAGCCACAGCGCGCGGGCGGGCCGGGGCGCAGGGTGCACGGCCAGGGCGCGCTCCACGTGCCTGCGCCCCTCCGCAGCCATCCCGCACGCGGACCACACGAACCACAGGGACACCGCGATCTCCAGGGCGGCTCCCGGCCCTCCGGCGGCGAGCGGGTTCATCGCCGCGCGCAGCTCGGGGAGTTCCCGCAGGGCGAGGGCGCGCGCTTCCCGCTGCGCGCCGGCGCGCCACAGCTGCGCGGCTCGCTCCGCCAGCACCCGGCAGCGCTCGCGGTGGCGCCGGGCCGTCGTCGCGCCGTCCCCGGCGGGTCCGTGCGCGAGCCGCCGGGCCGCGTACGCCCGTACGGACAGCGGCAGCCGGTAGCGGCCCGGCCCGGCGTCCGCGAGCAGGCCCGGGGCCAGCCGGAGCAGCGCCTCGGCCGCGGTGTCCGGAGTGAGCGCCCCGAACCCGCACACCTCGGCGACGGCCGCCTGGTCGAAAGAGCCCGCGAAGACGGAGAGCCGCTCCCAGAGCAGCCGTTCGGCGGGCGAGGCCAGGCGCAGCGAGCGTTCCGCGTCGACCCGGGTACTGCGGCCGGCGCCGCCCGCGAGGAAGCCCAGCGGGTCGGAGCCGAGTCTGCGGAGCGCCTGCGCGGGCGCGTACTGGTGCGAGCGCCCCGCCGCGAGCTCCAGCGCGCCGGGGATCCCGTCGAGCGCCCGGCACAGCGCGGCGACGGCGCCCGCGTTGCGGTCGGTCAGCTCGAAGAAGGGGTCGGCGCCGCGTGCCCGCTCCTCGAAGAGCCGTACGGCCGCGTAACCGGCGACGTCGGCCACCGGGAACCGCCGGGTGGGATCGGGCCCTGCCTGCCCCGCCAGGACCGACGGCGCCGCGGGCAGCGGCTGCACGGAGGGCGCGGTCGGAACCGACAGCGGCGGTACGGCGAGCACCGCTTCCCCGGAGAGCCGCAGCCTCCGCTGCGAGGTGGCCAGAATGCGCAGCCCCGGCAGGCACCGCAGCAGTTCGGCCACCAGCCCCGCTCCGGCCTCCCCGAGCTGTTCGCAGCCGTCGAGCACGAGCAGTGCCTCGCGTCCCGCGAGGCGGTCCGCGAGCTCCGCTCCGAGGCGGTCCCAGCACTGCTCGGGCAGGGCTCCGAGCTCCGCCCAGACCGCGTCCAGACCGTCGCGGTCGCCCAGGGTGCGGACGGTGCGCACCGCGAGCCGGGTCTTGCCGATTCCAGCAGGTCCGGTGAGTGTGACCAGGCGCTGCGTCGCGAGCAGGGAGGCGAGGGCGGTGAGCTCCCGCTCCCGCCCGATGAAGCTCGACAGTTCGGCGGGCACCGCCTGCCGCACGCCCGAGCCGGCCTCCCCCACACGTCCTCCTGCTGTGTCCGACACGTGCGCACCGTCATGTGGTCAACAGTTGAACGCACAAAGAGAGATGATCGGCTCATAATCCCGTTGTCCCGTCACCGACCGGGAGAACCACCAAGGGGAGGGTATGAACTCGGCCATTTCCGCCATCGACGACACGGACCGGGCGCTGGTCCACGCACTGCAGCTCGCACCCCGCGCGAGCTGGGAGTTGCTGGGTCCGGTCCTCGGTGCGCGCCCGGACACCCTGGCGCGCCGCTGGGAGCGGCTGACCGAATCCGGCGAGGCGTGGCTGAGCGGACTCGGGTTGCGCACGGGCGTCACGAAGCCCTGCATGGCGTGGGTGGAGGTCATGTGCACCGCGGGCACTTCGCCTTCGGTGGGGGACGCCCTCGTGGCGGATCCGCACGCCCTGGGGGTCGAGCACACCACCGGGGGCCGGGACCTGCTCGTCTTCGTGGCCGTACCCGACCTCCCCACGCTGTACTCCTACTTGTCCTCCCGGGTGCAGCGGATCCCCGGCGTGATCGGCACCCGCACCTCGATGGTGACGGCGGTGCACTACGCCCCCGATCGCTGGCGCCTGGACCAGCTGACCCCGGCCCAGATCGGCCTGCTGACCAGACGGATCCGGCGGCCGGTGGCTTCCGCCGCCCCGGACCGGCCGGCGGTGGCGCCGCTCCAGGAGGAGGACCGGCCGCTGGTACTGGCCCTGGCCTCGGACGCACGGCGCAGCGTGGCTTCGCTGGCCCGGGAGTTCACGATGAGCGAGTCGACCGTACGGCGCCGGCTGGCGCGGCTGGAGGGCGGGCTGAGCCTGCGCTACAGCTGCGCGCTGGCCTCCGGGCTGTCGGGCTGGCCGGTGTCCGCGACGCTGTGGGCGGAGTCGTCCGAGTTCGAGCTCGCCGACTGCGCGGCGGTGGCCGCCGGGCTGCGCGAGACCCGTATCTGCATGTCCGTCAGCGGCCCCTGGAACTTCATGATCAGCGCCCGGCTGCGCACGGTGGAGGACCTCTCCCGCTACACGGCGGAGCTCACCCGGAGGCTGCCGGGCCTGCGCATCACGGACTCGGCGGTGGCCCTGCAGGTCCGCAAGACGGAAGCCCAGGAACTGGACCGCCGAGGCCACCGGGTGCGTACGGTCACCCCGGACATCTGGTCGGACCCGGTCCTGCGCGTGTTCGGCCCCGTCGGCGTTTGAGGCACGCCGAGAACACGTACGGCGGTGCGGACGCCAACCCCGCAGTGGGTGACGTACGCACCGCCGTATCCCGCGCACGGGCCGGGAACGGCCCGGTCAGTGCACCGGTACCGGTTCCGGGGCGGCCGAGGCCGATCCCTTCTTGGCACCGAGGTGGTTGAAGGCGAGGTTCAGCAGGATGGCCACGACGCAGCCGGTGCTGATGCCGGAGTCGAGGACGACCAGCAGGTCCTCGGGGAAGGCGTGGTAGAAGCCGGGGGCCGCGATCGGGATCAGGCCTATGCCGAGCGAGGCGGCGACGATCAGGGCGTTCTCGCCCTTCTCCATGGCCGCTCCGGCCAGCGTCTGGATGCCGCTGGCGGCCACCGACCCGAAGAGGACGATGCCCGCGCCGCCGAGGACCGGCAGCGGTACGACTCCGATGACGGAGGCGGCGATGGGACACAGGCCCAGCAGGATCAGGATGCCGCCGCCGGCCGCGACGACGAACCGGCTGCGGACCTTGGTCATGGCGACCAGCCCGATGTTCTGCGCGAAGGCACTGCACATGAACCCGTTGAACAGCGGGCTGAGCGCGCTGCCCAGGGTGTCGGCGCGCAGGCCGCCCTCGATGGTCTTCGCGTCCGCCGGACGGCCGACGATCTTGCCCAGGGCGAGGATGTCGGCGGTGGACTCGGTCATGCACACCAGCATCACGATGCACATGGAGATGATCGCGGCGACCTGGAACTGCGGCGCTCCGAAGTGGAACGGCGTCGGGAAGCCGATGAAATCGGCGTTCCGGACCGCGTCGAAGTTCGTCATCCCCAGCGGCAGCGCGATGAGCGTGCCGGCGACCAGGCCGAGGAGGATGGAGATCTGCTGGAGGAAGCCGCGCAGGAACTTGCGCATCAGCAGGACGATCGCGAGGGTGGCGGCCGCCATGGCGATGTTCTTCATCGAGCCGTAGCCGGTGGCGGTGCTGTTCCCGCCCTGCGACCAGTTGAAGGCCACGGGGAGCAGCGAGACGCCGATCAGGGTGATGACCGTACCGGTGACGACCGGTGGGAAGAACCGGACCAGTTTCCCGAAGTACGGGGCGGCGAAGAAGCCGAGGATTCCGGCGACGATGATCGCGCCGAAGATGATCGGGATGGCGTTGTCGCCCTCGCCCTTCCCGATGGCGATCATCGGGGTCACGCCGGCGAAGGAAACACCGTTGACGAAGGGGAGTTTGGCGCCGATCTTCCAGAACCCGAGGGTCTGGAGGAGGGTGGCGAGCCCTGCGGTGAAGAGCGAGGCGCCCATCAGGAAGGCGGTCTCGGTGGCGGAGAGGCCTACGGCCGGGCCGACGATCATGGGCGGGGCGACTACACCCGCGTACATGGCGGCCACGTGCTGGAGACCGCTGGTGAACATCTTCAGCGGGGGCAAGGTCTCGTCGACCGGGTGCTTCCCCCCGTGGTCGTCCGCGACCTGCGGTACTGCGACTGCGTCTGCGTCTTTGCGAAACCTGGGCGCCTGGGCCACGGCTTCCTCCGAACTGTTTAACACGCCGGCAGGGACGTGATGTGTCTGGGAGGTGATGCGAAAGCTGTACGAGTCGAGCCGGTATGGAGTTGTGGGCGCTGCGAATGCTTGTCCCAAGGGGTGCAGAAACGATTCGCCCGAGTCGTTCCACGCACGGGCGGCCTAGGGCCGCCGGTAAGGAAGTCAAAGAGAGCTGGAGGTGCCGTAGCAGTGGCGCGGTACACGAGCTGCGGGGCCAGTGGCACGAGTCACCGCTCCCGGGGCGCCCTCGGAAAGACCTCGGGCGCTACCCGGGAACAGCTGCCGCGGACCCCGCTCGGGTCCACGGCTGCCGGCCGGGGGCCGTCCCCCCCGGCCGGACTCCGTGGGATCAGGCCTGCGCGGAGATCCGCGCGAGGCGCTGGGCCTCTTCCCGAGTGGACACGGCGATGGCGTCCTCGTCGGCGAAGAGGAGACGGTTGTTCTCGACGATCTGCTTGCCGTTGACGAACGACGCGGTGACCGGGGCCGCCGCACCGAAGACCAGCGCGGTGACCGGGTCGGCGATCGAGGAGTGCAGGAGGGTGTTCAGGTTCCAGAGCACCAGGTCGGCGCACTTGCCGACCTCCAGCGAACCGATGTTGGAGGCGCGGCCGAGGACCTGGGCGCCACCGAACGTACCGAGGCGCAGGGCCTGACGGGCGTTCAGGGCACGCTCGCGGTGGACCGGGTTCAGACGGTTGATCAGCAGCGCGTTGCGCAGCTCGGTGTGCAGCTCACCGGACTCGTTCGAGGCGGTGCCGTCCACGCCGAGGCCGACCGGGACACCGGCGGCGAGCATGTCCGGGACGCGGGCGATGCCGGCGGCCAGACGGGCGTTGGAGGACGGGCAGTGCGCGACACCGGTCTTGGTACGGGCGAACGCGGCGATGTCGGAGTCGTTCATGTGGACGCTGTGCGCCATCCACACGTCCTCGCCGAGCCAGCCGGTCGACTCGAAGTAGTCGGTCGGGCCCATGCCGAACAGTTCCTTGCAGAACTGCTCTTCCTCGACGGTCTCCGAGCCGTGCGTGTGCATGCGCACACCCAGGCGGCGGGCCATCTCGGCGCCCTGCTTCAGCAGCTCGGTGGAGACCGAGAAGGGGGAGCAGGGGGCGACGGCGACCTGGGTCATCGCGTCGAAGGAGGAGTCGTGGTACTTCTTCACGGTCGCCTCGGTGTCCGCGAGGGCACCTTCGAGGGTCTCGACCGCGTGGTCCGGCGGCAGGCCGCCGTCCTTCTCGCTGCGGTCCATCGAGCCGCGGGCGAGGGTGAAGCGGACGCCCATCTCGGACGCGGCGCGGATGATCGACCCGGAGAGGTCACCCGAACCCTTGGGGAAGACGTAGTGGTGGTCCATCGCGGTGGTGACGCCACCCTTGGCCATCGCGGCGAGGGAGCCCTGCGCGGCCGTGTACGTCATCTGCTCGTCGATGCGCGCCCACGTCGGGTACAGCGCGACCAGCCAGTTGAAGAGGTTGTGGTCAGTGGCCAGACCACGCGTGATCCACTGGTAGAAGTGGTGGTGCGTGTTGACCAGACCGGGAGTCACGAGGTGCCCGGTGCCGTCGATGCGGCGGACGACGTTCTCGAGGTTCTCGGGGGCCTTGCCCGCGCCGACGAACTCGATCTTGTTACCGGCGAGCACCACGTGACCCGAGGCGTACTCGGTGTCGTTGGCGTCGACGGTCGCAATCGCACAGTTTTCGATGACGATGCGCTCTACGGCGCTGTCATTGGCTGCCGATGCTGCCATGGGACTTCCTCGTGCTTTCAGTGGCGGTGCGGGCACGGCAAAACCCAGGGGATTTGAGTGCCGGAGCCGGGGGCCTTGACAGCTGACAGTACTGCCGCCCCGTGTGGTGCGTCCGGGTGCCGATTCAGGAAGTTGAAAGTGTTGAAAGTGCTGACAGGTGTCGCGCCGCCCCGGGGCCACTGCGGAGCCCCGGGACGGGCGTGCCACATCAGAGGTTGGTCATGTCCACGGGGATACGGGCGTCTACGCCGTCGCGGAGGACCGTCGCCTCGATCAGACCGTACGGGCGGTCCGCGGCGAAGTAGACCTCGTTGTCGTTCTTGAGACCGAAGGGCTCGAGGTCGACGAGGAAGTGGTGCTTGTTCGGGAGCGAGAAGCGAACCTCGTCGATCTCCGAACGGTGGTTGATGATGCGCGAACCCATCTGGTACAGGGTCTGCTGCAGCGACAGGGAGTAGGTCTCCGCGAAGGCCTGGAGCATGTGCTTCCGGGTCTCGGCGTAGGACTTCTCCCAGTTGGGCATCCGCTGCTCGTCATCCGACCAGGCGAAGCGCCAGCGAGCCGAAACCTGGGTCGCCAGGATGCGGTCGTAGGCCTCCTTCAGGGTCGTGTACTTGTCCTTCACGTAACCCCAGAACTCGGAGTTCGTGGAGTTCATGACGACCAGGTCCTTGAGGCCGGAGATGACCTCCCAGTTCTTGCCGTCGTACGTGATCTGGGTGACCCGGGTCTCCATGCCCTCGCGGACGAAGGAGTGGTTCACCTCGTCGGAGCCGATGAACTTGGAGTTCGCGTCCGAGGTCGCGATCCGGGACCAGGAGTACTCCTCGATCCGGATGCGGGCCTTCTGGATCGGCTCCTGGCTGTTGACGAACCAACGCGCCAGGTGGATGCCGAACTGCTCGGCGGACTCGATGCCGTACTCCTTGGCGAACGCGTACACCGTGTTCTTCGTGGTGTCCGTCGGCAGGACGTTGGCGTTCGAGCCGGAGTAGTGGACGTCGTCCATGTCGCCCGAGAGGGCGACCGAGACGTTCAGGTCCTTGATGTGGTGGGTGTCGCCGTCCCGCGTGATCTTGACTACGCGGTTCTCTGCTTTGCCGTACTGGTTCTGGCCCAGAATGGTGGCCATGCTAGCTCCCTCGGTAAACGGAGTAGCCGAACGGGTTGAGCAGCAGCGGTACGTGATAGTGCTCGCCCGGGTTCACCGCGAAGGTGATGGTGACCTCGGGGAAGAACGCACCGCTGTCCCTTACGCGGGGGGCGTCCTGCTGTGCCTCGGCGGCTTGCTTCTTGGAGAAGTACGTCTCGGTCTCGAAGTCGAGGCGTACGTGGGTGGTGCCCTCCGGCAGCGCCGGCAGGTCCTTGCAGCGCCCGTCCGCATCGGTGGCGGAGCCGCCCAGGGCCGCCCACTCGCCGTCGAGACCCGTACGGGCCGACAGGGAGATCGCGACGCCTTCGGCGGGCTTTCCGATGCTGGTGTCCAGGATGTGCGTGGACACCGACGCGGTGGTCTGAGTGCTCATGCTCGGTCTTACTCTCCTTCTACGGATTCCACGAGACGGGTCAGGCGGATCCGGTTGATCTTGACGAGCTCGCCACGAGCGATTTCCCGCTCCTGTTCCGGCGAGTTCTCGATCCGGACCTTGACCGCGTCCCGCATGAACTCACCGGTCGCACCGGTGGCGCAGATGAGGAAGACGTGGCCGAACTTGTCCTGGTAGGCCAGGTTCAGTTCGAGGAGCTCGGTCTTGAGCTCCTCCGAGGCACCGGCCATGCCACGCTGCTCGCGGGCGGAGGTCGGGTCTCCCGGCTTCGGCCGGCCGATCGGCGCGTGTCCGCCCATCGCCTCGCCCAGGTCCTCCGCGGTGAGCTCGGCCATGGCGGCCTCGTTCGCGGAGAACAGGGTGTCGACGCTGGTGAAGGGGCGCTGGGCGAGCAGCTTGCTGCCCCATGCCGAGCTGGCACACACCTCGTGCAGCTCGGCCGTGGCCGCACTGTCGTCCAAGGCGTTGAACCGGGTGAGACCCGGGGTCGGACTCGAAGTCACGGTAGGCCTCCGTGGCCTGTTGTTGCTTTGACGGGCTGCGCATAGCTAACGCCCTCGACAACACGGCGTCAACACTTTGTTGAAACTTCCCGTACACAAAAGCCGCCGCCCGGGTGAATTGGGCGGCGGCTCGTCACGGTGAGTCAATCAGGATTCACTCTTGGTTGGTCCCGGTGGCCCCTTTGGGAGGGTTCGAGTCCCTGTTCAAGTAGTTGTAGACCGTGAAGCGGCTTACGCCGAGGGCTCCCGCGACCGTCTCCACACCGTGCCGGACCGAGAAGGCGCCGCGCGCCTCCAGTATCCGCACGACGTCCTGCTTGGACTTCCGGTCGAGCTGGGACAACGGTACGCCGTGCCGGCGCTCCAGCGCCGCCAGGATGTGGTCCAGCGAGTCCGAGAGCTGCGGAAGCCGTACGGCGAGCAGGTCCCGGCCCTCCCAGGCGAGCACGACGTCGTCGGGCTGGGCCAGGGACGGATCCATCAGCTCGCCGCCCATCGCATCCACCAGCGGCTTGACCGCGGCGACGAAGGGATGGTCCCGGGGCTCGGTCACGGCGTCTCCTCCCCGATCACGTTGACCTGGAGGGAGACACGCGTGGCTCCGGCCTCCAGGGAGTTGCGCAGCAGCGCGGTGACCGCGGTCAGCACCGCCCCGGACTCCCCTTCGGCCGTATTGCCGAACGGGCCGACATCCACGGCGTCCAGCTGGGCCGTCTGAATGACCTCGCGAGCGGCTACGGCATGGGCAGGGGCCTCTTCCAGATCGAAGGGCTCGGTCGTGAACTCCACTCTCAATCGCACGTCGCTCAAGCTACCCGGACCGGAAGGAGTGGCGCGATAGCGCCCCCTTGAGGAGCGGCGGGCGGGCGACGGGCGGACCGGACTTTTCGGGAGGCGGTACTTGACAACCGGGCCGCCCTGCTTGCAGTCTTCCATCAGGCAGAAACTAACTTCCGCAATACGGAAGGAGCGCACACCCCTCATGGGATACACGGACCAGCGCTTCGATGTAAATCTTTCGATCCTCTTCACGGAACTCCCGCTCCTGGAGCGTCCCGCGGCTGCCGCCGCAGCGGGCTTCACGGCGGTCGAGCTGTGGTGGCCCTGGATCGAGACCCCCACCCCCGCTCAGGAGGAGCTCGACGCCCTCAAGACCGCTCTTGAGGACGCCGGCACCCAGCTGGTGGGCCTGAACTTCTACGCCGGCCAGCTGCCGGGTCCGGACCGCGGTGCGGTCTCGGTTCCCGGTGAGGAGTCGGAGCGCTTCAACGCCAACATCAACGTGGCTGCGGACTTCGCCGCCTCGGTCGGCTGCAAGGCGCTGAACGCCCTGTACGGCAACCGCGTCGAAGGCGTGGACCCGGCCGTTCAGGACGAGCTCGCGCTGAAGAACCTGGTCGTGGCGGCTCAGGCCGCGGACCGCGTCGGCGCGATCCTCCTGATCGAGACCCTGAACAAGCCCGAGTCGCCGCTCTACCCCCTGGTGAGCGCCCCGGCCGGCATCGAGGTAGTGGACAAGGTGAACGAGGCCACCGGCCTCGGGAACGCCAAGTTCCTGCTCGACCTGTACCACCTGGCGATGAACGATGAGGACCTCTCCGAGGTCATCGAAAAGTACGCCGCCAAGACCGGACACGTCCAGATCGCGGACAAGCCGGGACGAGGTGCCCCCGGCACCGGCGAGCTGCCCCTCGAAGAGCTGCTCGACCAGCTCCAGAAGGCCGGCTACCAGGGCTTTGTCGGTCTCGAGTACAAGGCCGCCGACGCCGCCGCCTCCTTCGCATGGCTGCCGGCCGAGGCCCGCGCCGCGAAGTAAGCGGAAAAGTCCGGGCGAACAGCCAGGCACCTGACGAACTTTTCGTACGAAGCATTAAGAGAAGGACCCTCATCATGAGCAACCTCCCGAAGATTGCATGGATCGGTCTCGGCATCATGGGCTCCCCCATGGCCGAGAACCTCCTGAAGGCCGGCTACTCGGTCACCGGCTTCACGCTGGAGCAGGACAAGCTGGACCGCCTCGCCGCGGCCGGTGGCGGCGCCGCCGGTTCGATCGCCGAGGCCGTCAAGGACGCCGACGTCATCATCACGATGGTGCCCGCCTCCCCGCAGGTCGAGGCCATCTCCTACGGTGAGAACGGCATCCTCGAGAACGCGAAGTCCGGCGCGCTGATCATCGACATGTCGTCGATCACCCCGCAGACCTCGATCGACCTGGCGAAGAACGCCGCCGCCAAGGGCATCCGCGTCATCGACGCCCCGGTGTCCGGTGGCGAGGCCGGCGCCATCGAGGCCGTCCTGTCGATCATGGTGGGTGGCGAGCAGGCCGACTTCGACGAGGCGCTCCCGATCCTCGAGGCCCTCGGCAAGGTCATCGTCCTGTGTGGCCCGCACGGCTCCGGCCAGACGGTGAAGGCCGCCAACCAGCTCATCGTCGCGGTGAACATCCAGGCGTGCGCCGAGGCCGTCGTCTTCCTCGAGAAGTCGGGCGTGAACCTCGAAGCGGCTCTGGACGTGCTCAACGGCGGTCTGGCCGGCTCCACGGTCCTGACCCGCAAGAAGGCCAACTTCCTGAACCGCGACTTCAAGCCCGGTTTCCGGATCGACCTGCACCACAAGGACATGGGCATCGTCACCGACGCCGCCCGCAACGTCGGTGCGGCCCTCCCGGTCGGCGCGGTCGTCGCCCAGCTGGTCGCCTCGCTGCGCGCCCAGGGTGACGGTGGCCTGGACCACTCCGCGCTGCTCCGCGCGGTCGAGCGCCTCTCCGGCGCCCAGATCTGAGCTCCGCTCCGATCGGCGGCCCGCCCGTAGGGCCGCCACCCGCCCCGCTCACGGGGCCCTGAGTTTCCGGATGGTGCCGGTGCTGACACCTGTCCTGTCGCGCCCAAGTGCCGGCACCGTCCGGATTACCTCTCCTCCACTCTTTCTTTCAACAAACTGTTGACGTCGAGTTCATGCCGAAATTAGGCTGTTCCGCATGACGGAAGACGGATTCCGTCAGCAGTTCCCCGTACGGAAGGTCACCATGTCGAAGCGCACGCTGACGACCGAGTCTGGCGCCCCGGTCGCCGACAACCAGAACTCCGCTACCGCCGGCGTCGGTGGCCCCCTGCTGATCCAGGACCAGCAGCTCCTCGAGAAGCTCGCCCGCTTCAACCGCGAGCGCATCCCGGAGCGCGTGGTGCACGCCCGCGGCTCGGCCGCGTACGGCTACTTCGAGGTGACCGACGACGTCACCGCGTACACCAGCGCCGCGTTCCTGAACACGGTCGGCAAGAAGACCGAGACCTTCCTGCGGTTCTCCACCGTCGCCGACTCGCTGGGTGGCGCGGACGCGGTCCGCGACCCGCGCGGCTTCGCGCTGAAGTTCTACACCGAAGAGGGCAACTACGACCTCGTCGGCAACAACACCCCGGTGTTCTTCATCAAGGACCCGATCAAGTTCCCCGACTTCATCCACTCCCAGAAGCGCGACCCGTTCACGGGCAAGCAGGAAGCGGACAACGTCTGGGACTTCTGGGCGCACGCCCCCGAGGCGACGCACCAGATCACCTGGCTGATGGGTGACCGCGGCATCCCGGCGTCGTACCGTCACATGAACGGCTACGGCTCCCACACGTACCAGTGGACCAACGCCCAGGGCGAGGCCTTCTTCGTCAAGTACCACTTCAAGACGAACCAGGGCATCCGCTGCCTGTCGGGCGAGCAGGCCGCCGAGCTCGTCGGCTCCGACGCCAACTCGCACCAGACCGACCTGCTTCAGGCCATCGAGCGCGGTGTGAACCCGAGCTGGACCCTCTACGTCCAGGTCATGCCCGCCTCCGAGGCCGCGGACTACCGCTTCAACCCGTTCGACCTCACCAAGGTGTGGCCGCACAGCGACTACCCGCTGCAGCGCGTGGGCCGTCTGGTCCTCGACCGCAACCCGGACAACGTCTTCGCCGAGGTCGAGCAGGCCGCGTTCTCCCCGAACAACTTCGTCCCGGGCATCACCGCCTCGCCGGACAAGATGCTCCAGGGCCGCCTCTTCGCGTACGCGGACGCCCAGCGCTACCGCCTCGGTGTGAACCACACCCTGATCCCGGTCAACGCTCCGAAGGCGACGAAGGCCGACAACTACGGCCGCGACGGTGTCATGGCGCTGCGCAACGGCTCGCGCTACGACAAGAACTACGAGCCCAACTCGCACCAGGGTCCGGCCGAGACCGGTCTGGCGCTGGGCGCCCCGAAGGCCGTCTCCGGCTACACGGGCACCCACGAGGCTCCGGCCCACACCAAGGACGACGACTTCTTCCAGGCCGGTGAGCTCTACCGCCTGATGTCGGAGGCCGAGAAGCAGCGTCTGGTGGCGACCATCGCCGGCGGCCTGTCTCAGGTCACCCTCGAGGACGTCATCGAGAAGAACCTGGCTCACTTCCACGCCGCGGACGCCGACTACGGCAAGCGCGTCGAGGAGGCCGTCCGCGCCCTGCGCGACGCCTGAGCCCACAAGCTGCGCCGGGATCCTGACGGGAGGTCAGGATCCGGGTGCTGAGCCCACACTGCGGACCCGGATGAGGGGTGGTACGCGGTGAGGGCAGGACGAGGACCGTGGCGAGCGTGCGAGCCAGTGCGGTGGTAATGGGTTCCGAGGCCCGTCTCTTGACCTGAGGGAGACGAAGCCGGAGTTCTCGTCGCCGTTCGCCACGGTCCCAGCCAAAATCACTCCTCTATATATAGGGGCCACGCACAGAGGCCCCTATGCACGAAGGAGAACCTCCCCCACCCTCTCCGCCCGGCGGTGCGAACGTCCTGTCGCGCCAGCCTCGTACCGTCGGGCGGTAACAAGCAACACACACCCAAAGAGCCGAGTCACGGACGGTCCCGTGACTCGGCTCTTTGCCGTGCCCCGGAGCGCCCCGGAGCGCCCCGGAGCGAGGGAGCGAGGGAGCGCCCTCGGCTCCCCGCGGGGGCTGCCGGCGCCGCTGGAGAAAGCCCCCGGACCCAGCCCCCCGGCCGGTCGGAACGGGTCTGCATACGGTGGGAAACCGTTGGCGACACCGGCACGGCGGATGGCAGGGTGCGGTGCATGACCCCGCAGTATCAGATCCGCGCCGACTACGACGCCCGTACGATCGTGGTCTACCAGGCGTACTCGTCCGCGATCGCCGACGCCGCGGTGCGGGCGGGGCGCTTCGTCACACCGTTCTCGTTCCAGCGGATGACGTGGATCAAGCCCTCGTTTCCGTGGCTGATGCACCGCAGCAACTGGGCCCGCAAGCCGGGGCAGGAGCGCGTACTCGCAGTGCGGATGACACGGGAAGGCTGGGAGCAGGCACTGTCCCAGGCCGTACGGACGACCGCGGTCCCGACGGCGGTGGCTCGGGCCGCCGTGCACCTTCAGTGGGACCCCGAGCGCTCGGTGCGCGGCGCGGCTCTGAACCACTACAGCATCCAGGTCGGCATCGGCCGCCACCTGATCCGCACGTTCGCCGAAGACTGGGTCGTCAGCCTCACCGACCTCACGCCGCAGGTCCACAAGGCCGCGACACTGGTCCGGAACGGACGCGCCGCCCAGGCTCAGCGGCTTCTGCCCGCGGAGCGCGTCTACCCGCTGAGCCGGAGCTTGGAAGAACACCTTTCGGCGATGTAGGCCTCCGACCCCTGCGTCGTGCCGCCTGGTGGGACGCCACCGGGACCTGGGGCCCGTAGGGAACGCGGAACGGCCCCCGTTCCTCCTGGAGGAGGGACGGGGGCCGTTCGGTGGTGCTAGACCAGCCTGGTGGGACTAGGCGGGCAGGGTGTTGCGGAGCGCGGTCGGGGCGTGGCCCAGCTCGGTCGCGACCTCTTCGAACTCGGTGACGTCGCTCATGTCGACCGTCTTGCTCATCGAGATGTTGGTGATGCGCTCGAGGATGGCCTCGACGACGACCGGGACCTGGTGCTCCTGGGCCCACTTCTTGGCCGTCTCGAAGGCCTCGCCCAGCTTGTCCGGGTCGGTGACGCGGATCGCCTTGACGCCCAGGCCCTCGGCGACCTTGACGTGGTCGACACCGTAGACACCCAGCTCGGGGGTGTTGATGTTCTCGAACTCGAGGTTGACCTCGAAGTTGATGCCCAGGCCGCCCTGCGCCTGGCGGATCAGACCCAGGTAGGCGTTGTTCACGAGGACGTGAACGTAGGGGACCTTGTGCTGGGCGGCGACCGCCAGCTCCTCGATCATGAACTGGAAGTCGTAGTCGCCGGACAGGGCGACGATCGGGGTCTCCGGGTCCGCGGTGGCGGCACCGATCGCGGCCGGGATGGTCCAGCCGAGGGGGCCGGCCTGGCCACAGTTGATCCAGTTGCGCGGCTTGTAGACGTGCAGCATCTGCGCACCGGCGATCTGGGACAGACCGATGGTGGTGACGTAGCGGGTCTCGGGGCCGAACGCCTTGTTCATCTCCTCGTAGACGCGCTGCGGCTTCATGGGGATGTTGTCGAAGTGCGTGCGGCGCAGCAGCGTCGCCTTGCGCTCCTGGGCGGAAGCGGCCCAGGCGCTGAAGTCGGGCAGCTTGCCCTCGGCCTTGAGCTCCTTGGCGATCTCGACGAAGAGCTCCAGGGCCGCCTTGGCGTCCGAGGCGATGCCGAAGTCCGGGGCGAAGATCTTGCCGATCTGGGTCGGCTCGATGTCGACGTGGACGAACTTGCGGCCCTTGGTGTAGGCGTCGAGGTTGTAACCGGTGTGACGGTTGGCCCAGCGGTTGCCGATGCCGAAGACGAAGTCCGACTCGAGGAACGTCGCGTTGCCGTAGCGGTGCGAGGTCTGGACACCGACCATGCCGGCGGCCAGCTCGTGGTCGTCCGGGATGACGCCCCAGCCCATGAGGGTGGAGATGACCGGGACGTTCGTCAGCTCGGCGAACTCGACCAGCAGGTCGGAGGCGTCGGCGTTGATGATGCCGCCACCGGCGACGATCAGCGGACGCTCGGAGTCGAGCAGGAACTGCAGGGCCTTGCGGGCCTGGGCGCGGGTGGCGCTCGGCTTGTAGACCGGCAGCGGCGAGTAGGTCTCGGGGTCGAACTCGATCTCGGTCAGCTGGACGTCGATCGGGAGGTCGATCAGGACCGGGCCCGGACGGCCGGAGCGCATCAGGTGGAAGGCCTCCTGGAACACGCCCGGAACCTGGGCGGCCTCCAGGACGGTCGTCGCCTTCTTGGTGACCGGCTTGGCGATCGAGGCGATGTCGACGGCCTGGAAGTCCTCCTTGTGGAGCTTCGAGACCGGAGCCTGACCGGTGATGCACAGGATCGGGATGGAGTCCGCGATCGCGGAGTACAGGCCGGTGATCATGTCGGTGCCGGCCGGGCCCGAGGTGCCGATGCAGACGCCGATGTTGCCGGCCTTGGCGCGGGTGTACCCCTCGGCCATGTGCGAGGCGCCCTCGACGTGGCGGGCGAGGGTGTGCGCGATTCCGCCCACGTTCTTGAGCTCGCGGTAGAACGGGTTGATCGCAGCACCGGGGACACCGAACGCTTGTTCGACACCCTCGAGCTTGAGGATCTCCACTGCAGCGGCGGCGGCTGTCATACGAGGCATCGAGTTCTCCTGCGGGTCTGGCGGTCAGGCTTTTCCGTAATCCGGAAGTTTTGTTCTGCTATACGGAACAAGCTAAGCGGCGACTCCCCACAACGTCAAGGCGGTACGGCACCCCGGAACCCACCAAAAGCCGCCGATGGGGCAGTGAGTTGTACGAAAATCCAGGGCCCGACCGAAAATCGAGGGTCTGCCCACCCCTCCGGTGGCAGGTGGTGGACCATGGGCCTACGCACAGCGACGAAGGCGAAGAGCGACGAAGGCGAAGGGGGTCCGGCACTCATGGCGGATGCGGTACCGGTGCGCTGCCCGGCGTGCCTGCGCGAGAACGGCTACGCCGCCCCGGTCTTCCCCTGCGCCTGCGGGAACCCGGTCACTCCTCCCCTGGACCTGGCGTCACCGCCCCGGGAGCTGACCCACCGCACGTGGACGCAGAGCTGGGTCGCGGTGCGGTGCGAGGCCTGCGGCCGGGAGAGCGAGTGGCCGCATCCGGAGGTGGGGTGCACTTCCTGCGGGACGGTGGTGCTGGTTCCGGTCCATCCCCTGGAGCCCGCGGGCGGGGCTCCCTCCGGCGGGGAGGTGCGGACTCCCCCGCGTGGGGCGCAGCCGCCGGCAGCTTTCCCGGCTCCCTCCGGTCTCCCCGGTCGCTCCGGTCCCTCTGGTCTCCCCGGTCCCTCTAGCGCCTCCATGCCTCCGGCGCCCCCCGCCACCTCGGCTCCTCGCGCTGCCCCGGCGGCCCCGGACCCCGCGGTGCCCCGCCCCGCCTTCCGGCCCGTGACGATCCGTACCGCCCGGGACGCGGTGGTCACCGCCGCGCTGTACCTGCGCTGGCTCGGCTTCCAGGACGTGCGCCAGCCCGACGGGCGGCCGATCCCGTCGGCGGCGGTGGACCTGCGGGCCCCCGGCCTGGTCGCCCAGGTGGACCCGACCACGGCCCCGGCCGGGCTGCGGGCGGTGGAGTGCGTCTGGCTGAACGGGCTCACGGCCTGCGCGACCAGCGTCTACTTCTCGCTCGCCGGATATACGCAAGACGCGCGCGCCCGCGCGGACGACCTCGGGATACCCCTCTTCGTCATGGACCTCACGGGCATGCCCCAGCCGGTCAACGACCCGGCGGAAGACCTCCTCGGCATGGGGGCCTAGGCTCGGGGGGTATTACGTGTGTTTGCCTGCCGAGGAGAGCTTGATGAGCCTGTACGACATCCCGCTGACCACCCTGTCCGACGAGCCCACCAGCCTCGCCGCGCACAAGGGCAAGGCGATCCTGCTCGTGAACACCGCCTCCCAGTGCGGTCTCACCCCTCAGTACTCGGGCCTGGCCCGTCTGCAGTTCAAGTACGAGGAGAAGGGCTTCACCGTCATCGGTGTGCCGTGCAACCAGTTCGGCGGGCAGGAGCCGGGCAACGCCGACGACATCCAGACGTTCTGCGCGGCCGGCTTCGGCGTCACCTTCCCGATGCTGGAGAAGACCGACGTCAACGGCGAGAACCGCCACCCGCTCTACGAGGAGCTGGTGAAGGTCCCGGACGCCGAGGGCGAGGCCGGTGACATCACCTGGAACTTCGAGAAGTTCCTGATCTCCCCCGCCGGCGAGGTCGTGGCCCGCTTCCGCCCGCGCACCGAGCCCGAGGCCGCCGAGGTCATCGCGGCGATCGAGGCGCAGCTGCCGGCCTGACACCACCTGATGTCTGAGGGCCGGGGGCCGAGCCTGAGGGCCGGTACGGGGCTGCGCGCGCAGCTCCGTACCGGCCCTCGGTCGCCCACGGAGGTGCAGGTGGGGCCGGGGTCAGTTCACCTGCCGCTCCCGGCCCGACCAGTACGGCTCGCGGAGCTTGAACTTCTGGATCTTGCCGGTGGCCGTACGCGGGATGGTGGCACGGAATTCGACCGTCGTCGGGGCCTTGTACCCGGCCAGTCGTTCCTTGCAGTGGGCGATGATCTCCGCCTCCTGCACGGCCTCTCCCTCGGCGAGGACCACGAGGGCCTTGATCGTCTCGCCCCATTTCTCGTGCGGCACGCCGATGACGGCGACCTCCGCGACCGCCGGATGGCTGAAGATCGCGTCCTCAACCTCGATCGAGGACACGTTCTCGCCGCCGGTGATGATCACGTCCTTCTTCCGGTCGGAGATCGTCAGATGGCCGTCGGCCTCGTCGACCGTGCCGCCGTCGCCCGTATGGAACCAGCCGTCCCGCAATGCGGCCTCGGTCTCCTCCGGCTTGTCCCAGTACCCCTCCAGCACGACGTTCGACCGGGCCAGTACCTCGCCGTCCTCGGACACCCGCAGCTTGACGCCCAGCGCGGGAAGCCCCGCACGCGACAGCCTGCGTGCCCGTTCCCCGGCCGGCAGCTCCGCGTCGGCCGGCCGGGTCCGGTTGAAGGTGAGCAGCGGCGAAGTCTCGGTCAGGCCGTAGATCTGCGTGAACTCCCAGCCCAGTTCCTCGCCGATGCGCTGGATCGTCCGGCTCGGCGGAGGAGCGCCCGCGCAGACGACGCGTACCCGGTCGCGGCCCGGGATCTCGCCCTCCCAGCTCGCCGCCGCGTCCAGCACCGTGTTCCACACGGCGGGCGCACCGCACATCAGCGTCACGCCGTGTTCCTCGACCCGGCGCAGGATCTCGGCGCCGTCGACCTTGCGCAGCACGACCTGCTTGACGCCGAGCCCGGCCATCACGAAGGGCATGCCCCAGCCGTTGCAGTGGAACATCGGCAGCGTGTGCATGTAGACGTCACGCTCCCAGACCCGGGTGTGCAGGCCGAAGGTGAGCCCGTTCACCCAGATGTTGCGGTGGGTGAGCTGGACACCCTTGGGCCGGGCCGTGGTCCCCGAGGTGTAGTTGATCGTCGCCGTCGCGTCCTCGTCCGGGTGCGACCAGGGTCGCGGCTCCACGCCGAAGCGCATCAGTTCGGCGTCCGTCTGCGGGCCGAGGACGAAGCGGTGGCGCGCCTTGACGCCCGACAGCGCCTCGTCCAGCTCCGGGTCGACCAGCAGGACCGAGGCCCCGCTCTGCCGGACCACGTAGTCGACCTCCTCCGGCTTCAGCCGGAAGTTGACCGGTACGCAGACGCGCCCGCTCATCGGCAGCGCGAACAGCAGCTCCAGCAGCCGGGCGGAGTTGTGGCTGACCACTGCCACGCGCTCGCCCTCGCCGACCCCCAGCGCGTCGAATCCCGCCTGCCAGGCCCGTACGCGCTCGCCGAGCCTCCCGTACGTCGAATCGGGGACCGGTGGACCGGGCTGATCCGGCTCGTCCACCACGCCCGGACTGGACGAGAACCCCAGCTCCGCCCGGTCGAGGAAGTCCGTGACGGTCATGGGAATCCGCATTGCTCTCTCCTAGGTCCCGAATGAGGATCGCGGTTGATCTCTGTCGTGCCTGGCATCGTGCCGTGTCCGGCGCACGGCCCACCAGTGCGCGACGGGTCCTGGCCACCCGGCTCGGCCACCCATCGGGCTGCCACCCATCGGGCTCAGCCGCGGATGGACCCGAACCGTACGGAGCCGCCCCCGGGACCCTCACCCGCGCTGTCGCCCATGGCGGCGAGAAGGGCCTCTCCCTCGGCCACGATCTCTGCCTTACCGGCCTTGGAGACGGCCGAGAACAGCTCGACGGTGAGCGTCCCGCCGCCCGTCCCACCGCCTTGCCCGCCGTCCGGCCCACCGCCCAGCTTCCAGAGCCCGGCGAGGAAGCCGTCGACGAGCAGCGTGCAGTGGGCCTGGTTCCCGGACCACGTGCTCCCCTTCAGCTCGGGCGCGATCACCCGGGAACGGTCGGCATGGGAGAGGAGCAGGTTGTCGAACTCGGGAAGGAAGCGGGGCGGCGCGGGCTGGTCGGCGTCGGGGCGCGGCCCGTCGGGCAGATCGAAGAGCTCGACGCCGTTCTCATCCTGGAACACCTCCAGGCCGGGCCTGAGCCGCTCGAAGGCCTCGCGCAGCCGGGTGAGCCCGGCCCACGTCTGCATGTCTTTGACGGAAGCGGGCCCAAAAGCCCCGAGATACCGAAGGACAACGTCATCAATCCCGGCCCCCTCCTCTCTTCCCTCTCCCTCTCCCCCTCCCACCCACTCACTCAAGGTGGTGAGGCGGACTTGGCCGCTCTTCCCCCAGACCCCGCGCGGCGTCACCTGGACGAGCGGCAGCCGGCAGCGCGCGGCGACGGACAGCGACTGCGGGTCGGCTGCGGGCCACTCCTTGAGGAGTTCCTCCCGTATCTCCGCCATGGTCCGCGGCTCGGCCTCCACGAACGCCCGCGCCCGCTCGGCCAGCTTGTCCAGGTCCACTCCGACCAGGCCCTTGCGGAAGTAGTTGATCTCCCGGTCACGGGCGGGCTGGACGAGCGGGCGCAGGGTGAGCGCGTCGTGGACGGTGTGGGTGTGGATGGTGGACCTCATGGTGACCATCCGAACCACCTGACGCGACTCCATCAGCCCGGCGAGCTCGGCCGGCCGGAATCCGGCGAGGCGGGCGTGGAGCTGGAAGTAGGGCGGCTTAACGTTCTGCGCCTGGAGCCCCAGCAGGTGCTGGGTGGCGTCCTGTGCGGACATCTCGGCGCGGGTCAGGAGCAGCTGACGGGCGAGCGTGGCACGGTTCAGCGCACGGGTGTCGAGTACGGGACGCATCGTCTTGGAGGCCATGACAGCAACGTAGCGGCCCATGCGGACACCTTCTGTCCGCAACTCCGAACCGGCCGCACCCGCACGCACGGACCCGCATGAACCCCGGGATCCATCCACCCGGATATCCTGCCCTTTGCCCGTAAACACCCGTTCGACCGGGAGCTGACCTGCGATGTCGGAGCGACCAGACCGCCGCCCCTCGCCCCCGTCCGCCTCCGTGCCCGCGAAGCGTGCGGGGTGGCGGCGCCCGGCCGCCCCTCCCTCCGCTCCCCCGGCCGCCCCTCCCTCCGCTCCCCCGGCCACACCCCCACGGGCCCCGAAGCCGCCCCCGCCGGCCCCCACCCCCGCGGACCACCGCAGCGTGATCGACTCCGCGGTCTACCGCGACGGCGTCCGGGTCGCATCCCCCACCACCCTCGCCGAGACCTTCCGCCGGCTGCGCGAACAGCCCGACGGCATGGCCTGGATCGGCCTGCACCGCCCCACGGAGCCCGAACTCCACTCCCTGGCAGATGAGTTCAACCTCCACCCGCTCTCCATCGAAGACGCCCTGGAGGCCCACCAACGCCCCAAGCTGGAGCGCTACGGAGACACCCTCTTCGTCGTCCTGCGGGCCGCGCGCTACCTGGACGCCCTGGAGGAGGTCGACTTCGGCGAACTCCACATCTTCGTCGGCCCCGACTTCCTGATCACGGTCCGCCACGGCGCGGCTCCTGACCTGTCGGCGGTCCGCCGCCGCATGGAGGAGTCCCCCGAACTCCTCTCCCTCGGCCCGGAAGCCGCCCTGTACGCCATCCTCGACGCGGTGGTCGACGGCTACGCCCCGGTCGTCGAGGGCGTCCAGATCGACATGGACGAGATCGAGACCGAGGTCTTCAGCGGCGACCCGGAAGTCTCCCGCCGCATCTATGAACTCTCCCGGGAAATGGTCGAGTTCCAACGCGCAACCCGCCCCCTGGTCGGCATGCTCCACAGCCTGATGGCCGGCTTCGCGAAGTACGGCACGGACGAGGAACTCCAGCGCTACCTCCGCGACGTAGCCGACCACGTCACCCACACCAGCGAACGCGTGGACGGCTTCCGCCAGGCCCTGACCGAAATCCTCACGGTCAACGCCACCCTGGTCTCCCAACAACAGAACGCCGAAATGCGCGCCTTGGCCGAGGCCGGCTTCGAACAGAACGAGGAGATCAAGAAGATCTCCTCGTGGGCCGCCATCCTCTTCGCCCCCACCTTGGTCGGCACGATCTACGGCATGAACTTCGAGGACATGCCGGAGTTGAAGTGGGCAGGCGGCTACCCCTTCGCCATCCTCCTGATGGCAGTGGTCTGCGTCAGCCTGTACGTCATCTTCAAGAAGCGCGACTGGCTGTAGACCACACAGCAGCACGGATCCCGCGGCGAAGCAGGTCGTCCTCGGATACTCAGATCATGGATCTCACCCGCCGGCCCCGCCTCCACGGCCCTATCAGGCCAAGGCCCTGACTGCACGGTCGAGGCGCTGAGTCAGGGCCCGAGCCTCGTGTCCCGCTCGTGGTACCAGCGCAGGGAGTCGCGGATGCCCTCTTCGAGGGGGCGCTCGGGCCGCCAGTCGAGGAGTTCGCGGGCGAGGTCGGCACATGCGTAGGCGCCGGCCGAGTCGCCCGGGCGGCGGTCGCTCTCGATGGTGGCGAGAGGTGTGCCGGTGACGTTCTCGAACGCGGCGACCAGTTCGCGGACGGTGGTACCGCGCCCGGTGCCGAGGTTGATGACCCGGTACGGCTCCTCGCGGGTGATGGCGGCGAAGCGTTCGACGGCCTTGACGTGGGCTATCGCGAGGTCCCAGACATGGACGTAATCACGGATGCCGGAGCCGTCGCGAGTCGGGTAGTCGGTGCCCGTCAGCGGGAAGGCCTCCCCGGCGTGGTGGACGTCGATCATCTTGCCGAGGGCGCCGTCTCGATGAGGGATTTGGTGCGGGCGTAGGGGCTGAGGGGTTCGAGGGGAGAACCCTCGTCGACGGAGAAGTCCTCGGGGTCGGCCCGGTAGAGGGAGGCCGAGCTGCTGAAGAGGAGGTTGCGGCAGTTGTTGCGGGCGAGGTGTTCGAGGAACTCGATGCCCTTGGAGACGTTCTCCCGGTAGTAGCCGAGCGGGTTGGCGACGGAGTCGGGGACCACGATGAGGGCGGCGCAGTCGATGACGGTGTCGATGCCGGGATGCTCCTCGAAGATCCGGTCGACGAGGGCGCCGTCGCAGATGTCGCCCTCGTAGAAGGTGTGGCGGTCGGTGAACTCGCGTCGTCCGGTCGCGAGGTTGTCGAGGATGACCGGCGTGATGCCCGTGTCGATGCACGCCGAAGCGATGGTGGAGCCGATGAATCCGGCGCCGCCCGCGATCAGTACCTTCAAGGGGCTTTCCTCTTCCGTTCGTTGGATTCGTTGGAGCTGTCTCGTGTGGGAGCCCGAGGGCCCGGGCCGCACGAGGGCGGCCCGGGCCGGTCATCGCCGCGAGGGCGTCAGCTGATGGTCCACTGCTGGAGCGTGCTGCCGTTGTCGGGCTGCTGGGTGGCGAGTGCGCCGTTCCCGGTGGAGGCCGTGGTCAGGAGCAGTCCGCTCGCCACGGAAGTGACGGTATGGGTGCCGTTCGCCTGCCGGATGACGTTCCAGCGCTGATTGGCGCCGTTGCCGCAGGTCCATTGGACGATCTTCGCTCCGGTGCTCGTGGAACCTCCTTCGACATCGGCGCACAGGCCGGACTCGCTGTTCCTGAGCGCGTAGGTGCCGTCGGCCTGCTGGGTGAAGGTCCAGTTCTGGTTGGCGCCGCCGTTGGCCGTCCAGGTGATGAGCTGGGTGCCGGGGGTGGTGCTGTGGCCGGGGTTGTCGAGCGCCTTGCCGCCGGCGGTGAGGGTGTGGGCTCCGCTGAAGGAGGCCGTCACCCCCCAGCTGAACCCGGCCGTGCCGCTGGCCGTGCCGGAGGTGGCGGTGACCGTCACCGTCGAGCTGCCGGGGGTGGTGGGGGTGCCGCTGATCAGGCCGCCGGGGCTGATGCCCAGTCCGGCGGGAAGCCCGGTCGCCGTGAAGGTCAGCGGCTTGCCGGCGGAGTCGGTGGCCGCGAGCTGGAGGGAAGCGGCCTTCCCCGAGGTGCTGTTCTGGCGGCCCGGGTTGGTGACCGTCACCGTCTCGGGGGCCTGACCGGTCGGGGTCAGGGTCAGGGTCTGCTCTCCGTTCGTACGGGTGCCTCCGACCGCGTTGCCGGTGGCGTTGGTCCAGCTGCGGGTGGGGGTGGTCTCGGAGGGGCGGGCGGAGTCGGAGGAGAGGCCGATGACGAGGCCGCTGTACCGATTGACGATCTTGAACGCGCCGGTGGGCGTACCGTCGCCGGGTGAGGTGCCGCGGATGACGAACCACTGCTGGCCGACGGTGGGACCGCCGGTTCCGGCGGCCGTGACGGTGGGCTTGGTGCCCCAGGCGCGGGTGCTCGTGGCGGTGGCGCCCACTCCCAGGAGCCCGCCGGTGGCGGAGTTGGCGATGCGGTGGGAGCCGTCGCCGTTCGAGGTGAAGAGCCACGACTCCAGCCCGGAGCCAGTGCCGGCGGGGAGCGAGGTGGTGGCGGCGCTGCCGGAGACCTGGGCCAGCACCCGGCCGCCCGCGTTGGCGATGCGGTACGCCTTGGAGGTGTCGACCGGGGCGGCCGGCGCGGTCGTGTTGATCGTCAAGTTGACGTACTCGCTGCTGGACCCGCCGGAACAGCCGAAGGAACAGTAGGAGCGGAAGTCCTTGCCGACGATCGTCGAGCTGGTCTTGTTGCCGCTGTCGAGGAACCAGCGGTACCAGGAGGCGTTCTTGTGGCTGCCGGTGTCGCCGAGCTTGAACCACTTCTGGGTCGTGAGGTCCGCGGTGGCGTAGATCTCCTGCGGGGCGTTGCCGCTCTGGTCGACCGCCTGGGGCTCGCCGATGTACAGGCCGAGGTGGGCGTTGTAGGTGATGTCCATGACGAACAGCGGGGAGGTAGGGGGCGTCAGACCGGCGGCGACCTGCTGGCTCACGGAGCCGCTGCTGGCCGGGGCGTACTCCTTGGCCGGCGGGGTGTAACCCGTCGTGCTGCCCGAGCCCACGGGGACCATGTTGCTCTCGCGGCCGCCGACTCCGGGCTGGGACCAGGCGCCGTCGTACCACTTCTGCCAGGAGCCGGGCGCCATCTTCCCCGATATCGGGGCGCGGGCGACGTGCCCGTAGAACGCGGCCCAGCCGCCGCCCTTGTTCACGATGCGGGAACCGTAGAAGGCGTAGAAGTAGCCGGATCCGGTGTCCACGAAGAGCCGCTGGTCACCGGTGCCGTAGTGGTACGTCTGCTGCGGGAATGCGGCGGTGTCGCCGCGCTTGGTGCTGTAGGGCGAGGTGATGACGTGGTCCTTGACGGCCCACGTCCGGCCCTGGTCCGTGGACACGGCGTAGTCGATGCCGTCGTAGTGCACGCCGTCGCCGAAGGGCTGAGGGGTGAACTCGTTGTGCACCAGCCCGTACCAGTCGCCGGTGTCCGGGTCGACCCACACGCCGGCGAGGTCGCAGTAGTTGCGGTGCGCGTAGCTCGACCCCGACGGGGCCGCCGTCGATTCGCGCCCGGTCGGGCTGTTGTTGCAGCGCCAGGTCGTGTCGTTGTTGCGGTCGTTGGAGTTGGCCGGGTTGACGGCGTCGCTCAGGGCACCGGTCCGGGTGGCGGAGTCCATGGTCGTGCCGGTGTAGAAGGTCCACTTGCGCGGGTCCGAGGCGCCGTAGAGGGCGTGGGCCTGCTGGAAGTAGAAGGTGCCGTCCTTGTCGATGTACGGGCCGGCGGGGGTGTCGTCCGCGTAGGTCCAGGAACCCTTGGCGCCGACCGTGACGGTGTACGTGGCGGCTGCCGGGTCGGCGGTCGGGGCGGCGGATGCGGTGGGCACCGCCAGTGCGGCGCCTGCGGTGGCGAGCAGCGCGGCGGCGGCCAGAGCCCCGGCCAGTCTGCTTCTTATGGTGGTCACGAGTACTCCCTGGTCGAAGGAGCCGGGTTGGCGGCTCCTGTGATGGGTCCGGCGTCCGTCTGGACGGCGGTCGTGAACGGGGCCGCCGCGGCGCGGCCCGGGTGCGGGGCTCCGGCCAGAACGCCCAGGAGGCGCGCGACTTCCGCGGCGACCTCCTCGCGGGCCGGTGCGATGTACTTGCGGGAGTCGCTGACCCCCGGCCGGCGGTCCAGCTCCCGCCGGACGGTCGCGGAGAAGATGCCGTTGAGGTGGGTGGAGACGTTGACCTTCGTCATCCCGGCCGCCACGGCCCTGGTGAGGTCCGCGTCCGAGACCCCGGACGAGCCGTGGAGGACGAGCGGTACGCCGGTGCCGGCGCGCAGTCGCGCGATGAGGTCGAAGTCCAGGACGGCATCGCGGGTGGCCATCGCGTGGGAGCTGCCGACCGCCACCGCCAGGCAGTCCACCGCGGTCGCTTCCGCGAACTCCCGCGCTTCCTGCGGGTCGGTACGGACGCCCGGTGCGTGGGCGCCGTCCTTTCCGCCCACCTCGCCGAGCTCCGCTTCGACGAACACGTCGGCCCGGTGGCCGAAGTCGGTGACCGCCCGGGTCGCGGCGACGTTCAGCGCGTACGGCAGGGCGGAGGCGTCGAACATCACGGACGTGAAGCCGAGGCGGACGGCTTCGTGCACCAGGTCCTCGGACTCGGCGTGGTCCAGGTGCAGGGCGACCGGCACCGCGGCCTGCTCGGCCAGGGCCAGTGCGGCCCGGCCGATCGGGGCCAGGGAACCGTGGTAGCGGACGGTGTTCTCGCTGATCTGGAGGATCACCGGCAGGTTCGCCCGCTCCGCTCCCTCGACGATGGCTTCGGCGTGTTCGAGCTGAACGACGTTGAAGGCTCCGACGCCCCGGTTCCGGGCGTAGGCGGGGGCGATGATCTCGTCAGTTGCCGTCAGAGGCACGGGGCGTCTCCATGGTCACGGTGGTGCGGAACCGGTCGTACAGGTCTCGGCGGAAGTCACCGGCGAGGGGCGCCGCGACGGCGGCCGCAGACAGCGCCACGGCGTCGCGCAGTACGTACGGCCAGGGCAGGCCGACCGCGAGGCCGGCCGCCAGAGCGGCGACGCAGGCGTCGCCGGCACCGGTGGGGTTGCCGCGGAGAAGGGCGGGCGGGCGCACGCGGTGGTGTCCTTCGGGGGTGAGGGCGTACAGGCCTTCAGGGCCGGCTGAGGCGATGACCGTCCGGGCTCCGTGCGCCTGAAGGTCCGCCGCCGCCTGCGCGAGATCGGACCGGCCGGTGGCATCGAGGATTTCCGCCGCGTTCGGCTTGATCACGTCGGGGTGCGCGCCCAGGGCGGCGAGCAGGGCGGGACCGCTGGTGTCGAGTACGGTGACGGCCCCGGCGGCACGGGCCGTCGCCACCAGTCCCGCGTACGTGTCGCACGGCAGGCCCGGCGGGAGGCTACCGGCGAGGACCACGACCCGGGCCCGCCGGGCGAGTTCGGCGAACCGCCGGGTGAAGGCGGTCCATGACGGCGGGTCGACGGGTGGCCCGGACTCGTTGAACACGGTGGCGTCGCCGCTCCGCCCGCAGACGACGGTGACGGTCCGCCGGGACTCTCCCCGGACGGACACCAGCGCGTCCGTCACCCCGGATGCCCGCAGGTCGTCGCGGAGGAGCTGCCCGGTCGTCCCTCCCACCAGCCCGGTGACGAGCACCGGGTGGCCCAGGGTCGTCAGGACGCGGGCCACGTTGATCCCCTTGCCGCCTGCCCGTTCCACGGTGCGCTGGACGCGGTGGGTGGTATGGGGTGTCACCTCGTCGACGAAGTAGGTCACGTCCAGCGCGGCGTTCAGCGTGACGGTGAGGATCACGATGTCCCTCCCCTCCTGCTGACCGTCCCGCCGACCGGCTCGACGACCCTCCCGGCGAAGCGCGTGATGACCGTTCCCACGGCTGCCGGAGCAACTGCCGAGCCGGCGCCGGCGGCTTCCCAGCCGAGCAGGCCGGCTCCCAGACAGCCGGCCTGCGCTCCGAGGGCCGCCTGCACCAGCTCCGGTCGCCGTTGACAGCTCAGACGACCGTCGAGTGCGACCCGGAGCGGGTCGAGCAGGAGGCCACCGGCCCGGGAAAGTCCCCCGCCCACCACGATCCGTTCCGGAGCGAGGACCGTGGCGCACGCGGCGAACGCCTCCGCCAGTGCTCCTACCGCGCGCTCCCACACGCCGCGCGCCTCGGGATCGCCCTGGGCCGCCAGCGCGGCGACCTCTTCGGCCCCCTCGACCTCCCGCCCCGACCGGGCGGTGTAGGCGGAGGCGATGGCCCGGGCCGAGGCCACGGCCTCCAGACAGCCGCTCCTGCCGCACGCGCACCGCTCGGCCGGCGGGGCGACGGCCAGGTGGCCGAGCTCCCCGGCGTACCCGCCGGCCCTGAGCGGGCGGCCTTCGAATAGCTGGACGGAGGAGATTCCCGTACCGATGGCCACGAACAGCGCGTCATCGACACCGCGAGCGGCGCCGAGCCTGCTCTCCGCCAGGCCGCCGGCCCTGACGTCGTGACCGATCCTGACCGTGAGTCCCGTCGCGTCCTGGAGCACCGCGGCCAGCGGGACGTCGCGCCAGCCGAGATTGACCGAGTGCACCGCGCACTGCCCGGGCTCGTCGACGATCCCCGGAACCACGACCCCGGCGGCGACGGGTTCCCGGCCGATGCTCCTCGCCTCGGACACCAGACGACGCAGTTGCCGGGCGATCGCGTCGATCACGGCGTCGGGGCCCTGATCGCGCGGGGTCGTTGCGCGTCCGGTCGTCAAGGGCCGCATGCCGCGGTCCACGACCGCGCCCTTCATCGACGTACCGCCCACGTCCAGGGCGATCACGCACGTGCGGCCTCCGGCACGCTCACCCACGGTCGTCGGCCAGCAGCACGGAGCGGCTCAGCGCCCGGGGCCTGTCCGGGTCCAGCCCGCGGGTGACGGCGACGTGGACGGCCAGTCGCTGCGCCCGTACGAGGTCGGCCAGCGGGTCCAGGTCGCCCGGTGCGTCGCCGGATTCGGCGATGCACCGGCCGCCGGTGCGGGCCACGTCGTCGGCGAGACCGTGCGGTGGCCGTCCGAAGATCCAGGTGCCGCGGCCGGGGCCGGCGATGCTGATGGGGCCGTGGCGGTACTCCATCGCCGGGTACGCCTCCGTCCACGCGCCGGCCGCCTCGCGCATCTTCAGCCCCGCCTCCAGGGCGAGGCCGTAGGTCCAGCCGTCACCCAGGAACGTGATCTGTTCCGCCGAGAGCATCCCCCCGGGCAGCGGGGCGGTGACGGCCCGTTCGGCGTCCGCCGCGGCCTGTGCGATGGGGCGCACTCCCGAGGGCAGGGGGCCCTCGTTCTCCAGGTGGGCCCGCAGGAGGGCGAGTTCGGTCGTGGCGAACCTGGTTTGGACGACCGACTCCTCGTCGGCGTACGCGAGCTCGATGACGGCGTCGGCGACGGCGGCCACGGGGGTGTTCGCGTCGGCGGTGACGGTGGTGACCGGCGTCCGGCCCTTCAACCGGGCCAGGAGGTCGACGAGTTCGGTGGTCGTGCCCGAGCGGCTCAACACCACGACACGGTCGTAGTGGCGGCCCACGGGGAAGAGGGAGGCGGCGAAGGCGTCCGTCTCGCCCTGGCCGGCCTCCTCGCGGAGCTCGGCGTAGGCCAGGGCCATGAACCAGGACGTTCCGCAGCCGACGACGGCCACGCGCTCGCCGCGGCGCGGCAGGACGGAGCCGTAGTGGTGGGCCGAGGCCGCCGCCTTGCGCCAGAGGTCCGGCTGGGTGGCGATCTCACGTGCGGTGTGGGAGGTGTACTCGGGTTCCAGGGGTGTGTACATCGGTGCCGTCTTCCTCCGGGGCGTGCCGCGGTCGGCCATCGACCGGCGGCAGTGGTGTGCGGGTGCGGGTGCGGGGCGGTACGGGCGTCGCGTCGCGTCGCGTCGCGTCAGTCGAACGTCTCGATGTACTCCTCGCACGGCCCGAGGCGGGGTGCGTCGAGCAGCTCGACGTGCTCGCCGAAGCGGTCGAGTTCCAGGACCGTCAGGAGGTTGTCCCCCGCGCGCAGCAGGGGGCCCGGCAGGTACAGGGTCGTCTGCGGGCCGACTTCCCAATAGCGGCCGAGGAGCGTGCCGTTGACCCAGAGGAAACCCTTGCCGAAGCCTGGCAGGCTCAGGAAGGTGTCAGCCGGTTCGTCGACGTGCAGGTGCGCGGTGGCGACCCCCCGGCCGTCCGCCGGTCCGGAGGCGGTGGCCGCGTGCGCGAGGTCCTGCGCGCTCCACTCGTCGAGGGGCAGGGAGCGGACGGACCAGCCGTGGACGAGCCGCCGCCCGATGTGCACTCCACCGAGGATGCCCTTGCCCTGCCCGAGCAGCGGGCCGTAGTTGATGCGTCCCTGATTCTCGACGAGCAGGCAGAGCTCGACCGCGGCGCCCGTGCCGGTGACGGGGAAAGACGCCGTCGACTGGTCCAGGACGGTGACGAGGGTGCCGTCGACGAAGACCTGCGCCCGGTCGTGGAGGCCGGTGACCGTCACCTCGTGGCTGCCGGCCGGGACGACCGGGCGTGCCGTGTAGAGGACGAGGCCGGAGGCTTGTCCGAGTTCCTCGAAGCTCGGCGGGTTGGCGGCGTGCAGCGGTGTCGACACCGACCTCAGCGCGTCGAGCAGCGCGGATCCGCGCCGTACGGGGAGTGTGGCGGGGGCCAGCAGGGGCGGGTCCTGCGGCGGCACGGGGACGGGACCCGTGCTGTATGGAGCGAGTTTGCCGCGCAGTGCGTGGAACTTGGCGGTGAGCGCGCCGTGTTCGGCGATCGGGGCGTCGGAGTCGTAGCTGGTGACGGTGGGCTGGAGGGTCGTACCGTCGTGGTTGGCGCCGGCCCACAGGCCGAAGTTGGTGCCGCCGTGGGCCATGTACAGGCTGAGCGAACCGCCTTGGGCGAGGATGCCGTCGACGTCTTCGGCGGCGCTCGGAGCGGGCCGTACGTGATGCTTCTCGCCCCAGTGGTCGAACCAGCCGTTCCAGAACTCGGCGCAGAGGAAGGGTTCCCCGGTACGGCGCTCGCGCAGCAGGTCGGCGGCCTGGTCGGGGCGCGAGCCGAACGTGGCGGCCGCGAGCACGCCGGGCAGGCTGCCGCCGTCGAGCATCAGCGGTGTGGGCCCGTCCGCGGTGAACAGCAGCTCGGATATCCCGTGTGCGACCAGCGCGTCGCGCAACCGGCGCAGGTAGATGCGATCGTCGCCGTAACTGCCGTACTCGTTCTCCACCTGCACGGCGACCACCGGACCGCCGCGTGACGTCTGGCGGGCGGCGATGAGCGGGATCAGTACGCCGAACCAGCGCTCGACCTCGCCGAGGAACTCGCGGTGGCTGCTCCTCGGCCGCATGCCGGGGCGGCCGGTGAGCCAGACGGGCAGGCCGCCGTTGTCCCATTCGGCGCAGATGTACGGGCCGGGGCGGACGATGACGTCCAGTCCGGTCTGCTGGGCGAGGCGCAGGAAGCGCGGCAGGTCGCGCCCGTCGTCGAAGCGGATGTCACCGCGGCTGCGCTCGTGGAAGTTCCACGGCACGTAGGTGTCCACGGTGTTCAGGCCGAGCGCGGCGACGCGCTGGAGACGGTCCTCCCACTGCTCCGGGTGAACACGGAAGTAGTGCAGGGAGCCGGCCAGGATCCGGTGGGGCCGCCCGTGGCGCAGGAAGCCGCCGCCGTCCCAGGTCAGGGCGGGCCGGGGGGCCGGTGTCCGGGAGCCGGGAGCGGGGTCGACGGTGCCGGCGGGCGTGGTGGTGAGGGCGGAGGGGATCATTTGACGGCTCCGGCGGTCATGCCCGCGCGCCAGAACCGCTGGAGCGCGAGGAAGGCGATCAGAAGCGGGGCGATGGACACCAGCGATCCGATGACGACCAGCGGCGGGGGCACCGCGACGTGGCTGGCGTTCCAGCAGACGAGGCCGACCGTGACCGGCTGCAGCCGGTCGTCGCCGAGGACCATGGCGGGCAGGAGGTAGTTGTTCCAGATCTCGACGAACTGGAACAGGAAGATGGTGACGAGGGCGGGGAGCATCATCCGCACCCCGATCGTGCGGAAGATGCGCAGTTCACCGGCGCCGTCGAGGCGGCCCGCTTCGAGTACCTCGTCGGGCACGCCCTGTTCGGCGAACACCCTCGCGAGGTAGACGCCGAAGGGGCTGACCGCGCTCGGCAGCAGGACCGCCAGCGGATTGTCGATGAGCTGGACGCCCGAGAACATGAGGTACAGCGGCAGCGTGAACAGCACCTTGGGCAGCAGGACGGCTGCCATGACCAGCGCGAAGAGCGCCCCGCGGCCCGGGAACTCGTACTTGGCCAGGGCGTAGCCGGCCAGTGCGGAGAGCAGGGTGCCGACGAGGGCCCCGATGCCGCAGTACAGGACGCTGTTGAGCATCCAGTGCCAGAAGATGCCGCCGTCGTGGCTGCTCAGGCGGGCGATGTTGTCGAGGAGCCCGAAGCCGTCGAACCACAGGCCGTTGCCGCTGAACTGCTCTCCGAAGGGCTTGGTCGCCGAGACGAGGAGCCACCAGAGCGGGAAGAGGAAGTAGAACGCGGACAGCCCGAGCAGGGCGAGTACGGTCAGTCGGGCGGCCGGGCGCGTCTCGCGGCGCGGCTTGACCCGGGCGGGTGCTGCGGTCACCGGGGTCATGCACGGTCTCCTCGGCGGGTGAGCTTGAAGAAGATGAGCGATACGAGGCCCACGGCGGCCGCGAGCAGGACGGACTGGGCCGCCGCGTAGGGGTAGTTGCCCGCCGCGACCGCGCTCTGCGCCGACATCAGCGGGGTGAAGGCGGAGGTGATCGATCCGCCGGAGACCGGTTGGAGGACGGCCGGTTCGTTGAACAGCTGGGCCGATCCGATGATCGAGAAGACCGTGGTGAGGACCAGCGCGCCGCGCACCGAGGGGATCTTGATGCTCCAGGCGATCCGCAGTGCGGAGGCCCCGTCCATGCGGGCGGCTTCGAGCACCTCGGCGGGGATGGACTGCAGGGCCGCGTAGATGATGATCATGTTGTAACCGGCCCAGCTCCACGTGACGATGTTGGCCACCGACAGCAGCACGACGTCCTCGTCGAAGAACGGGATCGTGACCGAGAGCGGTTCGAGCAGCCGGTTGAGCGGGCTGGACGTGGAGGAGTACATGAACGACCACACGAGCGCGGCGCTCACACCGGGAACCGCGTAGGGGACGAAGCTCGTCAGGCGGAAGAAGCCGCGGCCCCGGGCCGACTTGGAATCGATGAGCAGCGCCAGTGCGAGGGCCAGCCCCAGCATGAGCGGGACCTGCACGAGACCGAACAGGGCCACCCGGCCGAGCGAGGCCATGAACGCGCTGTCGTGCACGGCGCGCGCGTAGTTGTCCAGCGGGGCGAAGACCTCCGTCGGGGCGGTCAGGCCCAGGCCCGACCGGTGGACGGTGAAGAAGCTGCTGTACGCCGCGTACAGGATCGGTGCGATGTACATGGCCGTGAACAGGACCACGAACGGGGCGCAGAAGAGCAACGGGCTCCGGTGGCGCGAGCGGGGTGCGGGGGCGCCGGACGCACGGCCGGACGCACCGGCGGCGATCGGGCGCCGTTCGGCGGCGCTTACCGAAGGGGAGGCTTGGGTCACGTACGGGGTCCCTCACTGTGGTCGGCCCCACTGGCCCGGCGGGGCCACCGAGGGGCGACGGCGTGCGCTTGTCGGTACCGGGCCGGGGCGGAGGAGTGCCTGCCGCCCCACCCCGGCGGCGGGGTTACGGGGCGACCGTCAGGCCCTGCTTGCGCATCTCGGTCAGAGTGGAGTCCTGCGCATGGCTCAGCGCCTCGGCGATGGTGCCCTTTCCGGTCCACGCCTTGCCGAGGCCGTCATCGAGGTCCGCGACCGTGGAGGTCATCAGCGGCCCCCAGGTCCACCCGGAGGCAACGTCCGGGGCGGCCGCGGCGAAGACGTCGTAGATCCGCTGCCCGCCGAAGTAGGGGTCTTCGTTCAGCTGCGGCAGCCCGAGCAGCCCGTTCGCGGCGGGGTAGAGCGAAGCCTTCTCGACCAGCATGCCGAAGGCGTCCTTGTCGGTTCCCAGCCAGTGGGCGAACTCCCAGGCGGCCGCGGTGTTCTTGCAGCCCTTGAGCACGGCCGTGGCCGATCCGCCGGCGTTGCCGACCTTCTTGTCGCCCTTCTCCCACTGCGGCATGGGAGCGACGGCCCACTGCCCCTCCCCCGCCTTGGCGCCGCCCTTGATGACTCCCGCCTGCCACACCGCCCCCACGACCGTGGCGATTTCCCCGCTGCCGAGCCCCGTGTACCACGCCTGGTCGTACATGGGGGCGCTGCTGATCAGGCCGTCGCCGGCGAGGCCCTGCCAGTATTCCGCGACCTTCTTGTTCTCCGCGGAGGCCATGCTGACCTTCCAGGCGTCCTTGTCGACGGCGAACCAATTCGCCCCCGCCTGCCAGGCGAGCCCGGCGTAGTCGTAGTCCAGGTAGGGCGAGGAGACGAAACGCTTGGGGTCGGAGGCGTGGATCTTCTCCGCCGCCGTCCGGTACTCGGCCCAGGTGGCCGGCGGCTGCAGACCGAGCGAGTCGAACAGCTTCTTGTTGTAGAAGAGGGCCATGGGGCCGGTGTCCACCGGCGCTCCGTAGACGGCATCGCCGAGGCTCACCGCGTTCCAGGCGGCCTTCTGGTAGTCCGACGCGGCAGAGCCCGCGCGCTTGGACACGTCCTGCAGGGCCCCCTGGGCGGCGAAGCTGGGAAGGGTCTCGTATCCCAGCTGGGCCAGACAGGGCGCATTGCCCGCCTTCACGGCGTTCAGCATCTTCTGATATCCGCCCTTCGCCCCGGGCTGCACCGTCTGGTAGGTGACCTTGATGTTCGGGTGGCTGTCGTTGAACGACTTCACAGCGTCCTCGTACCCCGGGGCCCACCCCCAGAATGTTATCGATGCCATCTTGGAGGCCGAGTCCGAATCGGCACCCGAACCGGAGCAGCCGGTGACCGTGAAGGTGAGGGCGAGGGCACCCGCCACCCCCGCAGAACGGATGAATGTGCGCTTCACAGCTCCTCCTGAGTGCCACTGCAGGGGAAATGAGGCGCCCTGCACGGGGCTGCGTATCCGGTGGGCACCGTCGGCGCCGTCCGTCCGACGTGTGCGATGGCCGAAACTATGGCAGAGAATGTTATCGATGCCAATAGGCGTCGTCGATACACACTCCAGTCGACGAAACAGCACGTGAACAGGCATGTGGGCGATACCATTGCCGGGTTGGACGGCACGAGGGGATCCCATGACGAAGCACGGCGAGACCGACAACGGAGCACGGCCCCCGGGCATGGCGGACGTGGCCCGGGTCGCCGGCGTGTCGGCGCAGACCGTCTCCCGCGCGCTCGCCGGGCACCCCAACGTGCAGGAGAAGACCCGAGCCAAGGTGTTGTCCGCGGTCGAGCAGCTCGGCTACCGCCGCAACAACGCCGCCCGCATGCTCTCGTCGGGCCGGAGCCGCACCATCGGCGTCGTGACCCTCCAGACCAGCTTCTACTCCAGGGCGGCCGTTACATCCGGGATCGAGAGCGCCGCCCGTGAGGCGGGCTACGCCGTCAGTACCGCCACCACCACCTCGCTGGACACCTTCGCCATCGAGAGCGCCCTGTCCCGGCTCGCCGACCAGGGCGTCGAGGGGATCATCCTCTCGGTGCCCCTCATCCACACCAGCAGCAGGATCGAGCAGCTCACCCGCTCCACGCCCACCGTCACCATCGACGGCTCGCGCACCGACGCCACCGAGGTCCTCGCCATCGACCAGACCGAGGCGGCCCGCATCGCCACCCGGCACCTGCTGGACCTCGGACACGAGACGGTGTGGCACATCGCCGGCCCCGCGGAGTGGCTGGAAGCGGCGAACCGCCGCGAGGGCTGGCAATCCGCCCTCGAAGACGCGGGCCGCCCCGTCCCGCCACCGCTCGAAGGTGACTGGTCACCCGCCTCCGGTTACCGCAACGGCCTGGTGCTCGCGCGCATCCCGGACGTCACCGCCATCTTCGTCGCAAGCGACGAGATGGCCTTCGGGGTGATCCGAGCCCTGCACGAGGCCGGGCGGCGCGTACCGGACGACATCTCGGTCGTCGGGTTCGACGACATCGAGCTCGCCGAGTACTGCTCACCCTCCCTCACCACCATCGCCCAGCCGTTCCGGCACATGGGGGCCCTGGCCGTGGCCCATCTCCTCCGCCAGATCGCGGCCCCGGGATCCCCGCCCGAGCCGCAGTCGGTCGAACCGCGCCTCGTCGTACGCTCCAGCACGGCGGCCGCACCCGGCAGTTGAGCCCCAGGACTCTCACCGAGACGCTCACCCCGTCTCTCGCGGCGACATCCCCCGCCCCATGTGCCCGTCGCTGATCAACCGCTCCGGGCCGCCTCCTTCACGCGCGCCCTCACCTGGTCCGAGGCCGCGGACTTCCACCTCACGCAGGACCGGGCCGAGGACGCCCCCCAGCCTCCAGCGCGGCCTGCCGACGCATCCCCACGGCGAGGCCCACATCGCTAATCGCCGAAGACTGCTCCGAGCACCAAAGTGAGGGAGCGTCGGTCAATGAGATCATCCGAGTTGCCGCCGTAACCAAGGGCGCCTTCTATTTTCATTTCCGGTCAAAGAATGACCTGGCGGTAGCGATCCCGGAATCGACCCTTCAAGTCGACGGGCTCGTCCCACAGGGAATCAAGCTTCAAGAGGTGGTCGACGCCGGGTTGATCCTGGGCCACAGGATCTCTCGGGACCCGAAAATCATGGCCGCATTGCGCCTGTCACTGACCCATGAGGCGCGCGAGGTTTACGGAACTCCCTGGCCCGAATGGATCAAATTCAACACCGCCCAGCTGAACGAAGCCCAACGACGAGGCGAGAAGCCTCTCTCGACCAGCGGCCCTGAGGGCCTGCGCCCCTTCCATGAAGTGCGTGTGAACCCAGGACGTTTTATGCTGTCTGTCCATAAAAGTGACGATCCTTCGAACTCTCAAATGCACAACGTGACGCAGATAGGTGTGGGAAAGCTCTCCTTTTGCGTGGAAGTTCAACGGTGAGGGTAGGCAGCGCTGGCCATCACTGTTCGATCTTGCAAGGAAGAGTTGTTTTGAATACTTCCACGGCCACTGTCGGCGTCGACCGGCGGGCGTTGACGGCTATTTTTTCTCGGCTGCGAACAGAGGTGGGACAGTCGGATCCGCTGCCCGCCTATCGGCAGCTCGCAAAAATGGGAGAGCTTATCCCGGCGCCCTGGGGTGGATACATTGTCACGTCCTACGCTCTCTGTGACCAGATCCTTCGAGACAAGGCCTGGAGCGTTCCCGACGCCGATTGGCGGACAAACAACTCGGCTCGATGGAATTCACCCGCCTCGCAGCAGATGGCCGCGTCCCTGCCGATGCTCAACCCGCCCCAGCACACGAGGGAACGGCGGTCCCTGGGAAGCCTCTTCCCACACAGCTCACTCGAAATCCTTCGTCCGTCCGTGGAGCGGGCCGTCGACCGGCTGCTCACCGACTTCACGGACCAACTGCGCCATGGGCCGGCCGATTTCCACACACTCGTCAGCGAAGAACTGCCCATCATCGCCATCGGCGAGTGGATGGGGATACCTGCCACCGACTACGGACTCCTGCGCGCCCTGACGCACGACCAGGTTTTCGCGCAGGAGCTCTTCCCCACACCGAGCCAGCTGGCCCTCTCCGATAGCGCCACGAGGCAACTGAGAACCTACTTCGCCGAGTTGATCCGTGCGCGCCGTAAGGAACCTGGGAACGACCCGGTTTCGGAGTGGCTTCGGACCTGGGATGCGTTCGAACCTGACCGGCACCGCGTAGACGAAGCCGTTCACGCTCTCGCGCTCTTCATGATTCTCGCGGCGCTGGAGACAACCTCGCATGTCCTGTCCACGTCGGTGCGCCTGCTCCTCGAATGCCCCGAGCATCTGGAGTCACTGCGCCGTGACCCCGAACTCATCCCGGACGCCCTCGACGAAGTACTGCGCTACGACGCCCCTATCCACATGATCAGCCGTGTGGCCCAGACGGACACCCAGCTCGGAGACACCCTGGTGCCAGCCGGCCACATGGTGCAGCTCATGGTGGGGGCCGCCCATCACGATCCCGCACGCTACCCCGACCCCCATCGTTTCAGCCTCGGTCGCGGAGCGTCCCACCTGGCCTTCGGAGCAGGAATCCACTACTGCGCAGGCAATGCCCTGGCCCGGCTGGAAGCTGTCACGCTGCTCACCTCGCTCCTCAGTCGCTCGATACGGCCGCGCCTGAGCGGGCCCGCACGATGGGCACCCCGCGTAGCCTTCCGACGGATTACGTCCTTGCAACTCACCCTCACCTGACCACCCACGCGAGACTCGAGAAACGAGACAAAGCCCCACATGCTCACGGACTTCAAGGCCCTCCAGGTAACCGACGAAGGGCCCATCCTCAGGGTGCAGCTCAACCGCCCCGAGACGGGCAACAGCGTCGACGGCCAGATGCTCAGCGAACTGCTGCAGGTCCTGCGCGCCCTGGAGGACGACAGCACCGTCCGCGTGATGGTGCTGTCCGGTGCGGGAGACCATTTCTGCCAGGGAGGTGACCGAGCGGAGTTCCCCGCACTGCTGGAGAGAGACCCGTCCGGCTCCGAGCTGAGGTCCCTCGCCGACAAGGCCCAGCGGGTGTGCTCGACGCTCTCGCAACTGAGACTTGTCACCATCGCCCGCCTCCACGGCGATGTCATAGGCGCCGGCCTCGGCCTCGCGGTCTTCTGCGATCTGCGCGTCGGAGCAGACACCTGCCGGTTCCGGATGCCGGAGGTCGGCCTCGGAGTCCCGCCCGCCTGGGGCGGTGTCCTTCCCCGTCTCGCGGAAGAGGCGGGCCAGGCCTGGGTTCGCCGGCTCCTCCTCACGGCCGAGCCGTTCGACGCCGCCAGGGCGGAGCAGCTGTCCATCCTGCATGAGGTGGTGCCGGAAGGCGATCTCGACGCTGCAGTCGCACGCTGGGCGAAGCCGATCATTCGTCGTGACCCGACGACCGTGCGGATCACCAAGAGCATGCTGAACGCGCGCGCAGGCGCAACTCAGCTTTCCGTCGCCTCGCACTTCGACGACGAGTTGCTGACGGCTGCTGTCGCCAGGCGGGCGTTGCATCGGCGGTGACTTCAGGCAGGTGCAACGCCCGCCCGCGTACGACTGGGGCCTTGATGCCTGCTCGCGCGAACAGGACCAGGTGACTCGTGGGCCGCTGGGGGACGCCCCCCGCGGAGGTCAGCGGCACAGGGTGGTGTCCACGGTGCGTTCGAGATTCCTCCGGCCCTCCTCGCCCTCGAGCTGCATGGTGACCGCGACGTTGGTGGCACGGCCGTCGTCGGTGGCGCCGCCCCGGGTCTCGTACCCCGGGAAGCTGCCTCCGTGGCCCCAGGAGAGACCGCCGCACGGCAGCGGCCTGCTGACGAGTCCGAGTCCGTAGCGGGCGGCGGGGCCGAAGGTCGCTTCGGCCGGGACGGTGGAGCGCATCTGGGCAAGCTGGGCCGAGGGGAGGAGGCGGCCCGCCAGGAGGGCGCTGAAGAAGCGGTTGAGGTCGGAGTTGGTGGAGACCATCTGGCCTGCGGCCCAGCCCCAAGAGGGGTCGATCTCCGTGATGTCGCGCAGTGGTCCGTCCGCCGCGTCGCGGAGGTAGCCGTGGGGGTGGGGCTCTCGGATTCCCGCATCACCGGGGGCGGGGAAGTAGGTGTGGCGCAGCCCGATGCGCTTCATGATGCGCCGGTCGATCTCCTCGGCCAGGGAGCGGCCGGTGACCTTCTGGACGATCAGGCCGGCGAGCACGTAGTTGGTGTTGCTGTACTTCCAACTCGTCCCGGGGGCGAACTCGGCCGGGTGCCGGAGGGCTGTGTCGAGCAGCTCGCGCGGGGCGTAGTACCGCACGTCGTCCCCGAGGTGGTTGCTGTAGTCGGGGAGTCCGCTGGTGTGCTGGAGGAGCTGGCGAACGGTGATGCGCCGTCCGTCGATCCCCTTGCCGCGGACGAGATCGGGCAGGTAGGTGTCCACTGTGGTGTCCAGGCCGATCCTCCCTTCGCCTACCAGCTGCAAGACGACGACCGCGACGAAGGTCTTGGTGTTGCTGCCGATCCGTACCTGGCCGTCCCTGGGCACCTTCGAGCCGGTGGTCAGGTCACCGACTCCTGCGGTGTGGGTACGGGTACGGCCGTCGCGGTCCTGGACACTCGCCAGCGCGGCGGGCATGCCGTCGTCGCGCACCAGCGCGTTCAGACTCTGCTGGACGGCGTTCGGGCCGGCAGCGGCGGGGGCGGCCGAACCGGAGGCGGTGGCGGAGGCGGTGGCGGAGACGGAGGCGGAGGCGGAGGACGGGGCGAGGGCGCCCGTGGTCGTGACGCCGATGACCAGCGCGGCCACGGCCGCGACCGACGCAGCTCGTCGCCGACCGCCGCCCTGCTGCCGACGGGTCGGTGAGGGAAGGCGAAGGCCCTGCCGGATCTGAGCTCGCATGAGTCAACTCCTGGGGAATCGTTCGGTCGGAACACGAATCCTGGTTCCAGGGCCCTGCGACCGCATCGCGGGAAGTCGGGAGGAATCGCTCCCCCGATCGGGGGAGGCTGCCGGGGGGGCTGCCCGGCGATACTGCGACCATGATCAGGGGAATTCGGCCGCTGTTGCGCGGCTCCACGTATTCGGGTGTGCTGTTCGCCTATTGCGGCGCGCTGGCGAGCCTTCCGCTGCTGCCCTTCGCCCTGTTGCCGGCGCTGTCGTGGCAATCCGCCCCCGAGAGCGTGCAGATCGTCCTGGTCCTGCTGGTCTGGGCGGCACTGGTCGGCGTGGCCGGACTGGCGCGCCCCGTACGGCGGGCGCTGGTCGTGTCCGCCCGCCGGCTGCTGCGGGTGCCGCTGCCGATACCCGTGTCCGGTCGCCGTACCTCTGGTTCCCCCGGCCTCGACCACTGGCGGACCCCGCTCTGGCTGGTGCTGCACGTGGCACTGGGGTGGACGGGCGCGCTGGTGAGCGGCCTGCTGGTCATCGCGGGCCTGACCCTGCCGGGAGGCCGGCTCCGCTCCGAGGTGGAGCTGAGTCTGTTCGGCTGGTCGGCGCGCGCGGAGGGTGGTTGGGGCAGCTGGGCGGTGGCGCTCGGCTGCCTGCTGCTGGCGGCTGCCGTCTGCGTGGTGGTGACGAACGCTCTGCGGTGGCTGGCGCCGAGGCTGTTGGGGCCGTCGTCGGCCGAGCGGCTCGCACTGGCGGCCGAGCGGGAACGGATGCTGGCCGAACGCAACCGACTGGCCCACGAGTTGCACGACTCGATCGGGCACACGCTGACCGCTGCGACGATCCAGGCCGCGGTGGCCGGCGAGGTGCTCTCCGTCGACCCGGCGGCGGCGCGGGCCGCCATGCGCAGCATCGAGGAGTCGACGCGGGCCGCGCTGGAGGACCTGGACTACGTGCTCGGTGTTCTGCGCGAGGAACAGTCGGGAACGGCTCCGACCCGGACCCTGGCCGATCTCCCCGAACTGCTGGACCGCCTGCGGCACGCGGGCGCGGTAGTGGAACCAGAGCTGTCGGGCGAGCCGTCACTGGTCCAGGGGACGCTCTCCCGGGCGGCGTACCGGATTCTCCAGGAGGGGCTGACGAACGCGCTGCGCCACGGGGCGGGCGGCCCGATCGAGGTCCGGGTGGCGGCCGGGCCGGACGGACTGGATCTCACGGTGGTCAACCTGACCGGGGCACGGACGGGCCCGGGCCCCGGCCCGGGTACTTTCCCGACCTCCGGCCACGGTCTGCCCGGACTGGCCGAGCGCGTCAGGCTGCTGCACGGCGAATTCCAGGCCGGCCCGGACGGGACGCGGCACTGGCGGCTGGCCTGCCGGCTGCCGGCACGGGTGTCGGCATGAGCGGATCCGGCGCGGGCGAGGGCACGGCCCTGCCTTCCGCCACCGGCCCCTCCGTCACCCTCCTGATCGCGGACGACGACGAGGTCACCCGCAGCGGCTTGCGCATGCTGCTCGCCGCGCAGCCGGGGATCACTGTGGTCGGCGAGGCCGCCGACGGCGTCGAGGCGGTCGAACGGGCGAGAATCCTGCGACCGGACGTGGTCCTGATGGACGTCCGGATGCCGCGTCTCAACGGGATCGAGGCCACCCGCCAACTCGTTGCCGAAGCGCCCGAACCGCCGAAGGTCGTGGTGATCACCACCTTCGAGAACGACGGCTACGTCACGGCCGCCCTCAGCGCGGGCGCCAGCGGCTTCGTCCTCAAGCGCCTCCCGGTCCCCCGGATCGCGGAGGCGGTCCGGGTGGTGGCGGCGGGCGAAGCGGTGCTCTTCCCGGCCGCACTGGGCCGCATGGTCGCCCCCCGCCCGCTGGGCTCCGCAGAGGCCCTGCCGCGGGCCTCCCTGACCGGCCGGGAGGAGGAGGTGCTGCGCCTGGTGGCCACCGGGCTCTCCAATCCGGAGATCGCGGAGTCCCTCACGGTGAGCCTGGAAACGGTCAAGACGCACGTCGGGAATGTGCTGACCAAGCTCGGCGCGCAGAACCGGACCCATGCGGTGGTGATCGCGTACGAGTCGGGCCTGGTGGTCCCGGGCTTCGCCGGCTGACCGGCATCGGCACGGGCCGCGACGCAGCTCCGCCCTGCGGTCCACGGTGCCGCGATCTCCGGATCGATCGCCCCAGGCCCTACGGGTATGCGACACGAGGTCGACGGACGGCTCGGGGGAACCCTCTGTGCGTACGCGGCGCGCATAGGCTGCCCGCACTGACCTTTCGCCCCAAAGGGAGTGAATGTGGCCTCTCGCCTGAAGCAGATGTGGGGTGACGTCTTCGGCATGTGCACGGACAAGTTCGGCATCACGTGGATGGTCAACGTCAGCGAACAGCAGGGCTGATCCGGCCCCGCGGCTCCGGATCCCAGGGCGTACGTCTCTCAGCGCGGGGGTGCCGGGGCGGGGGTTGGCCGAGCATTCCGTGGTGGCATGGAGGAAGAGGCCTCGGTGGCCCAGGCCAGCATCATCCGCAGGGAGTCGTGCGAGGGGCTGCCCGGTTCGGCGGCGTACGTGATCAAGGCCTGGTCCGGGTCGTCCGTCGGGCGCAGGGTCTCGTAGGCCAGTTCCAGATCGCCGACCACCGGATGGTGGAATCGCTTGGTGCCCGAGGTCTTGTCCTGCACCGGGTGTTCGGCCCACCAGCGGCGGAAGTCTTCGCTCTTCATCGACAGTTCGCCGATCAAGCTCGCCAGACGTGGGTCCTCTGGGTGCCGTCCCGCGTCCATGTGGAGGTAGGCCACGTTCTCGCGGGCGCAGGAGGCCCAGTCCGCGTACAGCTCCCGGGTCGTCTCGTCGAGGAAGGTGATCCGGGCGATGTTGCGTTCGGCCCGGTCCAGATCCGCGTAGTCGCCGAAGAGGGCGACCGCTGCCGCATTCCAGGCCAGTACGTCCATGCGTCGGCCCATCACCATCGCCGGCATGTCCACCAGATCGTCCAGCAGCCGCTGGAGCATGGGGCGCACGCGTTGTGGCCGGGTCTGGCGCGGGGGAACGTGTCGTGCGGCGGACTGGGGTCGGGCGAGGCGGTGCAAGTGCCGGGCGGCATCCGCGTCCAGCCGCAGGGCGCGGGCGAGGGCGTCGAGTACCGCGCCCGAGGGGTTGGGTACGCGGCCCTGTTCCATCCGGGTGTAGTAGTCGACGCTCACTCCCGCAAGCTGTGCGATCTCTTCGCGGCGCAGGCCCGCGACCCGGCGCCGGCCTCCGAAGTCCGGCAGTGCAACGTCTTCCAGGGTCAGGAGGGAGCGGCGGCCCCGGAGGAACTCGCCCAGGTTGATTGCTGTGCTCATACGACGATTGTCGCCGGTTGTGACGGGTGGCTGCCTGGCCCTGCCAGGGCCAGGCAGGGCTGGTCGGGACCGGGCAGGGCTGGGCAGGGCCGGGCAGGGCCGGGCAGCCACCCTTCGCTGTCAGGAGGTTGGGAGGGCGGTCACCAGGCCTCCGTCGACGACGATGTCCTGGGCGGTGATGTAGGACGACCGCGGAGAAAGGAGGAAGGCCACGGTCTCGGCGATGTCCTGGGCCCGGCCGAGCCGCCTCAGCGGCACCTGGGCGCGGATGGCATCGTGCGAGGCGGGGTCTGGGTTGGCGGCATCGAACATCTCGGTGACGATGTAGCCGGGGCTGATCGAGTTGACCCGGATCCCGCGCCCGGCGAGATCACTGCCCAGCGTGCGGGCCAGATTGTGGACGGCGGCCTTCGTGGCCGCATACACCGGTGCGACGGCCAGGCCCCGGTGCAGGGTCCACGAGGCGTTGAGCACGATGGAACCGCCACCCGCCGCGTCGAGCAGCGGAAGCACCTTCTGGACCGTGAAGAACACTCCCTTGAAGTTGACGTCGACACTGAGGTCGAAGTCCCGTTCGGTGACCTCGCCACTGCGCTGGAACACGCCGGCTCCGGCATTGGCGAACACCCCGTCCAGGCGCCCGTGCCGTTCACGGATCAGGGCGGCCAAGCGGTCGAGATCGGTGAGGCTGGCGGAGTCGGCTCGCACCGTGAACAGACGGGCACCCCGGTCGGACGCCGCGTCCAATTGTTCGGCTGCGCGGCCGAGGCGGGCATCGTCGCGGCCGGTGACGACGACATGGGCGCCGGCTTCCAGGAGCAGACGCGCGGTTGCCAGGCCCATCCCGCTGGTTCCGCCGGTGATCAGGGCGACACGGTCCTGGAAGCCGGTCACTTCACTGTTGCTGTTGGTCATGACCACAGCTTCGCCACCCGTCTTCGGACCGGCCAGGGCCGGATCAACCGGGGTCTGCCAGAGCCCCCTAGCCCTGCCAGCTGCGGGGGCCGCGGAAGCCGGGGGTGCGTTCCAGGCGGCGCCAGCCGGCCTGGGAGCGGGCGGTCGCGGTGGTGGTGTCGTCAGGGGTGGCCGCGGCGCGGGCGAGGAGGATCGCGGTGATCGCGGCCAGTTCCTCGGGCTCGGCGTTGCCCTTCTCGACCTTCAGCAGGGTGGCGGTGACGTTGCTCATCGGTGGCGGTTCTCCTTCGGGGTCTACTGGGGCGGGTTGCCGTGCTTGCGCGAGGGCAGGTCCGCGTGCTTGTTGCGGAGCATCGCGAGGGCCGCGACGAGGACCTCGCGGGTTTCGGCGGGATCGATGACGTCGTCGACCAGACCCCGCTCGGCCGCGTAGTACGGGTGCATCAGCTCGGCCTTGTACTCCTTGACCATGCGCGCACGCATCGCCTCGGGGTCTTCGGCATCGGCGATCTGCTTGCGGAAGATGACGTTGGCCGCGCCCTCGGCGCCCATCACCGCGATCTCGTTGGTGGGCCACGCATAAGTGAGGTCCGCGCCGATGGACTGGGAATCCATGACGATGTACGCACCGCCGTAGGCCTTGCGCAGGATCAGCGAGATCCGCGGCACCGTGGCATTGCAGTACGCGTACAGCAGCTTCGCACCGTGGCGGATGATCCCGCCGTGCTCCTGGTCGACACCCGGCAGGAAGCCGGGGACGTCCAGCAGCGTGATGATCGGAATGTTGAAGGCGTCACAGAGCTGGACGAACCGCGCCGCCTTCTCCGAGGCGTGGATGTCCAGGACACCGGCCAGGTGACCGGGCTGGTTCGCGACGATGCCCACGACCTGCCCGTCCATCCGCGCGAGCGCGCAGATGATGTTGCGGGCCCAGCGCTCGTGGATCTCCAGGACGTCGCCCTCGTCGACGAGCTCCTCGATCACCTTGAGCATGTCGTACGGGCGGTTCCCGTCCGCGGGGACCAGGTCCAGCAGGACCTCCGAGCGGCGGTCGGCCGGGTCGGCGGTCTCGTGGACCGGCGGGTTCTCCCGGTTGTTGGAGGGCAGCATCGAGATGAGGTAGCGGACCTCGGAGATGCAGGTCTCCTCGTCGTCGTACGCGAAGTGCGCCACCCCCGAGGTCTCGGCGTGCACGTCCGCGCCGCCCAGGCCGTTCTGGGTGATCTCCTCACCCGTCACCGCACGGACCACGTCCGGGCCGGTGATGAACATCTGCGAGGTCTCCCGGACCATGAACACGAAGTCCGTCAGAGCCGGGGAGTAGGCGGCGCCGCCCGCACACGGGCCCAGCATCACCGAGATCTGCGGGATCACACCCGAGGCCCTGGTGTTGCGCTGGAAGATCCCGCCGTAGCCGGCCAGCGCCGAAACACCCTCCTGGATACGGGCACCCGCACCATCGTTGAGGGAGACCAGCGGAGCACCGGCCGCGATGGCCATGTCCATGATCTTGTGGATCTTCGTCGCGTGGGCCTCGCCCAGCGCCCCGCCGAAAATCCGGAAATCATGCGCGTACACGAAGACCGTACGGCCCTCGACCGTGCCCCACCCCGTGATCACACCATCGGTGTAAGGCTTCTTCGCCTCCAGACCGAACCCCGTCGCACGATGGCGACGCAGCTGCTCGACCTCCTTGAAGGAACCCTCATCGAGCAGCAACGCGATCCGCTCACGAGCGGTCAGCTTGCCCTTCGCATGCTGCGCCTCGGTCGCCCGGTCACTCGGGCCACGCCGCGCCTGCTCACGCAAGTCATGCAGCTCGGCCACGCGATCGCACATGGCGGCCCGTATTCCCGCGCCTTCTTCGTTCCCGTGCATGTCGCACCGAATCCCTTGAACAGTGTTGCTTGAGCGAACGTCTCACGTGACGCCGAGAGAGCCGATGGAGACAGTGCGGAGCGTGGGCCCACTTCCGGTGGTCCCGGTGGTCCCGGGGTTCCCCAGGACCGCGACTGCCCCGTGGTGCGAGGGGCCGCAGGGAACGTCGGTGATGGTCCAGCCGGCCGGCCTTCGGCGGATCTCGGCGCCCAGATAGTCCAGCGAGGGGTCCCTGCTCAGCCCCGTGCCGATTCCCTTGAGGTACGCCTCTTTGCGCACCCATATCCGGCAGAACGCTTCGCGGCGCGCGTCGTGCGGCACGTTGGTGAGCTCGAAAACCTCTCCGGGGTGGAGTGACGGGAGGCAGGCCGTCACCGTGTCGCTCCGGGGCAGCCCCTGTACGTCGACCCCCACCGGGGCCGAGGCCACGGCGACCAGCGCCGTGCCGTCGCTGTGCGAGAGGGAGAAGTGCAGTGCGGGGTCGGTCTCCCCCACGGCGACGGCGGGCCTGCCGTGCGCTTCGCCGCAGCCGGGGCACGGTTCCCGGAAGAACCCGACGTCCCGTGGGGGAACGTTCAGATACCCACCGATGATCATCCGGAGGGCCACGTGCGAGGCGACGTAGAGCGAGGCGTGCTCCGGGCGGTCGAAGGAGGCGCCCCGCTCCCGTTCCCCCGGGTCCAGAACGGACTGGTCGAACCGGTCCGCCCCCATGCCGTCGGGCACCCTGAGCAGCCAGAGGTCCGGCTGATGCGTCGGCGGGGAGTCGGTGCCGTCCTCCGGCATCGGACCCGGCCCCGGCCCCGGCCCCGGCCCCGGCCCCGGCATCGTGATCACGAGTGTGCGCACTTCCTTTCGGTCCGCTCTGTCCGCGCATCGGGCCCGGGGCTCGGTGGCCCGTACCGCCGCTGCGGAGTACGGGCCACCGGGCGCACCTCGTCCCTGCGCGTCGCGCCGTCCCTTGGGCTCGTTCGCCTAGTTGGACACCGCGGAGGCTTCCTGCTTCGGCGCAGGCTGCTGCGGCTGCTGTGACTGCTGTTGCCCCGCGGCCGCCTTCCGGGGGCGGGGAATCGCAAGGGCGACCAAGGCTCCCGCGGCCAGGACCGCGGCCCCGACCCACAGGCCCGGGACCATGCCGTCGGTGAAGTGCTGCGGGGTGTCGTAGGAGCCGGAGCCGGAGAAGATGCTGGTGGCCACGGCGATTCCGAGGGCGCCGCCGAGCTCTCGTACGGTCGTGTTGGCCCCCGAGGCCTTGCCGGCCATCTGCGGCGGGACGGAGCTCATGACCACCATGGCCGTCGGCGCGAACACCAGGCCCATGCCGGCACCCGCCAGCACGAACGGACCGACGTACTCCCAGTCGGACGCGCCCACTCCGGCGACCGCCGCGAACCAGGCCAGGCCGGCACCGGAAACGAACAGACCGGCCGCCATCAGCACGCCGCTGCCGATCCGCGGGGCGAACTTGCCCGCGAAGGGAGCGACGAGCATCGGCATGACCGCCCACGGCAGGGTCCACAGGCCGGCCTCGAAGGCGGAGTGGCCGCGGGCGACCTGGAGGTACTGGGCGATGAGGAAGATCGGGCCGAAGAGGCCGAAGAAGACGGCGAGGGAGACCACGTTGGCCAGCGAGAAGGCCTTGATCCGGTAGATGGCCAGCGGCAGCATCGGCGACGGGGCCTTGCGCTCCCACAGCAGGAAGACCACGAACAGCACGGCGGCGGCCACGAAGGCCGTCACGACTCCTGCCGAAGTCCAGCCGTCCTCGCCGCCCTTGACGATGCCCCAGACGAGGGCGAGCACACCGGTGCAGGCCAGGACCAGGCCGGGGATGTCGAGCTTGGCGGCCGCTCCGCGGCTCTCCTCCAGCACCTTGAGCACGAGCGGTACGGCGATCAGACCGATCGGGATGTTGACCAGGAAGATCCAGTGCCAGTCGATGCCGGTGGTGATGGCGCCCCCGACGAGCGGTGCGAGGGCGACGGCGAGACTGCTGATCGCGCTCCACAGGCCGATGGCGACGCCGCGCTTCTGCGGCGGTACCGAGACCGTGAGGATGGTGAGCGAGAGCGGCAGCACGGCGGCGGCGGTGATGCCCTGCAGGGTGCGGAAGACGATCAGGGCGGTGGTCGAGTCGGACAGGCCGCAGCCGAGGGAGGCCAGGGTGAAGGCGGTGATGCCGATGACGAACACCTTGCGCCGGCCGTAACGGTCACCGAGTCCGGCGGCGGTCAGCAAGAAGCCGGCGAAACCGAGTACGTAGGCGTTGGTCACCCACTGGAGGTTCTCCACCGTGGAACCGAGGTCGTGGCGGATGGAGGCCAGGGCGTTGGTGACGACCAGGTTGTCCAGGGCCACCATGAACATCGGCAGTGAGACCGCGAGAACGGTCAGCCCGAACGACGGGCGGGGACGGGATGTCAACGGATCCTCCGTGCTGCATGGGTGAACGAGCGGATGTCTTCGGCGAGCGCCTCGGCGACCTGCGGGCGGTGCGACTCGGTGAAGAAATGGCCGCCGGGGAAGGTGCGCAGGCCGAAGCCCCCCGCGGTGGTCTCCTCCCAGAGCCGTGCACCCCCTTCGGTGGTCTGCGCGTCCGCGCTGCCGATCAGGGCGCTGACCGGACAGCGCAGCCGCGGAGCCGCGGCCCGGAAGCGGTAGGTCTCCAGCGCCTCGTAGTCGCCGCGTACGGCAGGCAGGATCATGCGGCGCACGTCGGGGTCGGCGAGGAGTTCCGGGGCGGTGCCGCCCAGCTTGCGGATCTCGTCGATGACCCCGTCGTCGTCACGCAGGTGCACTCCGAGGGACCGCGGTACCGACGGGGCCTGCGCTCCGGAGACGAGGAGTCCCGCCAGGTCGACGCAGGGGAAGGCGTCTTCCAGGCGCCGGGCCGTCTCGTACGCGACGAGGGCGCCCAGGCTGTGGCCGTAGAGCACCAGGGGCCGCCCGGTGTACGCACCCAGCTGGGCGGCGGCCGCGTCGGCGAGTGCGTCGAGGCGGGTGGCGGGGGCTTCGGCGTGCCGGTCCTGGCGTCCGGGGTATTGCAGGGACCAGACCTCCGCGTGCGCGGAGAGGTCACCCGACAGGGGGCGGAAGGCGGTGGCCGCTCCGCCGGCGTGGGGGAAGCAGACGAGTACCGGCCCGTTGCCCTCCGGACCCGGATGGTACTTCCGTAGCCACAACTCTCGCTGGGACGATGTCGATTGCATGCGGGGACGTTCACTCTCGGTGGTGGGGGGACGGGGGGTCATATGAGGCCGCCGCGCAGCCAGGCTTCGACGGCGTCCGCTGTGGTCCGTACGTGCTCGTCGAGCATCGTGAAGTGGTCGCCCGGGACTTCGGTGCGCCGGGTGGTGAACTCCCAGCCGGGCCGGTCGCCTTCGGGCGCGGACTCGTCGGCGGGTACGCCGGGGACGGCGTCCTCGGCGCGCAGCAGCAGAGCGGGCGTGCGGTGCGGGGTGGGCCGCCAGTCGGCATGGATGCCGATGTAGCCGCCCATCGCCGTGAGCCGGGTGTCGTCCAGCGGCACGAACAGGTCCTCGTTGGCGACCATCTGGGAGGTCATGAGCGGCAGGCTGTAGCGGTCGGCGGTACGTGAGTACGTGTCCAGCAGGACGACGCCCACGGCCGGCCGGCCGAGCTCCTCGAGGTACTGGGCCACCCGGTGGGCGATCCAGCCGCCCGAGGAACGGCCCAGCAGCACCACGGGGTTGCCGCCGGACTCCTCCAGCACCACTTCGGCGTGGGCGCGGGCGAGCGCCTCGCGGTCGGCGGGGAGCGACTCGCCTTCGAGGAATCCGGGGTGCGGCAGGACCGTCACGTCGCGAACGCCCTGGAACGCGGAGGCGAACTTCAGGTACTCGTGCGGGCCCGAGATGGCCCCCAGCGAGGGGAAGCAGAAGATCGCGGGGCCCTCCTCGCCCCGGGCGAAGCGCACCGGGCTCGGCCAGCGCGCCGCGTCTTGCCGCCGCGCGAAGACGGGCTGGAGCCGGGAGGCGGCCACCAGCAGCTGCACGGCCTCCACGGGCTTGCCCTGCTCGCAGCCCTGCCGGAACAGGGCCGTCAGGCCCCCGCCCGCTGCCCCGGCCTGACCGGACCGCGCACCGTCGGCGAAGGCCTCCATGAGGTGGCGGGCCAGCAGGGAGACCGTCGGGTGGTCGAAGACCATGGTGACGGCCAGCGGCAGCCCGGTCTCTTCGCGCAGCCGGGTCCGCAACTGGGTCGCGGTGATCGATTCGATGCCCAGCTCGATGAACGACCGGTCCGGGTCCACGGCGTCGGCCGAGGCGTGCCCGAGCACGGAGGCGACGGCGCCCTGGACGAGGCGCCGCAGCGCATCCTCCGCCTCCAGGGGAGGCAGCGCCGCGACCCGGGCCCGCAGGCCCTCGATGCCACCGGGGGCGGAGTTGACGGCCTGGCGCGGCCGGGCGGTCACTGCCCTGGGGCGCATCGCCGGTCCGGCCCCGCCGCCCGCGACGTCGGCTCCGGCGGAGCGGGCGGGCGGCTCGGACCGTGCGAGGCGGACCGTCCCCGCGGTGAGGACCCGGCCGCCGGCCGCGTCCACTGCGGTCAGCGAGGCGGTGTCCGCGCCCGTGCGGACGATCCGTACCCGGAGCGCGGTGGCGCCGGTGGCGTGCACGGCCAGGTCCGTCCAGCGGTCCACGAGCATCGTCCCGTCCGCCTCCTGGGCAGCCTGCGCGAGGAGCGGGTGCAGGGCGGCGTCGAGCAGCGCGGGGTGGACCGCGAAACCTGCCTCGGACTGCCCGTCCGGCAGGGCGGTCTCGACGAAGAGCTCCCCCTCGGCGTGCCAGGCCTCGGTGACCAGCCCGAAGGCCGAGCCGTGTCCCAGGCCCCGGGCTGCGAGGACCTGGTACAGCTCGTCGACCGATACGGGCTGCGCGTGCCGCGGCGGCCAGACGTCGAGACCGGTGGCGTCCGGCCGTGCGGACCCTTCGGTGCCGTCGGGGCGTTCGGGGTGTGCGGGGTGTTCGGGCTCTTCGGTGGTGAGCGCGCCGTGGGCGTGCCGGGTCCAGGCCTCGGTGTCCGGGGCGTTCTGCGGGCGCGTGTGGACGGAGAACCGCCGGCTGCCCGACTCCCCCTGCCCCGCCTCCAGCAACAGGCGTATCTGGACGGCGCCCTGACGGGGAATCAGGAGCGGGGCTTCGTGTTCCAGCTCGACGAGGTGCGGGCATCCGGCCTCCGCGCCCGCGCTCAGGGCGAGTTCGGCCAGGACGGACCCGGCCACGGAGTGAGCGCCGTGCACGGTGCGGTCGGCGAGCCAGGGGTGCGTGCGCAGCGACAGCCTGCCGGTGAACAGCAGCTGCCCGCTGCCCGGAACGCCCACGGCCGCGGCGGCCAGCGGATGGCCGACGGAGGTCAGACCGGCGGAGGCGACGTCCCCGGCACCGCCGGACTCCAGCCAGAAGTGCTGTCGCTGGAAGGCGTAGGTGGGCAGGGGCACCCGGCGCGGCGCGCGTGCGGAGGTGTCCGTCCAGTCGACCGCGCCGCCCCGAACGTACAGCTGCGCGACGGAAGTGAGAAAGCGGTCCGTGCCGCCCTGGTTGCGACGCAGGGACTCGACGACGGCCGGCGGACGGCCGGCGGGAGCCGCGGACTCGAAGGTGTCCTGGAGCCCGATGGCCAGGACCGGGTGCGGGCTGATCTCGACGAAGAGGCGGTGCCCTTCGGCCAGCAGGTCCCGCACGGTGTCTTCGAACTGGACGGTGTGGCGGAGGTTGCGGTACCAGTACGCGGCGTCGAGCCGCTCACCCTGTCCGCCCTGCTCGTCCTGTTCGCTCTGCTCACCGGTGACGGGCCGGCCGGTGACCGTGGAGTGGAAGGGAATCCGGGGAGTGCGAGGACGGATCGGGGCAAGGAGTTCGGCGAGCCGCTCCTCGATGGCTTCGACATGCGCGGAGTGCGAGGCGTAATCGACGGGGATACGGCGAGCCCGCACATCCTCGGCCTC